>SMVQ01000111.1 GCA_004357655.1 Planctomycetota bacterium
AGGCAGACCATGGTGAGACTCACGACTCGTTCAGAATCGACTGGATCCATGCTGGCTGCGTTGCGCCCGCTCCGAGTCTCCACTGAATGCGCGTCGCCGATGCGCTTTGTCGGAACGAACCCCGCCACTCCCGAGCGCGCCCTGCGCTCCACCACGGGCTGCTAGGAGCGACCGCGACCCACGACTCTCACCATGTGCCCGCTGCCCCAACTGCTCCGAGACCGTCCGATGCGTCGGGCGCGCCCGAGCCGAGGAACCGAGAGGAGTCGGGCGTGAGGCACCTGCCGCTCCTCACGGTCTGCGTGCTGTCACTCGGGCTCCTGCTGTGGAACTTGAAGCTCCAGGACGCCCGCGTCGCGGACACGGTCTGGGCGGGATCGGCGCCGGACGAGATCCGGATGGGTGACGGAGAGCTCTCCGTTGCGGAACTCTCGCCACGACTCGTCGGACCGCTCGCGAAGAGCGGCGGCGTCGATCGCCGCGTGCCATCGGCCGCGGGGGAGCGGACCGGCGGCCCTCCGGACGGGACGGTCGCGGGCTCAGGCTCCGCACCCCCCCGTCGCGACGCGCCGGAGCTCGGACCGGCGTTCGCCGTCGAGGTGTTCGACCTGCACTCCGGCGGCCTCTCGACCGGGGTCAGGACGCGCGCTGGAGCGCGCACCGGACTCTGGCAGCACACCTGGCCGGACGGAGCCTTGCGCTGGGTCGGCGCGTACGTGGAGGACGAGCGCGACGGCCCCTGGGAGTTCTTCTACGAGGACGGCGCCAAGCACAAGGTGGGCGCCTACGCGGAAGGACGACGCGAGGATCTTTGGAGCACCTGGCACAGGAATGGCGAGCGGATGCAGGCTGCGACCTATCGTCAGGGTCGCATGGCTGGGTTCTGGCGGGAGTGGTTCTCGAACGGCCAGGTGCGGGAGGCGGGGCGGTACCTGGACGGCCGCCGGGAAGGTTGGTGGCAGTTCTTCCACTACGACGGCGCGATCGACATCCGCACCGGGATGTACGCGGCGGGCCGGCGACTCGGCCGGTGACCCGCGGCGCGCCTCCCGCGCTGCTCGGGCCGACGAGCAGCGGCGCAGGCAGCGGACACGGCGTTCACTATCATGCCGAGCATGCCGAGCATGCCGAGCGCCCACGTCCCGACCCCCGCCCCCATGCGCGCGAGCCGGCGCGCGAGCCGGCGCGCGAGCGCCCTGTTGCGCGCGATCCTCCCGACTCTGGTCTGCTTCGCCTGCGCCGCCGAGCCTCGGCCTGAGCCCGAGCGCGAGTCCTGGTTCCGCGGCATCGGGCCGCGGGCGGACCGCACCGTCTTCAGCCCGCTCGAGCTACCCGCGCCAAACGCGCAGCGCGCGGGGTCGGGTGCGCCGGGCCCCGGGTACTGGCAACAGGCGGTCGACTACACGATCGAGGCCGCCCTCGACCCCGCCTTGCACACCATCTCGGGGCGTGCGCACGTCACCTACACCAACCGCTCGCCCGACCCGCTGGAGTACCTGTGGCTACACCTCGAGCAGAACGTCTTCCGCGCGGACAGCATCGGCGCGCGCGTCGGGCATCGGGCGGCGATCGGGCTGCAGCAGGCGAGCGGGGACGGGGTGAAGCTCACGGACTTGTCGGCGTCGGGTGCCCCGCTGCCGTTCCACGTGTACGACACGCTGGCGCGCGTCGATCTACCCGAGCCGATCGCGCCGGGCGGCGGAGTCTTCGAGTTCGACGTCGCTTTCGAGTTCGCCATCCCCCCGAAGTTGTTCCGGCGCTTCGGGCTCGAGGCGGTCGAGCAGGGGACGGTCGTGCAGGTAGCGCAGTGGTTTCCGGCCGTCGCCGTGTACGACGACGCCCACGGCTGGAACACGTTGCCCTACATGGGGACAGGCGAGTTCTACACCAACTTCGGTACATTCGACGTCGCGCTGACCGTGCCTCGCGACCACATCGTCGTCGCGACAGGCGAGCTCTCGAACGCCGCGGAGGTCTTCACGTCGGAGCAGGTCGAGCGTCTCGCGCGAGCCCGCGCGAGCACCGAGACGATCGTGATCCGTGGCGTGGACGAGGTCGGGGACCCGGCGAGCAGGCCCGCGGGCGACGGCCCGCTCACCTGGCATTTCCACGCCGAGCGCGTGCGCACCTTCGCGTGGGCGGCTTCCGATGCGTTCATCCTCGACGCCGCGGGCCTCGACGGAATCCTCGTCCAGTCGGCCTACCCGAAAGAGGCACTCCCCCTCTGGCGTGAATCGACGCAGATGATGCGCGCGGCGATAGCCGGGTACGGGGAGCGGTGGCTCCCATACCCCTATCCCGTCGCGACCAATGTGAACGGCATCGAGAGCGGGATGGAATACCCGATGCTCGTCTTCTGCGCTGAGCGCGAGGACGAGGAGGAGCTCTACGACGTCACCTCGCACGAGATCGGACACACGTGGTTCCCGATGGTCGTGAACACGGACGAGCGCCGCCACGCGTGGATGGACGAGGGCTTCGATACGTTCATCAACCACTATTCGCGCGCCGACTGGTTCGGTGACGAGGGCCCCGGTGGCGCCGACCCCGCCACCTTCGCGGTGGAGATGCTCGCCCCGGATCAGTTGCCGATCATGACGCGCCCCGACCACCTCCCGGAGCGCCTCCTCGGCAAGACGCAGTACACGAAGACGGGCGTCGGGCTCGTGCTCCTGCGCGAGGTGCTCCTCGGACCGGAGCGCTTCGACTTCGCGTTCCGCAAATACATCGAGCGTTGGGCCTTCAAGTCGCCGCGGCCGGCCGACTTCTTCCGCACGATCGAAGACGCCGCGGGCTGCGACCTCGCCTGGTTCTGGCGCGGGTGGTTCTACGAGACCGGCGTGCTCGATCAGGCGGTGGACGAGGTCATCCAACCGCGGGACGGGCGGCCGGGGATCCTCACGTTCACGAACCGCGGCGGGCTCGTCATGCCGCTCGAGTACGAGGTCACGTTCACGGACGGGACGGGACTGCGGCGACGGCTGCCCGTCGAAGTGTGGTTCCAGACCGACCGCATCACGGAGACCGTGGCGTCTCGAAAACTCATCGCGCGCGTCGTCGTCGACCCTGACGCGGTGCTGCCGGAAACGAATCGTGCGGACAACGTCCTGCCGCGAAGATCCGAGGGCCGGTGACAACCTCCGGATTGCATCAACAAGACCCCAGGCCGTGGCCGACCGCTCGGAACCCGCGGCACGCGATCCAGCCCGCTGCTCTGCCACCCAGGGAGACCATGAAGCTCAAACCCGTGGATTCCCGCCCTCACAGCGACCCTGCTGTTCGGGGCTTGCATCGTCCTCGCCACGCTCGCAGTTCAGTGATCGAGCGCGAACGCGAGCTCAGCTGTCCCGCCTGGCGCGAGCTCCATGCGTCGCTTTTCGGAGAGGTCCGTCCCGTAGAGTTCGATCGAGACCAGCCCGGCAGGCACCACGAGCTGCGCGATCTTCCCGTCGCGCACGGTGAAGTCGTGCACGCGAACCTCGTCCTGGAACACGGCGAGCCGCGCGGTCGGTCTTCCGGTCATCGCCACGACGAGCTTGCATCCCTGGTCTACGACGAGGACGCGGAGGTCGACTGAGCCGACGTCGACCCGCGGGATCGTGGCGATTCGGCCGTCCTTTGTCGTCGCTGTCAGGACGTAGGGCTGCTCCGAAACGTCGACGAACCGGAAGCGGCCGCTTGCCGACGTCCCCGTGCTGCGTGAGCCGCTGGACGTGACGATGCCGACGTGTGCGAGTGTCGGGTGACCCGATTCGTCGATGGTGATGCCGGCGATTATCCCCGACGCGTGACTTGGCGGGGGAGGACCTTCGGGAGCGACGCGGACTTCGGCGGCCGGCGCCGGCGCTTCGTGCACGTGAAGGTGGACCGTACAGGCAGCCAGGAGCACAGAGCACGGGAAGAGAGACCGGGCGAGGCGGAAGCGCTTCATGCGAGTCCCTTGCTAGCGAGTTGTCGGGAGGCAAGACGGTACTACGGATCGATGCTACATACGGGCGCGGTTCCGGACACCTTCTCGACCCCACAATTCTCATGAGTGCCCGCGCCATATCTCGTGCGCGGCCTGCTCGTGGTCGGGGCTACCCGAAGAGACGTCGGGAAGATCATGGGGCGGAGGGCCACCTGATCGGGCGGGCAGGCCGGTCCTTCGGGCTGCGGTAGCCCGGGGCTACCCTCCACGCTTGTGCATCTCGAGGTGCGGGTTCGCGCGCAGCTCGTCGCGCTGCGCGAGCGCCGTGCGATCGTGCATCGCCAGGCGCTCTTCGGCGCCGCGGTCGGTGCGCCCGCTCCACGTGCGCTTCAGAAGGGCGGCCAGCTCCTCGATGGTCGCGCCCCCGCGGAGCGGCGCGCGCAGGTCCAGGCCGAGCTTCGCGTAGAGGCAGAGGTACCACATGCCGTCCGCCGTGAGTCGGCTGCGGTCGCACGTGCTGCAGAACGGGGCGGTCGTCGACGAAATGATGCCGAAGACCGTGCCGTCGGGGAGGGCGTAGCGGTCCGCGGGGGCCGAGCTGTCCTCGACCACTCGCTCGATCGGACCGTAGTGCCCGGAGAGGGTCGCCAGCATCTCTTCGCGCGAGACCACATCGGCCATCGACCAGCGTGTCGCACCGCCGACGTCCATGTACTCGATGAAGCGCACTTCATAGCCCACGGTCTTCGCGTACTCGAGCAGCGGGACGAGCTCGTCGTCGTTCACGCCGCGCATCACGACCGTGTCGAGCTTGCTACCCGCGAAACCCGCGGTCCGCGCGGCCTCGATGCCCGCGAGCACCTGGGGCAGTTCGTCGCGGCGCGTGAGCGCACGGAAACGATCCTCGCGGAGCGTGTCGAGGCTCACGGTCACGCGCGAGAGACCCGCCCGCGCCAGGGCCTCGGCGTGGTCCGCGAGCCGGATCCCGTTCGTCGTCATGGCGACGTCGGTGACCCCCGGCTTGGAGGCGATCTGGCGCACGAGCTCGGGGAGGCCGCGGCGCAGGAGCGGTTCGCCCCCGGTCAGTCGCACCCGGTCGACGCCGAGACTGAGGAACACGTCGACGACGCGCGCGAGCTCCTCGAACGAGAGGATCTTGTCCTTCGGCAGCCAGACATATTCATCTTCCGGCATGCAGTACGAGCACCGCAGGTTGCACCTGTCGGTGACCGAGAGGCGCAGGTTGCGCAGTGGGCGGTCGAACGCGTCGACGGTCGGCATGGGGGCTCAGGGCGATCGAAGAGGGTCGGATCCGAAGTGGGCCCGATAACCTGGCCCACAGCGACGGACCTTTCCAGGTCCGGACCGACTTCTGATTCTACATGGAGGGTCGCGGCTCTCGCGCGCCCGGTCGGACTATACTCCTCCCAATATGGCAGGCACGACGAGCAATGCACCCCGGCGACCCAGGACACTCGGCGAGCTCCGGCGGAGCGGCTGGCAGCCGCGCACCGTGAAGCGCGAGATGCGCGAGAACCTGATCGCCAAGCTGGAGTCGGGCGAGGCGGTCTTCCCGGGCATCGTCGGGTTCGACCAGACGGTGATCCCGGACATTCAGAACGCCATCCTCTCCGGGCACGACTTCCTCCTGCTGGGCCTCCGCGGTCAGGCGAAGACGCGCATCCTGCGCTCGCTCTCCGCGCTGCTCGACGCGTCGCTCCCCGCGGTCGAAGGCTGCGAGATCAACGACGACCCCACGCAACCGCGATGCGCGGCATGCATCCGGCGCGCAGCCGAGGACGGCGATGCGCTCCCCGTCCGTTGGATCCCGCGCGCGGAGCGCTACCGCGAGAAGCTCGCCACGCCGGACGTGACGATCGCCGACCTCATCGGTGACATCGACCCGATCAAGGCTGCCACGCGCCGGCTCGACCTCGCCGATCCCGAGGTCATCCACTACGGCATCATCCCGCGCACGAACCGCGGGATCTTCGCGATCAACGAGCTCCCCGACCTTCAGGGCCGGATCCAGGTCGGTCTGCTCAACATCCTCGAGGAGGGCGACATCCAGATCCGCGGCTTCCCCGTGCGGCTGCCGATGGACATCTGCATGGTGTTCTCGGCGAACCCCGAGGACTACACGAACCGCGGGAACATCATCACTCCGCTGCGCGACCGGATCGCGGCGCAGATCGTCACGCACTACCCGCGCACCATCGACGAGGCCAAGGCGATCACGCGCCAGGAGGCCTGGGTCGAGCGCGACGGTCGCGTGGACGTCACCGTGCCCGAGTACCTCGCCACGGTCGTCGAAGAGGTCGCGTTCCAGGCCCGCAAGAGCGACTTCGTCGACCAGTCCTCGGGCGTGAGCGCGCGCATGACGATCGCACTCATGGAGACCGTCGTCTCCAGCGCCGAGCGGCGCGCCATTCGCCTGGGCGACGGGCGTGCCGTCGCGCGAACCTCCGACCTCGCGGCGGCCACGTCCGCGATCAGCGGCAAGCTCGAGCTCGTGTACGACGGCGAGCGCGAGGGCGCCCAGGTCGTCAGCCGGATGCTCATCGGCAAGGCATTGAAGGCCGTGTTCGATTCGCACTTTCCGGACGCGTACGCCGAGCCCTCTGGCGACGAGGGCGAGAGCGCCTACGCCGGCGTGCTGCGCTGGTTCCAGTCTGGAAAGACCGTCGACGTTTCGCCGGAGCTCGCCCCGGCGGAGCTGCACGAACGACTGGCTGCGATCCCGGGCCTGGCGGACCTCGCCCGGCGCCATCTGGAGCCGGAGGACGAGGACTCGCTCGCCGCGGCGATGGAGTTCGCGCTCGAGGGGTTGCACCAGAGCTCGCTCGTCGCGAAGGAGGAGCTCGTCGGTCACCGCGTCTACCGCGACATGATGGCGGAGATGGCGGAGAGCCTCGGGGAGTAGGCGTGGACTTTCGCTACCACGAGTTCGACGCGGAGGCGGCCGCCCGCCGTGCGCTCCTCCAGCGCCTGCGCCGGCTGTTCCACCGGCTCCTGCTCCAGACGAACGGGGACGTGGACGAGGCGCTGCGCTGGCTCGACCTCCTCGCGCAACGGCATGCTCTCTACGGCCCGTCGCTCTCCATCGCGGACGTGAAGAAGCTGCTCGAGGACGAGGCGGCGGTGAAGCGTACTCCGCGCGGCTTGGAGCTCACCAGGAAGGGCGAGCGCAGCCTGCGCAAGGAGTCGTTCGAGGCGATCTTCACCTCGCTCGGGAAGGATGCAGCGGGCGACCACCGCGTGCCGGCGGCCGGCGCCGGACTGGAGCGCCTGCCCGAGACGCGGCCCTACACGTTCGGCGACTCCGTCTCCCTCATCGACTCGAATGCGACGCTCACGAATGCGATCCGGCGCGGAGGCGTGGACCGGATCGAGATCCGCGAGGAGGACCTCGAAGTCCATGAGACGGAGCACCTGTCCTCCTGCGCCAGCGTGCTCCTCATCGACATCAGCCACAGCATGATCCTGTACGGCGAGGACCGGATCACACCCGCGAAGCAGGTGGCGATGGCGCTCACCGAGCTCATCCAGTCGCGCTATCCCAAGGACTCGATCCAGGTCGTGACCTTCGGCGACGAAGCGCGGGAGGTGCCGCTCGACTCCCTGCCCTACATGGGCGTCGGGCCCTTCCACACGAACACGCGCGCCGCGCTGCAGCTCGCGCGCGAGCTGCTCCGCAAGAAACGCCAGGTGAACCGCCAGATCCTCATGATCACGGACGGCAAGCCGTCGGCGATCACGGAGCGCAACGGCACGATCTTCAAGAACCCGTTCGGGCTCGACCGCCGGATCGTGGCCAAGACGATCGACGAGGCCGTCGCCTGCCGGCGGCTGGGCATCCCGATCACGACCTTCATGCTGACGGAGGACCCGACCCTCGTCGCGTTCGTCGAGGAGTTCACGGAGGCGAATCGGGGGCGAGCGTACTACTCGCGTCCCGACCGCCTCGGCTCGTTCCTGTTCGTCGACTACATCCGCAACCGGCGCCGTTCTGTCCGGTAGCGAGGAGCTGCGTGCCATGACCTCTCTCTCCCGACGGGCTCTCGCCCGACTCGCACTGCTCTGTGCGGCCGCGGGTGTCGGCGCCACGGCGCCGAGTCTCCTGGCTCCGATGCAGGGCGGGCCGGCGGCGGGCCAGGAGCTCCAGGCCGTGCCCGGTGGGACGGGCCGCCGGCTCGCGCCCGCCGTCGCGGAGATGCTAGGCCGGATGGACCCGGAGACCGACGGCTGGGAGACAGAGGCCTGGAGTAGCGCCGCGGGCGCGCAGCTCACGCGCCTCCTCGAGCTGTGGAGCGACTCGTACATGGCGCCGGACGTCCTCGATGACGTCTTGGATCCCGCTTTCGTGTGCGGGCCGTTGCGCCCAGCGGAGCTTCGCATCGTGTTCCAGAACGACGCCTTTCGGGTCTTGCGTCCGGACCCGGACGCGAGCGCCGGGTCGACAGGGAAGCGCACGTACGTGGGCCCCGCGGGGCTGGTGCGGGCGCTGCGCGCTCTGGGAGTACCCTTTGCCGGGGACCTCGACTTTCACACGAAGCTGAAGGTGATCGAGATCAGCGTCGAGGACGAGACGTTCTCCGTCACGGCACTCTACCTCGCGTTCGCCCATCCAAAGACCGGCGTCGTGCAGCAGAACGCCACGTGGCGCTGCGTGTTCCGGCTGCCGGCGGAGGACGCTTCGCCGCGGCTCGTCTCGATCGTGGTCGAGAAGTTCGAAGAGGTCGTCCGACCGCAGGCCGGGCCGCTCTTCGCCGACTGCACGGCCGCGGTGCTCGGCGCCAATGAGTCGTACGGGCGCCAACTCCTCCCGGGCCTCGACCACTGGCGCGGACGGATCGCCTCGATGTTCGGGACGACGATGCTCGGCCACCAGGGAATCGCGGTGGGGGACGCGAACGGGGACGGGCTCGATGACGTGTACGTCTGCCAGCCGGGCGGGCTGCCGAACCTGCTCTATCTCCGCGCGGAGGACGGGACGTACACCGATGCGTCGGCGCGTGCCGGCGTCGACTTCATGGAGGTCACGAGCAGCGCGCTCTGGCTCGACCTGGACGGGGACGGGGACCAGGATCTCGTCGTCTCGGCGGGGGGCGAGATGCTGTTCCTCGAGAACGACGGGGCGGCGCGCTTCCAGCTCCGCACGCGCGTCGAGGTGACGAACACGACCTCGCTCGCCGCCGCGGACTACGACGGGGACGGGGACCTGGACCTGTTCGTGTGCGGCTACGTGTCGCCCTACGACGGGCGGGCGACGCCGATTCCCTACCACGATGCGAACAACGGGCAGCCGAACGTGCTCCTCGAGAGCGACGGCGAGTTCGGGTTCACGGATGCGACCGTGGCCGCCGGCCTCGATGTGAACAACCGGCGCTTCAGCTTCGCGGCGTCCTTCGAGGACTTCGACAACGACGGGGACCAGGACCTCTACGTCGCCAACGACTTCGGCCGCAACAACCTGTACCGCAACGACGGCGGCCGGTTCACGGACGTGGCGGCGGCCGCCGGCGTCGAGGACGTCTCGGCCGGCATGGGCGTCGCCTGGGGCGACGTCGACGGCGACGGGTGGATGGACCTGTACGTGAGCAACATGTACTCCTCGGCCGGGAACCGCATCACCTACCAGCGCCGTTTCAAGGCGGGCACGGACGAGAGCGTGCGGGAGCAGTTCCAACGCCACGCGCGCGGCAACTCGCTCTTCCTGAACAACGGCGACGGCACGTTCGAGGACGTGACCCTCTCGGCCGGGGTCAACATGGGGCGGTGGGCCTGGGGCGCGGTGTTCATCGACCTCGACAACGACGGCCGGCAGGACATCGTCGTGCCCAACGGCTTCGTCACGGGGCAGCGGACCCAGGACTTGTGAAGCTTCTTCTGGCGGCAGGTCGTGTCGCAATCCCCGGATGACGCCGACGCCGATACCGTGCCCGAGAGCTACGCCGCAGGCTGGGCCGCGGTCAGCAAGTTGATCCGCAGGGGATTCTCCTGGAGCGGGCACGAGCTGAACTGCGCCTTCCTGAACACGGGTGACGGCACCTTCGCGGACGTCTCCGCGGCCGCGGGGTTCGCGTTCGGAGACGACGGCCGCGCCGCCTGCGTCCTCGACTGGGACCTCGACGGCGACCTCGACCTCATCGTCGCGAACCGGACGGGTCCGCGCGTGCGCTTCCTGCGGAACGACAGCCGGACGAGCCACGGTTTTCTGGCCCTCTCGCTCGTCGGGTCCGTGGAGAATGGCGGGAACCGGGACGCGATCGGCGCCCGCGTGGAAGTCGAGCTCGCCGGCGACCCCGCGCGCACGCTCATCGCGACGCGGCGCGCGGGCTCCGGGTACCTCGCTCAGTCGAGCGCGTGGCTGCACTTCGGCCTCGCGGGCCGTGGCATCGCGCGCGTCTCAGTGCGCTGGCCCGACGGGGCGGAGCAGACTTACACGGGGCTCACGCCGGGGGGGCGTTACGTCCTGCGCGAGGGGCGCGAGGACGCCGAGGCCTGGTCCGCGCCCGCCTCCGAACCCGCGCTCGCCGCCGAACAGGTCGCGCCGGCCTCGACCCGCAAGGCGCGCGTCGTCCTGCCCGCGTTCGTGCCCTTGCCCCGGCTCGGAGTCGAGACTCCATCCGGGGAGCGGGCCGTCTTGTTCGGCCTCGGGCCCGACGCGAAGCGCACGGGTCGGCCGCTCCTCCTGAACCTCTTCGCCGGCTGGTGTGCGCCGTGTGCGACCGAGCTTGCCGGCTTCGCGGCGCGTGTGGACGAGGTGCAGGCGGCGGGCCTGGACATCCTGGCCCTCAGCGTCGACGCACCGGAGGAGCGCGACGCGGCGCGGGCCCTGCTCGAGCGCGTCGCCTGGCCGTACTCCCGCGGCTTCGCGTCCACCGAGTGCGTCGGCATCCTGGACGTCTTGCAAGGGATCGTGCTCGACAACGAGCTTCGAATCCCCGTCCCCACGAGCCTGCTCATCGATCGGGAGGGGCGGCTCGCCGTCCTGTACCTCGGTCCAGTCGAGGTCGCGACGGTGCTCGCGGACCTCGCGCTGCTCGAGGCTGAAGGCAGCGAACTTCGGGACGCGGCCGTGCCCTTTCCGGGGACCTGGCTGTCGCCTCCCGCCACGATCGACCTCGCTGTGTTCGAACGCCGGTTCACCGCCCGCGGCTTCCCCGAAATCGCGCAGGAGTTCCACATCGCGCAGTTCGAGATCAATACGCTCTCGGAGGCCGAGTTTCAATTCCAGATCGGGGTCGCGCGCGTGCGGCAGGGTCGACTCGGGGAGGCCGTCGAGCGCTTCCAGAACGCCGTCGCGATCGATCCCGACGCCTTCGACGCGCACCGCGAGCTCGCGCGGACCTTGCACGAGCTCGAGCGGTTCGAGGATGCGATCCAGGCGTACGAGCGCGCGTTGCAATTGAAGCCCGAGGCGGACGACCTCATCGGCAGCCTCGGCGTCGCGTACTTCGCCGCGGACGACCTAGAGGCGGCCGAGCGCCAGGTCCAGCGCCTGCGCGAGCTGGGGAGCCCGCTGGCGGACCCGCTGGAGCTGTGGCTCGGTGCGCAGCGCTAGCCCGGGGGCCTCTCAGGCTTCTCGTAGTAGAGATCCGCGATCGTCGGGATCGGCGGATAGGTCATCGTGAAGCGGAACCCGTGGAACTCCGAGAGGTCGCGGCCGAGGCGCTCGGTGGCCCGCTGAACCATCTCCGGGTAGCGCGCGACGTGGGGCGTCGCGAGTACGGGCGGCCCGCTCCCGAGGTCGGAGACGGGCTCGCCGCAAGGCAGGTGATGTCGCGTGTGCGTGCAGGCGGGGATGTTCAGCCGTCCGTGCATCATGCTGTAGATGCAGAGCTTCGGCGGCATCGCGTACGGCAGGTCGCGGTGCACGAGCAGGTCGAGCATGGCGACTTCGGCCGGTGTATCGAGCCGCAGGACGTGTTCGTGGTAGATGTCGCCTTCCGCCCGATGGATGAGGGCGTACTGCCGGTGGATCCAGCCGAAGACGCACGAGAGCGAGCCCGTGTTGCCCACCGGACCTTCGCACAGCTCCGTGATCGTGAAGTCACCTTCGCGAACGGTGCGCAGTGCGGGGATGGGGACGGAACAGAACTCGCGCATCAGGGGCAGGTCGTCGGCCGGGTCTCCGTCCGGTTCGATCGGCTCGATGAAGGCCGCCGAGGGAGCCTCTTCTTGCGAGGAGATGATCCTCTGTCCCAGGGGCCACGTTACGCCGGGACGCAGCCGCCGGTAGTCGAGGACACCACCGACCATGGCGTTGTCGAGGAGCAGGGGCTGCTCGCGGTTGGGCGCGATGATCTGGACGAGCATGCGCACGCGGGCCTGCGCGCCCCAGATGGCACTGTTGCCCTGGAAAGCGAGCTTCCGGCTCGTCTCCGAGAGCGGGCCTTCGTCGGGATCGAGCCCCATGCTGCCGACCATCAGATCGAGCGTGGCCCGATCGCCGGCGTGCCGCTCGACGACGACGTCGTAATCGAGCAGCGCCGAGCGCACCTTGAGCCGGGCACTCTCGGGGGCGCCGGCCGTGGCGAACGCCTTCAGGAGCAGGTCGAAGCTGCCCTGGCCGGGGAGGTGGGGGTAGGCGTGGGCGGCGTCCGAGGCGTGGATGATCTTGCCGATCTTCCAGGCGAGGTTGCGGTTGATGCCGAATTGACGGGAGACCCTCTGCGGAGCGCGGGGGTCGGCGCTCACCGACCCGTAGAGCTCCGTCAGGGCGCCTCGGAGCCGCTGGATGGACTGTTCGAAGGCAGCCCGGAACTCGAGCGGAGCGGTTTGGGTGGATTCGTCGGGCATCGATGGAGCGGGAGGGGCGTGCTGTCCCCCCACGAGCAGCACTGTAGCCGCACCTGACGTCACCCGGGAGGTTCTTCGCAAAATATCTAATGATTTCACCAGTGAGACTTGCAGTGATGAAAATCGGCCCTAGTCTTGCCATCGAGTCGGTCGCCCGCTCCGGGCCCGACGGCCCACATCACCCCTCTCCAGAACCTATGAACAAGCTCACTCTCCCCCTCCTCGTAACCCTGGGCGTGGCGACCGCGCCCGCCTCCGCCACGCAGGCCACCTGGACCACCATGGGCTCGGGCAACGCGATGGACATGTCCGCCGACGGCACGGCCGTGTCCGGCTCCTTCGGCGGCAATGCGTTCGTCTGGACCCAGGCCGGCGGACAGGTCGACATCGGCGAGAGCGACGGTCGCGCCGTCTCCCTCGATGGATCCGTCGTCGGCGGCAACATGACCGACGCCATGGGTGACTCCGTCGCCGGGCGCTGGACCCAGTCGACCGGTTGGGTTTCCCTCGGCGGCATCGGCGGCCAGTCCGGCACCAGCATCTCCACCACCTACGGCATGTCCGGCGACGGGAATACGATCGCCGGGCTCGGCTGGATCAACGCGGGCAACGCCGAGGCGTTCCGTTGGACGATGGCCGGCGGCATGACCCAGATGTTTGCGGTCGGTCCCAATAGCAGCCGGGCCAACGGAGTCTCCGAGGACGGCACCTGGATCGCCGGCTGGGACGAGCACTCGACCGGTCCGCGGCTCGCCTGCATCTGGGACTCGGGCGACGTTCAGACGTTCATCGCGAGCACGTCGACGAACCCCGACGGCCTCGGCGAGGCCTGGGGCTTCAGCGAGAACAACACGTACGTCGCCGGTTCGACCGAGTCGGAGGGCTTCGTGTGGGACGCAGTCAACGGCTTGACGAAGACCGGGGCCCTTCCGAGCACCGACTTCTTCGCGCTCGGTGAGGCCTACGGGGTCTCCAACGACGGCGACCGCGTCGTCGGCTTCTACCGCGTCACGTTCCCCTTCGACAACCGCGCCACGATCTGGACGCCCACCAGCGGGATCGAGGAGTTGAAGACCGTGCTCGAGGCGAACGGCGCCACGGGCGTTCCGAACCTCACGATCGCCCGCGCGATCAGCGCCGACGGCACGCGCATTCTCGCGACCGACGGGTTCGTCTGGGGCTTCGCGCACCTGCCGGCGGACGTGGCACCCGGCACGAACTACTGCCTGAGCACCATGAACTCGACGGGCGCCTCTGCGGGGATCTCGGCGACGGGCTCCAACAGCGTCTCCGCCAACGACCTCGTGCTCACGGCCAGCAACATGCCCGACCAGCCGGGCATCTTCATCGCCGGTCCCGCGGCGGCGCAGATCCCGTTCTTCAACGGTTTCCTCTGCATCGACCAGAACGGCCTGCAGCGCTTCGCGGACCAGACGGCTGCCTCGGGCGGCGTGATCACCGAGGCGGTCGACCTCGCCACATCGGCGCCGGGCGGCCTGAACGTCGTCGCCGGTTCCAGCTACTTCTATCAGCGCTGGTACCGCGACCCGGCGGCCGCGGGCGGGAACGCGAACTTCACCGACGGCCTGGAGGTCGCCTACACACCCTGAACGAGAGTTCGATCCTCAGTTGAAGCGCGCAGGGCGGGGCCTTCCCCGCCCTGTGTTTTTTTCTGCGAGGATCAGGAACCCGCCGCGAGCCAGGCGAGAAACCGCCACTCGAGGCTGTCGGTACTGCCGTCGCTCGCGCTGAGCGGGACGCCGTAGATCGTGGCCACGAGGTTGTCGAACGTGTCCTCCTCGGTCACGTCGACGGTGCCGCGCACGAGCTGCTTGAACTTCGCCTTCGAGGCCTCGGGCGACTCGGGGTCGCCCGCCACCTCGAGCCAATGGAAGAAGCACGACCGGTAGGAGCGGAAGAACTCGCGGTAGTCGTTCAGGAACTTCGTAGGCGGATACTGCTTCTCGTTGGCGAACTCGCTGAGAAACGGCGCCGTGATGAGATGCTTGCCCACGTTCGGGTCGTCGAGCTGGAAGTGGGGGGTCTTGTCCTTGCGCTGCGGGTTCGACTTGTCCTTCGCCGCGCGTTTCGCCGCGGTCTTCTGGCCCTTGCGCAGGGCCGCCGCAAACCAGTCGTCGCCCTTGCCCTTCCGCCACTTGTTGATGACGACCATGTTGAAGGGCGCGGCGCTCCGCGCCGGGAGTACGCCGCCGTTCGGGTTGCCGCCCGGAACGAACCTGCTGTAGGGCAGGGTGCGGGCTCCGCTCGTGCCTATGGCGCCCTCGCCGTCCACCGTATTGATCTGGCCGCACACGTCGATCGTGATGTTGGTGGCGAGGGCCTGCTCGAAGTGGGTCGGCTCGCGGGCGAACACGTGCCGCAGGAGTGTGAGCGTGGCCTGCTGCACGACGTGCTCGGAGAGACCGGTCTTGTCGAACTCCTTCATGCTGAGGCCCGTCTTGAACTTCGGATCCGTCCCGCCCCAGGGTGCGTACTCGAGGGCGAGCACGAGTGTCCAGCCGCTCCATATCTGGGTCCACTTGACGACGTCCTCGTGCCAGTACACCGCCTGCAGCTCCGGCTCGAGCTGACCGGCGAAGCCCACGAGCTCCATGAACTCGCGCCGGGTCGGAGCCAGCAGGATCCGCGCCGGCTCCCCGCGGATCGGCACGAGGAACAGCGCGTCGGGATCGAGCATGTAAGCGAGGAGTCGCTCCTGGGTCGCCACGACGTCCGCGCCGGCCTCGAGGTAGGTGAACAAGTCCTTGTCGGCGCTCTTCCTGATCCGTGCGAGTTGCGCGGGCTTGACCGTGCTGAGCCAGCCCCGCACCGACTCGAGCTCCTTCTGCGCGCTCCGTTCCGTATCGTCGCCCGGACCGACGATGCCGAGCCAGCGTGCTTCGAGGTCGAGGACCGCGCGCATGACTTCGATGAACTGCTTGGCGGGGCCCGACTTCGCGAGCAGGTCGGCGGGGTAGCAGAGCTCGAACACCCCGAGTGTCACCCGTGCGTAGTGGTCGCGGACGATCGCGTCCAGATTGCACGCGTCGCTGGTCTCGGCGCCTTCGCAGTGCGCGGCGCGGAACGCCTGCCCGAGCGCCTCGAACTCGATGCCGTCCCCTCCGGCGAGCTCAGCGGCAAGGGTGGGCGCGCCCGTGGCGAGGAGCGGGAGCGAGATGAGTGCGACGCGGCGAAGGAATGCGGAGTGGACGTGCATGGCGCGGGGTGGGCGGAGTCGAAGCGAGCGCGAGGATGCGAGGATGCGAGGATGCGTGGAGTACCGTGGAAGCCGACCCGCTGGTTAGACCATCCGGCGCGCCAGGGGACAAGTCGAGTGGCCACGAAGCTCATGGGGACCGGCATGCACGGTCCGATGGGATTGCGGGAGTGTCCGGTTCTTCTCGACCGGAGCCTCCGGCTCCGGATGGGCCGTCCGGGCCGGGACGAGCTGGGCTTCCTCGCTCCCATGTACCGGTACGGCGAGCTCGGACGTCACGCCGCGCGCATTCTCCGTAATCCTCCCCGCGCGGGCTCACGGTGTTCGCGAGTGTGGTAGTTTCGGGAGCTGTTCCCGTCCGGGCGAGCGCCGCGACGCACGGCGCGTGACGGCAGCACCTTCCCTCGGATCCTTCGCATGTATCGCACCCTGATCGCAATCGCGCTCTCGCTCGCGTCCCCGGCATCGTCCGCACAGTCGGTCGTCCGGCCCGAGCCCATCACATCACCCGTGAAGAATGCGGGCACCTACCACCTCGCCACGGGCACCTGGACCCGCAACTCGAGCGGCACGGCCGCGCTCGGCCCCGTCGTCATCTACAATAACGACGCGTTCACCGGCTACTTCCATCCCATATCCCCGGTGGAAGTCGTGGTGGACGAAGGGCGCATCCCGATGGGCGGGCCGTACCCGGGACCCGGAGCGTTCCAGGCGGACTATCGCGTCGACGGGTTCCAGATCGCCTATTGCACGAGCGAGATCTCGGTCGACATCGAGGCGGCGTTCTTCGAGGCCTACGTGCCGTGCACGGACCCGGTCGCGGCGCCTCCGCCCGTGGCCCGCGTCTCGCTCGACGGTGTGCTCCCTGCGTCGTCCGCGCCCGGACTGCTCGCCTGCTGGATCGTGACGATCGACCTCTCCGGCACGACCGACGAGTTCTGCCTGCGAGCCGAGGGCGGGGACGGCGTGTACGACAACGATCCCGCCCTGGATTCCATCGGGCTGTCCCTATCCATCGGGGACAATGCGAACGGCCCCGCCGGGTTCTTCGTCGCCGGCGACCCGAACAACGCTCCGTTCGGCGACGGGACCGCGTTCCAGAACCCCGGATTCCAGGGCACGGGGGCGAACGAACAGGACCAGTTCTTCGTGAAGGACACGACGGGCGGACCGTCCGGTTGCTTCAACTTCGGCGGCTACCCCGCCGCGCCATGGGGCGGGCACCACTTCCGCATCTACGCGCAGCTCGGGAACTGCGGCAGCTTCGGCACCAACTACTGCACGAGTGTGCCGAACTCGACGGGCAACGCGGCGACCATGCTGGTCCAGGGCGGCAGCCCCAGTATTTCGGCCAATGACCTCGTGATCCGCGTGGCCGGCGTTCCGGACGTCCCCGGCATCGGTATCTTCATCGCCGGGCCGGGGCAGGGGCAGATCCCCCTGTTCAACGGCATCCTCTGCGTGGCGCCGGTGGGGCTCCAACGCATCAACCAGGTGACGTCGCCCGTGAACGGCGTCGTCACCCAGGCGATCGACTACACGGGTGCCTCGACGGGTACCGCGCCGCTGAGTGTCGTGGCGGGTTCAGCGTTTCACTTCCAGCACTGGTTTCGGGATCCGACAGCGGGGGGCGGCTCGGCCAACTTCTCGGACGGGATCCGGATCGACATGGAGCCGTAGGCTCCATCCACCGGCCCGAACCCGAGCTCCCGCCCGCTGTGGTCCGCGCCCGACGCCTCGACGGTGCGTCAAGCCGACGGCTCGACGTGCGTCACCCGCGTGGACCCGAGCATCCGCTCGATCGCTTTCATC
>SMVQ01000112.1 GCA_004357655.1 Planctomycetota bacterium
CCCCATGTGCGCCGCCAGGAGGCCGCCGAAGGTCGTGACCACCGGGACCCAGAGGGGGAACGCCGCGGCCTCGGATGCGCCCAGGGCGAGTACCATCGCGAGGAGCGAGAGCGCCAGGCGTCCCCGCCGCCACCGGTCGAGCTGCACGGCGTACAGGGCGACCTTCCGCTCGTGCCAATCGATCTGATCCTCGACGCGGTTCGTCACGTACTCCTCGACGGTCCCGACCTGCGGCAACGATTCGTCGCCTTCCGGGAGAGTCGTCGTGTACGCGCGGTCGGCCACGCCGACCTTCATCCGAACCCGCGACACGGCCTCCTCGAGCCTCTCGCTCGCGAGGTCGGAGTCGTAGGGCGGGACCTGCATGAGCACGAGGTGCACCTCGCGCTTGATCGATTCCGCCAGCGCGCGGGCTCCCGTCCGGCGGCGTTCGCTCTCGGGGTCGAGCAGCTCGCGCCCGATCCAGGCCGCCAAGCCGACGAGGAGTGCGCTGAGCATGCCGAGCCGCTCCGGGAGCGCGCTCGCCTCCGGGGTCGCTTCCGAGAGCCCGAGTTGCCCCGCGAGCGCCCCGCACGCGGCGCCGGCGAGGGCGCAGAAGAGCGCCCCCCGGCGGGCGCGTTTCAGGCGCGTGTCCGCGCGGACCGCGCGCGCGTCCCAGAGCCGGAATTCGCGCCACACCACGTCGAGCTTGTTCATCGCATCACCGTCCCTCGCTCTGCGCCCGTGTCGGAGAATGCCGCGCCGCTGGCCGGATCGCCAGCCCCCTGTCCCGAACGCCGGGTCACGGGCCCGCGCGGATCGACAACAAGAGCTGCTCGAGCCGCTCGGTGACGGCCGGGAGGGCGTAGTTCGACAGGGCGCGCTGCCGCGCCGCCCGCGCCATGCGGCCGCGCAGCGCGGGGTCCCCGAGGAGCTCGGCGATCGCACTGCCGAGCGCCGGCCCGTCGCCGATCGGCACGATGCGACCGGTCTCGCCTGCAAGGACCTGCTCCACGAGGCCGCCGCAACGCGTGACGACGGCGGGGAGCCCGCATTCCATGGCTTCGAGCAGGGTGTTGTTGCAACCCTCGTCGCGGACGGAGGCGAGCACGAAGAGGTCGCTCGCGACGAGCACCGGGCGCGGGTCGGCGAGGAAGCCGAGGAATCGCACGGACTCGCCGAGATCCTGCCGCAGCGCGGATGCGCGCAGCTCGGCGGCACTCTCGCCCGCGCCCGCGACGAGGAGCAGGGCGCCCGGGACGCGCTCGAGGACGGTGGGCCAGGCCGCGAGGAGGTACGCGTGCCCTTTCATGGGCGCGAGGCGCGCGACGATGCAGGCGCAGGGGCGGTCCGACGCGATCTCGAGTCGCACCCGGGCCTCCTCCCGCTCGGCGCTCGTCGGTTCGGCGCCGACCTCGATCCCGTTCGGGACGACGGTGAAGCGCGAGCGGTCGAGCCAGTCGGCGCCCGCGGTCATCTCGTCGAGGATCGCCTGGCAGTTGACGATGACGTGGCGCACCGGGCCCGTGTACAGAGCGCGGGAACGGCGCGTGGGCTTGATCCGCCGGGCGATGCCGCGGCGCTGGACGAGGCGTGCGCCCGAACGCGAGCAGGCGCTCGCGCCCATGCGGACGTCGCGGTTCAGGTTGGCGATCAGGATCTCCGTCCCGTCCTCGCGCATGCGCCGCGCGAGCCTGCGCGCGGCCAGGAGGGCGCGCGGGCCCGTGAGGTGTTCGGCCCATACCTCGAGCCCCTGGTCGCGCGCCCGCTCCTCGAGCGCCGAGCCGCGGTCGCAGGCGATGACCACACGGTGCCCCCGGCGCTCCAGGGCCGCCGTCGTCCGGACGCACCACGCCTCGCCGCCGCCCCAGGTCGGGATCGAGTCCAGGAGCACGATGCGCAGTACGGGCTGGGAGGTCATGGCGATTCCGGGAACATCGCGGCGGAGGAGGATACGCTGGGACGCATCGCGCTGCGCACAGGTCGCGCGAACCCATGCGTCGCGCTCCCATTCGACAAGTGCTACTCGCGCATGCCGAGTAGCGCCACCCGGGGCCGACTCGCCCTGCTCCTCGTCTGCGTGCTCGCCTGGCTGCACGCGGCGAGCTTCCTCGGCTCGGGTCCGTTCGACGACGACTTCATCGTCTACCGGTACGCGCGCAACTGGGTCCTTGGCGAGGGGCTCGTCTTCAACGTCGGGGAGCGCTTCGAGGGCTTCACCGTGCCGCTCTGGGTCATGGTGATCGCGGGCGGGCTGCGGCTCGGGCTCGATCCGGTCACGGTCAGCCTCACGCTCTCGATCCTCGCGACGGGCCTGGCGGCGTTCGCGGTGGGGGCGGCCTGGCGCCTCGAGTTTCCGGACGCCCGCCTGCCCGTGCCCGCGCTCCTGCTCGCCGCGACGCCGATCTTCGCGTGGCACGGGGTGACGGGGCTCGGGACCACCGTGCTTGCGGCGCTGCTCGCTCTCGCGTGGCTGTATCACGCCCGGGCGTGCCTCGCCGGCAAGCCCGCGTGGGGCGCGGCGATCTGGCTCGCCCTCGCGTGCTTCATGCGGCAGGAGTGCGCGCTCTTCGCGCTGCCGTTCCTCGTCCTCGAGCTCCGGCGCGTGCGCAGCCTCGCCCCGCTCCTGCCCGTCCTCGCGCTCCTCGGCTGGACGGTGTTCCGATACCTCTACTACGGCCGGCTGTTGCCGATCACGTACACGGTGAAGAAGCTGTCCGTCGCCGCGGATCTCGGCTACGGCCTGCGCTACTTCGGACAGGCGACGCTCGAGTGCGGTGTCGGCGCGCTGCTCGCCCTCGGTCTCTGCGCGCCGCGCGCCGTGCGCAGGGAGCTGCGCGCGCCGACCCGCTGCGCGCTCGCCGGGCTCCTCCTGCACTCGGCGTACGTCGTGTGGGTCGGGGGTGACTTCATGCCGTTCGCGCGCTTCTTCGTGCCGACGCTGCCGCTGCTGTTCCTCTTCGCGTGCTTCGGCGCGCGGCGGCTCCTGCCCGCTCGCCCGCGGGTGCGCGCCCTGGCCCTCACCGTCGCGCTCGCGCTGCTGCAGTGGCCGCAGCTCGGCCTCTCCGAGACTTCACGCCAGCAACGTGCGTTCGAGCACGCCTTCTTCGAGGAGCGCTGGGCGGCACTCGGCCGCCACCTCGGCGCCGTCCTGCCGCCGAACACCTCCGTCGCCATCTCCCCGATCGGCGCCTTCGGATGGTACTCAGGGCTCCCGATCGTCGACATCCTGGGCCTCACGCACGACGCGGCGCTCGACGAGGAGCCGGACCTCTCCATCCATATGAAGGGGCACCACCGCACCGACGCGGCCTGGGTGTTCGAGCAGCGGCCCGCGCTCATGATCCTCGCCAACGGGGTCCAGCAGCCCGGGACGGGCGAGCTCGCCATCAATCCGTGGGAACGGACGATCTACGAGGATCCGCGCTTCGCGGAGCGGTACGTCCCCACGCGGATGCCCATTCCGGAGAGCGAGCCCCTGATCTTCTTCAAGCGTACGGACGTGCCGGCGCCGCCCGGGGCGCGCGTGATCCGGCGCTGAGCGCGGACGCGGAGCCAGCGGACAGCCCTCGACACCGGGCCGGGACCGCCGATACCCTGCGGCCCGTGCCGACCCCGCCCCGCAACCCGCCGACGTGGCTCTGGCTCCTGCCCGCGCCCGTCATCATCGCCGCCCAGCTCATCACGAAGGCCGCCGGCGGGGACGCCTATCGCACCTGGTTCCGCGGCGAGACGGGCATCGTCGAGAACCTGACGGTCGTCTTCCTGCTCGTCGCCCTGGTGGCGGCGCTCGCCGCGTACCGACAACGGAAGCGCGTCGCCGCCCGCCGCTTCGGGCCCTTCATGCTCGTCATGGCGCTCGGCTGTTTCTTCTTCGCCGGCGAGGAGGCGAGCTGGGGCCAGCACTGGTTCGGATTCGACACGCCCGCCGCCATCGCCGAGCGCAACGACCAGGGCGAGTTCAACCTGCACAACGACGAGGTGCTCGAGGCGGTCCTCGATCAGCTCCCCCGCAACCTACTGACGCTCGCCGCGCTCGTGGGGGGCGTGATCATGGCGGCCGGCCGGAGGCTCCGGCACAGAGAGGGCTTCGACTTCGCGTCGCCCTCGAGCTCCGGTTGGATCTGGCCGACGATCGCCTGTCTGCCGGCGGCGTTCTTCGCCATCACCGTCTCGTTGCCCGAGAAAGTCTACGCGCGCGCGGGCCTGGACTACCCGACTTGGCTCGACATCAGCCCGGGTGAGACCAAGGAATTCTGCCTCGGGCTCTTCCTGATGGTGTACCTGCTCACGATCCTCCGGTCGGTTCGCGCCGCCGGAGTGGAGACCGGAACCGGCGACGCGGGGGCCGCCGGCTGATCCGGTACACTGCTCTTCGTGGACGTCGCGCCGCTCAAGATCGATCGGGACCGGTCCCCCCGTCGTGCCCGAGGCCTCCGCCGCGGCGGGCCGGCCGGCGTGCTGAAGTGGGCCCTTCCGCTCCTCGTCCTCGGCGGCACGGCGTGGCTCTTCCGCGCGCCGCTCACCCGCGCTCTCGACCGCCTGACCCTGCCGACGGTCGGCGTCGTGAAGGCCGCGCGGACGAGCCCGCTCGCGGCGTCGGCAGTGTCCGGCACGGCCGCGAACGGCTACGTCGTGGCGCGCAAGCGCGCGGCGCTCTCGGCCGACACCCCCGGGCGCGTCGTCGCGATGTACGTCGAGGAGGGCTCCGTCGTGAAGGCGGGCGATGTCGTCGCCCGGCTCTACTCGGAGGAGTACGCGGCGGCGCTCCGGCAGGCGGAGGCGGAGCTCGTGGCGGCGAACCAGTCGGTCGCCCGCGCCCGGGTCGAGGTGCATTCCGCTCGCACGGACCTCGCGGCGCTCTCCGCTAACGTGACCGCGGCGGAGTCGCGCCTGACAGAGGCGGAGGCTTTGCTCGAGATCGCCGAGATCAACTTCACGCGCGCCGCGTCGCTCGTCGAGCACGGGATCCAGGCCCAGCAGGCCGCCGACGATGCGCGGACCGGCCGCAATGCGGCGAAGGCTTCGGTCGCTGCGTTCTCGGCGATGCTCGCGTCCGTCGAGGCGGCGGTCGCCCAGGGCGAGGCGCGCATCGAGGTCGCGGAGGCGACCGTGCTCGAGCTCGAGGCGCGCATCACCGTCCAGGCCGCTGCGCGCGACCAGGCCGCGGCGACGCTCGACAAGACCGTGATCCGCGCGCCCTTCGACGGCATCGTCATCCTGAAGGACGCCGAGGTCGGCGAGGTCGTCAGCCCCAACTCGGTCGGGAACCAGTCCCGCGGTTCCGTCATCACGATGGTCGACTTCGCCTCGCTGGAGGTCCAGGTGGAGATGCCCGAGACGACGATCGCCGCGGTCGAGATCGGCGGCGCGGTGAACATCTACCTCGACGCGTTCCCGCGCAAGCTCTACAAGGGGCGCGTGCAACGCATCTGGCCCACGGCGAACCGGCAGAAGGCCACGATCGAGGTCCGGGTCGGTTTCCTCGAGCCCGACGGGCTCCTGCGCCCGGACATGGGCGCGCGCGTCGTCTTCTCGCCGAAGGCGTTCGCGGACGCCCCCGCCGGCGACGCGGTCGACGTGGTGCTGATCCCGTCGGCGAGTATCGTGCGCGTGGACGGGCGGCCGGGGGTGTTCGAGCTCGAACGGGGCGTCGCCCGGTGGCGCGCGGTCCAGCTCGGTGACGAGCGCGGGGGGCGGGTGGCGATCGTGGCGGGTCTCGTCGGCGGCGAGCGGCTCGTCGCCGATCCGCCGAACGATCTCGCGGACGGCGACCGCGTGCAGGTCAGGGAGTGAGTGCGAACGAACATGAGTGAACCGATGATCCGGGTGCGGGGCCTCTCGAAGTCCTACCAGCGCGGCGGGGAGACCCTGACCGTCCTCGATGGGCTGAACCTCGAGATGGAGGCGGGACGCTTCTACGCCCTCATGGGACCCTCGGGCTCGGGCAAGACGACGCTGCTCAACCTGGTCGGTGGCCTCGACCGGCCGGACGCGGGCGAGCTGTTCGTGGCCGGTGAGGACCTCGGAAAGATCTCGGGTGCGATCCTCGCGCAGTGGCGCGCGGACAACGTCGGCTTCGTGTTCCAGGGCTTCAACCTGATTCCGGTGCTCACGGCGCTCGAGAACGTGGCCCTGCCGCTCACGCTCACGCCGCTTTCACGCTCGGAGCGCCGGGCCCACGCGCTGCACGCGCTCGAGCTCGTCGGGATGCAGGACCGCGCCCACCACCGGCCCAAGCAGCTCTCCGGCGGCCAGGAGCAGCGCGTCGCGATCGCGCGCGCCGTCGTCACCGACCCGCAGATCATCCTCGCGGACGAGCCGACCGGCGACCTCGACCGCGACTCGGCCGGCCAGGTGCTCGACCTGCTGGTCCAGCTCCACCGGGACCTCGACAAGACGATCCTCATGGTCACTCACGACCCGCACGCCGCGGAGCGCGCCCAGAGCATCGTGCACCTCGACAAGGGGCAGCTCGGCAGGATCGAAGACACCCCACGCGCCCTCGCGGCGGGCGACTGAGCCATGTTGCGGCTCGTCGTCAGGAACCTCACGAAGCACAAGCTGCGCTCGCTGCTCACGGTGGGCTCGCTGGTCGTGGCGCTCTTTCTGCTCTGCATCCTGCGCACGCTCGTCACGACGCTCGAGGCCGGCACGCAGGCGGCGAAGTCCAACCGGCTCTGGGTGCAGTCGGCCGTGAGCCTCTTTGTGGACCTGCCGCTCGCCTACGAAGCGAAAATAGATGCCGTCGAAGGCGTCGAGAAGACCTGCAAGGTGCAGTGGTTCGGCGCGTACTACCAGAACGAAGATAGCTTCTTCGGTCAGTTCGCCGTCGATGGCGACACGTTTCTCGACATCTACCCGGAGGTCGTGATCGTCGCGGGCTCGCGCGCGGGCTTCCTCGCGAACCGCATCGGCTGCCTCGTGGGCAAGGCGCTCGCGAAGAAGTACAAGTGGGAGATCGGAGACCGCATCCCGCTCATCGCCGCCCTCTTCCAGAAGGACGACGGATCCGCCTGGGACTTCGAGCTCGAGGGCATCTACGAGGTGACCGAGCCCGTCTGGGACGACCGGACGTTCTTCTTCCACTGGGACTACTTCGAGAAGACGATGGAGGCGACGACGACCGGCCAGCCCGACGTGGGCACCTTCGTGGTCCAGACCCGTCAGGGAGCGGACCAGGTGCCCGTGATGGCGGCGATCGATCAGCTCTTCGAGCACGGCCCGCAGCGCGTGCAGAGCACGACCGAGGCCGACTTCCAGGCGCAGTTCGTATCGATGATGGGCAACATCCCGTTCTTCGTCGCGGCGATCGGCGGCGGGGTGCTGCTCGCGATCTTCCTCGCGTGCGTGAACACGATGATCATGGCCGCGCGCGAGCAGACGCGCGACATCGGGATCATGAAGGCGCTCGGCTTCACGGACCGCTCCATGTTCCGGCTGCTCACGCTCCAGTCGATGACGCTGTGCGTGACGGGTGGGCTCCTGGGGATCGGGCTCGCGCTCCTCGCCGAGCCATGGATCGCGCACGGCATGGGCTCCTTCTTCCCCGGTTTCGCGATCACGGCCGGGACGCGCGACCTCGGCATCGCCCTCACCCTCGGAATCGGCGTCCTGGCCGGGATCGTGCCCGCGTGGCAGGCGAGTCGGCTGAGGTGCGTGGAAGCCCTGCGGTCCATGGAGTGAGCGATGCTCGTCCCCTTCTCGTACAACCTCCGCAGCCTCTTCGTTCGTCGCGCGTCGACCCTGCTCACGGTGTTCGCGATCGGCGCGACGGTGGCCGTCGTCGCCGGTGTCCTCGCGCTCCAGCAGGGCTTTGCCCTGCTCTACACCGAGAGCGGGCGCGAGGACCTCGTCGTATTCCTGCGGCCGGGATCCACCAACGAGGGCGACAGCATCTTCAGCCGCGACCGCGGGCTGAAGCTCATGAAGACGGTGCCCGAGATCGCCATGGACGAGGGCCAGCAGCCGCTCGCATCGCTCGAGTGCTACCTCGCGGTACGGCGCTTCAAGATGACCGGCGGCGAGACGAACGTCGCCATCCGCGGCGTCCAGCCGATGACCTTCACGTTGCGCGAAGGTGAGCTCGAGATCGTCGAAGGCCGGAACTTCCAGCCGGGCGCCGACGAGGTGATCGTCGGCCGGAAGCTCGTGGACCGGATCCAGGACTGCCACATCGGGGACGTGATCCAACTGAACACGACGCCGTTCAAGGTCGTCGGCGTCTTCGCGACCGACGCTTCGTTCGACTCCGAAATCTGGGGCGACCTCGACCGCATGCTCCAGGCGCTCAAGCGCTACGGCCCCAACCGCGTTCTCGCCAAGCTGGTGCCGGGGACGGACCCCGAGGCCCTGGCCGAGCGGCTCCTGTCGGACCGCGAGGTCCCGGCGAAGGTGCTTACCGAACGCGAGTACCTCTCTTCGCAGACGAAGCAGCTCTCGAAGATCCTCGTGTTCCTCGGGGCGTTCCTCGGCGTCATCATGGGCATCGCCGCGGTGTTCACGGCCACGAACACGATGCTCTCGGCGCTCGCCGCGCGCTCCCACGAGATCGGTATCCTCCTGGCCACGGGCTTCCGGCCGGTCCCGATCTTCCTCTCCTTCATGCTGGAGGCGCTCCTGCTCGGGCTCCTGGGCGGCGGTGTGGGGATCCTCATGACCCTGCCGATCAACGGCATCGAGACCGGTGCCATGAACTTCAACACCTTCACGGAGGTGGCGTTCGCGTTCCGCATCACGCCGCAGGTGCTCGTGCGGGCGATCCTCTTCGCGCTCACGCTCGGTTTGCTCGGAGGCGCTCTGCCCGCATGGCGCGCGGCACGGCTCAGTCCCACGGAAGCGCTGCGCCGGACCTAGGCATGGTGTGGTCTCGACTCCAGCCACGACTTGGCTTCGGCGCGCTCGCCGTCCCTGCGCTCGCCGCCGTCATGCTGCTCGCCGCAGCGGGCTGCGGCCGGCGGCTGGACGTCGCGGAGCCCGGCGCGCTCTTCCTGAACCTCGCGCGCGCGGAGCGGATCGAGGTACATGGAGCTCGTGAAGCGCTGGGGGCGCGCGCGGAGGCGTTCGCCCGACGCCTCTCGCTATCCGGAGCGCACGCGGTCCGGCTGCTCCCGGAGGGCGCGCGCGGCGACTCGGACGCACCGCGCGTCATCGTCGGCACGTTCGAGTCCGAGCTGGGACGCACGCTCCTGGCCCATGTCGGGTTGCGCTTCGAGGAGGACGGCTTCGAGCTCGGCGAGCGCCGGTACGCCACCGTCGGCGGCGCGGTCGCGGCCACTTTCGCGGACCCCGACCGGGCGTGCCTGCCCGTGACCGTCGTCCTCGCGAGCGACGCTGAAGCGCTCGACGATCTGCTGGCGCGCTTCCGGCCCGCCTGGAAACCGCACGTTCAAGCCTGGCAATGGGGCACGCTCGTGTTCGCGGCGCCCCTCACATCGAGAGGGGTGCCCGTGGGCGCGGGCGCGCGGGCCGAGCCCGACTGGGTGGCGCTCTCGCGCGAGTACCGGAAGGTCGAGGCAGAGGGGCTCGCGGCCTTCGCGTCGCAGGACGTGCCCGAGTCGCGCGTCCTGGACTACCTCGCTTCGTCGGCGCGCGCGCGCGACCGTGTCGCACTCTGGGCTCCGGCCGCCGCGGACAGCAGGCTCTCGCTCTTCCTCGTCGCGCGCATCGACGCCCTCGACGGTCCGCACGACGCCCTCGCCCACGGCGATCCCGTGCGCGGGACGGTCACGGCGCTCCTCGCGGACGGCATGCCCGACGACGCGGGCCAGGCGCTCGCGCGCATCGTGTGTCGCAGGACGCTCGGGCCGCCGGCCGAGGAGTGGTTGCTCGACGGCGCGGCGGTCGATGCCGCGGATGCATGGTGGGGTGTCCCGCTCGGTGAATGGTGTGCCTGGCTGATGCTGGGTGAGAGCACGCCGCAACTCGCGGAGCTCCTCGACCCGAGTGCGGCGGAGCGGATCTCGCCCCATGTCCTGCTCCCCATGCGGGGGCTCCTGTTCCGCAGCCTGCGCGAGGGGCCGGGGCGCGATGCCGCGTGGCTCGCGCGCCTGTGGCGCGGCGAGGAGCGACTGGAGGCGGACCTCGAGCTCGAGCGCGCGTTCAAGGACTATGCAAGGAACGTCCTGGATGCGCACGGCGCGGACGCCCTCACCCGACGCGAGGGACGATCGGCCGACTCTCGGCCGTTGCGTGGTGCCACCCTCGCCCATCGACTCGGCGACCACGGGCGCTCGTTCGGCTCGCGGTACTGCGCGGAGAGTCTCGACATGCTCGCGGGACTCGGGGCGAACGCCGTATCGATCCGGAGCTTCCTCGCGTTGGGGCCCGCCGCCGAGGGCGGCCCGGCGATCGCGCGGCGTCGGATGCTGCGCACGATGGAAGGCGACGTGGCGATCGCCATGACCGCTGCGCTCGCGCGCGACCGCGGCCTGGCGGTCATGCTCCGCGCAAACGTGCTGGCGAGCCCTTCGGGTCCTCTCCTCGCCTCGACCGTGCTCACGGATGCGGACGCCTGGCGCGGGTTCTTCGCGGAGTTCGAGCGCGCCATCGAGCACTACGCCCTCCTGGCCGAGCTCGCCGGCTGCGAGATTCTGTGCCTCGGTGCGGGGTTGGCCGAGGCCACGTGGATCCGCCCGGGCGCGGCGGACGAGGAGCCGCTCGATGAAGCCGAGACGGCGCTGCGGCGCGCGAAGAGCGACGGCTGGGCGCGGATCATTCGCCGCGCTCGGCAGGCGTTCGGCGGCGCGCTCACCTACGGTGCACTGGGCGCGCACGAAGTGCTCCGCACCGACTTCTGGGAGCGCCTGGACTTCGTCGGCATCGACCTGTACCCGCGACTCGAGGACAACACGCGCGGCGGACCGCTCGCGGACCGCCGCGCCGTCGCCAGCATCGCGGGAGCACTCGCTCAGGCCCGTGAACGTGCCCGGGAGCTCGGCCTGGACCTGGCGGTGACCGAGGTCGGATTCCGGTCGACGGCACGCGCGTGGAAGGGCGCGATCGACGGCGGCGGCGCGCTCGACCTCGCGCGCCAGGCGGGCCTGTATCGGCAGTTCGCGCGCGCACTCGAGCTGGTGGCCGGTGCCGGCGGCGAGCTCCCCGCGGTCTTCCTCGGGCCCTGGGACACGGACCCCGACGCGGGGGGTAGCCTCGATCGCGGCTGGTCGCCACGGAACAAACCGGCCCAGGCGGTGTTCGCCGAGATGATGGGCGGACGATAGGGGGGGATACGGTTTGCCGGAGGCCCGGGCGGCGCTCCCAACGTGCTCGGACCCGATCCGTTCACCACCTGAACTGAGGGCTCACCTACGATATATGGTGGGGTAGCCGAGGGGTGCCACTGCCTGTAGTATGTGCGGGCCCAGAATCACGGAAGCCCACTCCAGCCCAAGCGAGCCATGAAAGAACCCGTCCGCATCTACCTTGTCGGCGCGCACGCCACCGGGAAGACCACTCTCGCCCGCTGGATCCGCGACCACTACGGGCTGCCGATGATCTCGGAGGTCGCCCGTGGTGTCCTGTCCGAGATGGAGGCGCGGCTCGACTCCCTGCGCACCGACGTCGAGCTCGTGAGCCACTATCAGGCGCAAGTCTTCGAACGCCAGATCGAGGCGGAGGCCGCGCACCCCGGCTCCTTCGTTTCCGATCGGGCTTTCTGCAACCTCGCCTACGCGGCGCACCACTCGACGATTCTCGCCGAGGTGTTCGGCGATCCCCGCCTCGAGCGTTACATGAGCTCCGTGCGCCGGGGAGTCGTGTTCTTTCTCCGTCCGCACAAGGAGCTGCTCGTCGACGACGGCGTGCGCGCCGGCGTGCAGTGGGAGGAGGTGCTGCGCATCGACGGCATGGTGAAGCTCATGCTCGAGATGTTTGCCGTGCCCTACATCCCCGTCGCCTCGCTCGCGATGCAGGAGCGCACGCGGCTGTGCGAGTGCGTGCTGTCACTGGCGGGCGTCGAGCGCGCGGTGCCCGAGAAACGGTACCTGCGGGGCGCGGATCCGCTGGTCTCGAACCAGGTGAAGCGCGGGCGTGAGAGCGCACCGGCCGTCGGACTCAGCCGGCTCACCGGACTCGCCGAAGAACACCCGGACCTCACCCGAGCCAGCCTGTAGGTGCGGCGTAAGCTGCCCCGGATCGGGGCCCCGAGACCCCCGGGAAGGGGTGTTCCCTACGAATTCTCCCGATTTCGAGCGCCCGGGGCTTGAGAAGCTCTCTCCCACCGGCGATACCTGCGGGTCAGCCCTAGTGGCTGACAAACGCCTCACGTAGGCGGCGGTGGTACCTCCTCCTCCTCTTCGCATGGAAACATGCGGAACCACCGTTCGGTGGCCGGCCTGCTCTCTCGGGTCGGCCACCCCCTTTTCCGGGACCCCTGAGCGCTCGCGGACAGCCCCGCTCAATACGCGCGCGCAGCGCGGCGGCTGTCCTCGTCGAACCGCGCGGTGGTGGATGTCGCGGGTACACGCCCCTGCGCAGCGACGTCTGCTGGCGTCATGATGTTCGCGGTCGTGCCGCAGTCGAACCGTGCGGACGTCGTGTAGCTTGTCCGGCTTCCTGTGGCCAATGCTTGGTCGGTATCGAGATGACCCGGTCCGCGATGAACAGGACGCGCCCTATTCTGAAGAACTTCATGATGCAGGACCCGATCGGGCCCGTCACGCGGCTCGAGGGGATCGGTCCCGTGCGCGCCCAGCGCCTCGCGCGCCTCGGCGTGGCTTGCATTCGGGACCTCCTGTTCCTGCTCCCGCGCAGGCTCCGCGAGTGGGCGGAGCCCGTTTCCGTCGCCGAGGCGTCGGATCGCGTGGGCTCCACCGTCACCGTGCGCGTCCGCGTCCGCGGCGTTCGACTGACGCGCTTCGGTGGGCGCCGCTCGCTGGTCCGAGTGAAGGTCGCCGACGAGTCCGGCGAGATCGACGCGCTCTTCTTCAACCAACCATGGATGCGCGAGCACGTGCGCGTGGGCGACGATGTCGAGCTGCATGGGCGCGTCGTCGATGCGAAGGGGGCGGCGCTCGCTTCCCCAAAGCTGGGGACGAGCGCGAAGCCGCTGCCGAGCCCGGGCACGGTCGTGCCCGAGTATCCGCTCACGGACGGGGTCTCGCAGGATTTCCTCGCGGCGCTGTGCCGCTCCGCGGTGGCTCGCTACGGGGACGGCGTCGTCGAGCTGCTCCCGCATGACATCCTGACACGGCTCGGCCTGCCGCCCCTGCCGGAGGCCGTCGCGAGCGCGCACGCACCCGCGAATGCGGCGGAGTTCGATGCTGCGCGCCGCCGGCTCGCGTTCGAGTCGCTCCTCGGTGTGCAGGCGCGGCTGCAGCTCGCACGGACGGGACGCTCCGGGCGTGCCACCGCGGCGCGCATCGCGGATGCGCGGCACGCGGCGCTCCTCGACCGCTATCCGTTCGCGCTCACGGTGGCCCAGCGCCGGATCGCAGGCGAGCTGCGCTCGGACCTCGCGCGCACGTCACCGATGCGCCGACTCGTGCAAGGCGACGTCGGCTCGGGGAAGACGGCTGTCGCCCTCTACGCCGCCATGGTCGTCGCGGAGTCGGGCGGGCAGTCGGCATTCATGGCGCCGACAGAGCTCCTCGCCGAGCAGCACTTCTTCGGACTGCGACCGCTCCTCGAGCGAGCGGGTCTCGCCTGCGACCTGTTGACGGGCTCGCTGGCACGCCGGGATCGGCGCCAGGTCCTCGAACGTCTCGAGCACGGCGGTCTCCACGTGCTGTTCGGGACGCACGCCCTCTTCAGCGCCGACGTTCGCTACAAGCGGCTCGACCTCGCGATCATCGATGAGCAGCACCGGTTCGGCGTCGGCCAACGCGCCGCGCTCGCTGACAAGGGTGACGACGTGCACACCCTGCTGATGACCGCGACGCCGATCCCGCGCACGCTCGCGCTCTCACTCTACGGGGACCTGGACGTCAGCCTCCTCGACGAGATGCCGCCGGGTCGCGGTGAGGTCACGACGCGTTGGGTGCGCGGCGCGGAGCGACGCCGCGTTCCGGCGTTGGTTCGGGAGCGGCTCGCCGCCGGCGAGCAGGCGTACTGGGTGTGCCCGCGGATCGGAGCCGAGGAGGACGCGGAGGAAGAGTCGCTCGCGCGCATCGCCGGTGCGGAACAGCGGTTCGCACGAATCCAGGAGTCGGAAGTGTTCGCGCAGCTCGGCGTCGAGCTCGTGCACGGCCGGCTGCCCGCGGAGGAGCGCGCGCGACGGCTCGATCGCTTCCGGCGCGGAGAGGCGAAGCTACTCGTCGCCACGACGGTGATCGAGGTCGGCGTCGACGTGCCCGCCGCGACGGTCATGGTGATCGAGAACGCCGAGCGTCTCGGCCTCGCCCAGCTCCACCAGCTCCGTGGGCGCATCGGCCGCGGACCCGCACCGAGCCAGTGCCTGATTCTGGGTGACGCGGTGGCCGAACACCGGTTCCGTCTGCTGGAGGAGTGCCGCGACGGTTTTCTCCTGGCGGAGGAGGATCTGCGCCAGCGCGGTATGGGCGACCTCGCGGGAGTCCGCCAGTCGGGCGACAATCTCGAGGGTCTGGACGACCCCGAGCGCGACCTCGACCTCCTGATCGCCGCCCGCGACCTCGCGCGAGAGCGGCCCGACGTGTGCGCTCTCTACGGTGCGGGCGAGCGCGCGACGCCCTGACCCGCGGATCGCCCCGGAACGCGAAGAAGCCCGGACCCCCACGTGGGGCCCGGGCTCCGTGTTTCTGACCGGCCTCCAGAGGAGAACGGTCGCTCGATCTACCTGCGGCTCACGGCGCGAAGCAGACGCAGATGCCGTCCGTCAGGTTCGTGCCGACCGCCAGCGATTCCCGGTACCAGTACTGGAAGTACCACGTCGAGCCGGGGGTGATGACATTCGCCGGCGGAGCGGTGTTGTCGATTGCCCGCTGGATCACGTCCCCGCCCCCGTTGATGATCGGGTTCAGGCGGATGAAGGAATTGTTGAGCGCGATGCACAGGAAGCCATTCCCGAACACGTTCATATCCGTGGTGTCGCCCATGACGAACAGGCCGGCGAAGCTATTATCCACGAGGTTGGATGCCACGAGCACGAGGTCGTTCGCCGCCACGCTCGTCGAGCCCGAGATGCTCATCGCACCCTCCTGGTTGTCACTATTCAGTCCGCCCACACAGTAGTTCGTGCCCCCGACGTCGGGGCCGGCGATGCTGAACTGGCCCGTGCCGCCTGTGCCGCCGGGGAACGTACCGATCCGGATCAGGTAGGACTCGCCGGCGATCAGCCCGTTGCCCGTGACCTGCGACTGCAGGCCACACGTGTCGTCGTTGCAATCGAGGACCGCCGATGTTGCGCA
>SMVQ01000113.1 GCA_004357655.1 Planctomycetota bacterium
GTTCCGGGGCTTCCAGGCACGGCTCGGGCAGTTCCGCGACGAGATCGGCGCGGGCCGGGAGATCGCCAAGGAGACGTCCCAGATCCTCGCCGAGCTGCGCGCGACGGCGTCCGAGGAGAACGGCTACAACGAGGCCGCCATCCTCGAGGCCGTCGCCGGCTACGTCGATGGCGTCCTGGGCAACCAGGTGGCACTCGTCGACTTTCTCGAGTCCCAGCGCTACCGCATCAGCTACTACGCCAACAAGATGGCCGCGTCCGTGCGACCCGAGGACCTCGCCATCCTGTTCGGGACGGAGGAGCAGAACGACCTGGCGATCACGGCCAACGTGAAGTCGCTTGACGTCTCCCAGCAGGCGATCGCCGACTTCGTCGACGGCTTGCCGCCGGAAGAGTTCGACGCGGAGACGTTCCGGCCGACGCGCGAGATGCCGCGCGCGACGCGGCAGAAGCTCGACGTGCTCCTGTACTCCTACCAGCAGGAGCGCAACGGGCTCGAGCTCGCCAAGAAGCGCCTGCAACTCGTGCGCGCGGCCGCACGCGGCATGAGCGGCCCGCAGGGCGCCGCGCTCGAAATAGATTCGGATCTCCTCGTCGGCCAGATGTTCGGCACCCTCGACCGGATCCGGCTCCAGATGAGCATGGACCTCATGTACCTCGAGCAGCTCCTCTCCGGATACGCGCGCAGCACGCGCACCCACGACATCCTCAAAGCGTTCACGGACCTCGTCGACCTGCAGGGCGACCTCGAGGGACCCAGCCCCGAGCTGGCGAGCGTCCTCGACTGGCTCCAGGACTCGAGCATCCGCCGGATCTCGCTCAGTGCGTCGGGGCTCGCGCGCCCCGGCCTCTCCGTTCCCCGTTACTCGGATCTGCTTCGCGAGGCGTACCAGGGCGCCCGCGGCGGCCGGGACTGACCCCGCAGGGAGACTCCTTTCATGCTCCTCGTTCCCGTTCTCCTCGCCGCCGTCAGCCTCACCCAGGATGGCGCCCTCGCGCCGGCGACCTCCGGGTCCGCCGCGGCGCCGGCCAGTGCATCCGGTGGCGCCGAAGCGCTCCGCCAGCGCATCCACGACATGCGCATGAACCTCCTGCTCGGCGGCGACCGCGTGCGCCAGGCGGAGAGCGAGGCCGTCCAGTTCTACTCGGAGAAGGCCGGCATCATCGACCGGCGGCTCGACTCCAACAGCGCCGAGCTCTCGGAGAAGCGCGCGGTCTACGACCTCGCTCTCGATCGGTCGCTCGCGGCCGGCGACTCCGGTGTTCGCCTGAAGGCCATGCGGGAGGCCGCGGTGCTGCGGGCAGGGATCACGGAGCTCGAGGGCGAGGCGCGCGACCTCGCGGGCAAGCGCAAGCACATCGGCACGGCGATCCGGAACATCGAGTCGCGCGACCGCGAGCGCGAGCGGCTCGTCGCCCAGCTCGCCACGGCCTCCGACTTCGGGTCCGGCATGGGCTTCCCGCTCGGGAGCATCGGCCTGGCGCCACCCGTGGAAGCCTCCGCCCCGGCCTCGCCGCTCGACGATCCCGCCCTCGTCGAGGATCTCCTGCGGCGCGATCCCCGCGGCGCGCGGCGCATCCTGTTCGAGGCCGACCCGGAGGGGTACTGGATGCGCTTCCCGCTCCAGCCGCCCGCCGAATTCTTGCGCGCCGCCCTGCGTTTCCCGCTGCCCGACCTCCCCAATCATAGGTAGGGCGCGGTGTTCGTGAAGTACTTCGAGGTGGGCGGGCCGGTGATGTACCTGGTGCTCGGGGCGTGGGTCATCGTGCTCGCCGGGGTCCTCGACCGGTCGCTCTACGTGTTCGGGTGCCTGCTCCGGCGACCCCACGGCCGGATCGCGCGGCTCGCGGGCGAGGGCAGCCTCGACCGCGCGCGGCGCGAGCTCGTCCGCGAGCGGGCGCGGGGCGACCGGAGCCTCGCGCGCATCGAGGCCGTGAGCCAGATCGCGACGAGCCTCGGGCTCTTCGGCACGGTGCTCGGACTCGCGCGCGCCTTTTTCACGCGCGGCGACGAGCTGGGGCTCGCGGCGCCCGAGGTGCTCGCGTCCGGGCTCTCGACCGCGCTCTTCACGACGATCTTCGGGCTCATCGTGTTCCTGTTCGGACAGGGCTTCCTGATCGCGTTCCAGGAGTGGCGCACGGCGTGCGAGCGCCCCACGGTCGAACGGCTCGAGCTCGCGGCGGTGGGGGGATGAGGCGGCGCGTGACGCGGGGTTCGATCGGGCTCGGGGGGCTCACGCCGCTCCTCGACACCCTGTTCATCCTGATCTTCGCGCTGCTCGCGCTGTCCGACACGCGGTCCGCGGTGCGCGCCGAGCCCGTCCGCATCCAACTGCCCGCGGTGGAGCCCGGGGGCGACGAGCGCTCGCGCCTCGCGCGCTCGGTCGAATTCGAGATCACGGCCGACTCGACCCTGCGCGTGGCGGGGCGGGAGGCGGCGCTCGGCTCGTGGGCGGACGTGGACGCCGCGCTCGCTGACTCCCTCGCCGATCCCGCATCCGCGGGGCGCGCGGCCGTGGTGCCCGAGCTCGTGCGGGTGGAGATCCGGGCCGACCGCGACTCGCGCCACGGCGTCGCCGTCGAGCTGCTCCAGCACCTGCGCCTGCGCGGCTTCGTGAACGTCGAGCTGATCGCGATCGGCGACGCGACCGGGGGCACGTTCGGGAGCTCATCCGGAGGCGAGCAGCGATGAGCGGCTACCTGCGCCAGGGCACCCTGATCGCGCTGGCCGCCGTGTTCTCGTGGTGGATCTGTCTGAGCGTACCGGCGACGCTGCCGCTCGTCCTGCCGTTCGAGCCCGATTCCGTGCTGTCGGTGTCGATCATGCCGCTGGTCGAGGCGCCCGACGCGTCCGAGGCGCCGGACATGGAGGTCGCCTCGGCGAAGCCGGTCGAGCCGGCGGAGCCGGTCCCTCCGGAAGCGGCGGAAGCGGCGGACGAGCCGGTCCCCGCGGAGCCGACCGCGGCCGCCGAGGAGCTCGAGCGCGAGCTGTCGGAGGCCTCCGAGGCCGCGCCGCCGCCGCCCGAGGCCGGCGATCCGGACGGCGAACCCGAGGCTGAGTCGGTCGAAGCGCCGACGGAGCCGGACGTGGGGGCGGCCGCGCCCGAGGACGCGCCCGAGGACCCGCTCCCCGAGGACGGCATCGAGGCGCTGATGCAGGACGAGCGCCTGCTCGAGTCGGCGGAGCGCGAGCTCGCGGGCGAGGCGCGGCTCGGGTTCTCGACCGTCCTGCTCGCCGCGCCGGAGGATCAGATCGCGATCGCGCGCACCTTCGGGGAGGAGCTCGTGCTCGTGCCGAAGAGCGCGCTCGACGAAGGCGCCGAGCGCCGGGGCTACTTCCGCCTCACTCCCGGGGATCCGCCGGTGGTCGAGACGGTGGCCGGCGCGCCGCGGCTCGAGCGCTACCGCCAGTACCGCGACCTCTTCGACTACGAGTACGCGCGCCTTCCCGCGCCGTTGCGGGCCCTGCGAAGGAGCGTGCTCTCGCGCGGCGAGATCTACCTGTTCGCGGCCCTGATCCCCCTGCGCGAATGGGCGCTCGTCGTCGGGCGCCGCGAGGCAGCCCTCGCGCAGACCACATACTCGGCCGCCGAGGTCCGGCGCTACACCCTGCGCTACGAGCTCGCCGTCGCCGGCGGCTTCGACATCCGGGTCCAGGAGATCCTGTTCACCGACGGGCGCCGGTTCGCCCCGTCCGAGACCCACTGAACGAGGTCAGAATCATCATGAAGACATTCGCAATAGCTCTCCCCCTGGTCCTCGCGGCCTGCGCTTCGACGCCGGCCGGCCCGCCCGCGGACGTCGCGCACGAGATCGTCGCTGCGCTCGATGTCGGCCGCGTGGAGGCGGCGGACGACGCGTTCGCGGCGGTCGGTGAGCGCGCGGAGTACCGCGACAAGATCTACCCGGTGCTGTTCACGGCCGCCGGCGAACGCTTCGAGACCGGGGAGGGCGACGCCGTCCCGCTCCTGCGCTTCCTCGCCGCGCACTATCCCGATGCGATCGCCGTGCGCGAGGCCCTCGTCTACGGGCTGTTCCTCGAGCGCGCGGAGCAGGTGACCGCGGACCCAGAGCTGGTTCAAGAGCTCGAGACGACGGCCGCGGAGCTGCGCGAGCGCGGCGCGCCCGCGACGCCGTGGCTCGACCTGGTCGACGCGCAGGTCGCGATCGACCGCGGCCGCACGACGGAGGCGCGGGTCGCCTTCGACCAGTTCCTGGTGGCCTGGAACGGCTCGCCCAACGAGCTCTGGCCGTACGTCGAGGACCTGGAGCGTTACCTCACGACCCACTAGCAGCGACCCACCCAAGCGCGGAGCGAATCATGGCTACGACAGCACTTCACACGACCCAGCTCGTGCTCGCCCTGGGGCTGCTCGCCACGGCGGCGGGCTGCGCCGCCCAGGCCCAGCGGCCGGAGGACCCGGCCGACGCGTTCGTCTCGGGCGTCGGAGTCATCGCGGACGCTCTCGTGGAGTCCGCGGAGCGTCGCACGGACCTCTCGGCCATGCGGTTGTTCATCGATGAGCTCGACGAGGACCTGACCATGAGCCTGGACGGGCGCTCGCTCGCCAGCCATGAGCACGCCGCGGTCAACAAGAAGCTCGAGCAGGAGCTCATGGCGGCGCTCAGCAATCGCACGAACCTGCTCGACCTCGGGCTCGACCTCGAGCCCGACCGGATGTCGCACCCCCGTTCGGGTGCGGAACTGCGGGAGCTCGCGGAAGAGTACGGCGCGACGCACGCGGTGGTGGGATCGTACGTGCGGCAGGGCGAGAATCTCCTCCTGTCGATCCGGATCGTCGAGGTGAAGACGCTCCTGATCGTCGCGTCCGCGCGCGGCGTCGTCCCATGCCACCTGTTCGATCCGGACTCGCACACCGCGGACGCGGCGCCCGAACATCCGCCGATCGCGGTCCCGCTCGCGACCCTGACGGCACCCGCCGCCGTGGTCGCGCCGTCGACCGCCCGGCTCGGGCGCGGGATCACGATCTACCCGGAGGCGGGAGGGGAGCTCGCGCTGCCCGCCGAGCGGGCCGTTGAGCCGACCGCGGTCCTCGGCGAGGGGGCGCAGGTCGCCGCGGTCACCGGCGCGTCGCCACCGCCCGTCGAGCCGCCCACCACAGCGCCGGTCGGGAAGGCCGAGTCGAAGGCGCCGGTCGCGACCGGACCCGCCGGCCTGGCGCAGGCGAACCTGGCGGCCGCGATGGAGGTCGCCGCTCTCGAACAGCTCCAGCGCGTGGACGGTCCGGCCGCGCTCCGCCTGCGCGCGCGCCAACAGCAGGCGAGCGGGAAGGACTAGACCTCGATCAAGCGATGGTCGAGGGTCCATCGGTGAGTGCTGCGTGGCGAGGTCGTTTCGCCAACAGGCGAGAGTCAACCATCGCTTGATCGAGGACTAGGGGAATAGACGCTCCGTACACGCCCAAGTGGGCGACGGAGCCTGCTTCTTGTGAGCCCGAGTCTCTCTCGGGAGTGGGAAGCTACGGAAGAGCTACGGCCACGGCGTTCGAGAGGTTGAACCCGCCGGTGGTGGCGGCAGTATCTCGAAACCAGTACTGGAAGTAGATCGTCACACCACTGACGAGGCCCGGCGAGCCTGCAAGGTCGAGTATCGCCGCTCCGCTCCTGCCGGTTGGTGCCATCGGACCGATCCACCACATTCCAGCGCCAAGACAGAGGGAGCTCGGTTGGAAGACGGTCTCATCACGGGCAGGTGAGGCGAGGAACACGCCCGCGGTTTGCGATGGTGCGTGATGCGCCGAGAGCAATGCCTCGCCATCGAGCGTGACCACCGCCGCTAAATGAGCCGGCCATCCGGATGAATTGGCCGCGGGCTCACAGTAGGCAACGCCCGATTCGATCTCGAAGACGTATGCGGTTCTGGGGTAGGAGGGCGAACCAGCGAAGACGACCCCATCGCGCAGGTCGAGGCCTTCCCCGTTGATGCTATCTGTCGGGTCGGAAGAGACCATGACCCTCGTCTCGTGGTGCGACCAAGTGCCTGCAGCGCTTCGGTCGAACTGATAGACGGCACCCTTGCTGGGACCCACGGCGCCGTGAGCGGCGGGCGCAGCGACGACGATTATGTCGCCCTCGATCGCCACGCCCTCCCCGAATCCGTCTGCAGAGCTTACGCCCCCGAACCCGTCGCTGGCTTCGATCTCCTGCACGAGCTGCCAGTTCCCTCCGGCATCCCGCTCGAAGATGAGAGCTGTGCCTTGCGCGAACCCGGTTGCAGTTTGCCCTCCCTCGCCCGCAACGACCGTGTCCCCGTAGACCGCCACGGACTTCCCAAAGTGATCCGCTGGACCCGGGGCCGGGTCGACGAGGATGGCCGTGTGTTCCCACCCCGCAACATCTCGTTCAAAGACCCAGACTTCCCCCTCGGCCGCACCAGCTGCTGGCGCTCCGGCTACCACGGTCGCGCCCGAAACGGCGACGGATCTGCCAAGAAGGGCCGTTGGCTGCACCGCGCCCGACAAGTCATTGTTGGGAAATACACTCACGAGGCCCCAAGGGTTAGACCCGCTCTTCTCGTAGATGAAGACCGCGCCGTTGTCTTCTCCGGGGCTGTCGACACCCGACGCGCCGATGACGAGCACTTCGCCATCCAGGGCGACACCAAAGCCAAACCCATCGTTCCATCGGAGCCCTGAAGGCTGAAGCTCCTGGACGACCGTCCATTGCGCGCCGGCCCTTTCGTACACGAAGACCTTGCCCTTTTTTCTCCGCTGAAGTCCCACCACGGGTCCCCGACGACCAGTGTGTCGCCATCGAACGACATGGACTCCCCGAATCGTCCCAGGA
>SMVQ01000114.1 GCA_004357655.1 Planctomycetota bacterium
ACTCGACCGCGACGTCGCCGACCGGCTCGCGCTTGTATTCGACGCGGCCCCGCTCATCGATGACGTCGTCGTGAACGCCCTTGTGCAGACGCAACAGGCCCGCGGCACTCTCGCGCTCGAGCTCGCGCGCGTCGACCTCCCAGGCGCCGTCCACGAGCTTCCACGGCTGGACCTGCGTCCCGCCCATGGAGAAGTGTTCCGCGACGTCGTGCAGGCGGTCGTCGAAGACGGGGACGAGCGCGGGCCGCGGCGCGTCGGGCGGGAGCACGGTGCTGTCGCGGTCGCCGATGTAGAGGTCGCCGGTGCGGATGGTGAGCGTCTCGCCTCCGAGGCCCACGACGCGCTTCACGTAGGTCCCGTCCCCGCGCGTCAAGACGACGAGATCGAAGCGCTCCGGCGGCGAGTCGTCGTAGAGCACGAGCACCCTCTCACCCGCGCGGATCGTCGGCTCCATCGACGAGGACGTCACGGGGTACACGTCGCCCACGAACGTCTTCAGAGCGAAGAACGCGAGGAGCAGGATCGCGAGCGTCCAGAAGAGCCGGTTGAGTCTCCGAGCAGCCAAGGGCAACTCCGGGTCACAGCCCGATGAGCCGGCGGGCGACCATGACGTAGATCGCGGCCCCGGAGATGTCGGAGAGACTGATCAGGAACGGCCCAGCGGTGATCGCGGGGTCGATCCCCAGTCGGCGGCAACCCATCGGGATGACGCACCCGAGGAACGCCGCCCAGGTGACCGCCGTGGCGACCGCCACGCCCACGGCGACACCGAAGGCCGCCAGCCAGACGCCGAGCTCCATCCAGGAGGCCAGGAAGACGGTGGCGGCGCCGCAGATCAGCCCGATCAACGCGCCGACGGTGACCTCGGCCGTGAGCACTTTGAACTCGCGCTCGGGTTCGACCTCGCCCGTCGCGAACGCGCGCACGAGGATCGTCGACGACTGGATGCCGACGTTGCCGGCGAGGCCGATGATGAGCGGGAGGTAGCGCAGGATCGACATCCCTTCGCCCGCTGCCGTCTCGGCGTCGGAGTGCAGGAAGACCTCGAGAATCTTCGCGCTGACGAGACCCCCGAGGACCGTCACGGCCATGAGGGGCATGCGCTGGCGGACGCGCGTGAGCACCCCGAGGCGCGTCTGCTGCCGCTCGGGCGCCGTACCCACGAGGCGCAGGATGTCCTCGGACACCTCGCTCTCGAAGACCTCCTGGGCGTCCTCGGCGGAGATCACACCGACGAGCGCGCCCTCCGTGTCCACGACCGCGAGCGCCTGGAGCCCATACTTCTTGAGGCGGTTCGCGGCCTCTTCCTGGTCCTCGGCCGCGAGGATGGTGAAGGGCTCGCCCATCGCCTCTTCGACCGTCGTGTGGATCGAGTTCGTGAGGAGCTCGGTGACCGGGATGTACCCGATCGGACGCTCGGCGTCGTCGATCACATAGACGCCGATGTCGCGCTCGATGCGGTCGCCCTCCTGTTTGAGCAGCTTGATCGCATCCCCGATCCGCGTGCCGGCGCGAACCGGCACGAACTCCGTCGTCATGACGCCGCCCGCGCTCTCGGGCGGGAAGGCGATCAGCTCGCGCAGCTCGGTGGCGAGCTCGGTGGGGATCGAGTCGAGGACGTCCTCGGCGACGCGCTCATCCGCCTCCGCGAGCACGTCGACCGCCTCGTCCGCGGGCAGCTCCTCGACGACGTCACGCAGGTCGTCCATCGAGAGGCGCGGGATGAGCTCGCCACGCAAGCGCTCCTCGGCGTACTCGATCACCTCCGCCTGCGTCTCGATCGAGAGCGCCGTGAAGACCTGCCAGGCGTCCTCGGCGGTCACGTCCTGCAGCCAGGTCGCGACGTCCGCCGCGTGGACGGGCTCGAGGAACGCCGCCGCCTTGGACGGAGACGCTTCGAGCACCTCCTTGAAGTCCTTGAAGGTGATCGCCTGCTCTTCACCGGGTTGGATCATGGTCAGCGCGGGAGTGTACGGCGTCGGTCAGTCCCCGCCCTCTCTCCCAGCGAAGGAGGACGGAGAGGGACTGGGGCCGTACGCTCCTGCGAGCAGCCCATCGTGGAGCGCGGACACAGCGGTGGCGAGGCATGTGGCTTCGATCAGGAACGCCTGGCTCTCCGTGCGGTCGCCGAGGAAGGCCCCGACGACCTCGACGCCGGCCTCGTCCAGGAGCACCAGCGACCGCAGCCCGGCCGAGCGCACGCGGCCCAGGCCCTGACCGACGACCGCCACGATGGCGAGTCCGCGCGTCGCGGTCGCCGCGGGCCCGAGGTGTTCGAGCAGCTCAGTGAACCCCGGACCCGGTTCGACGACGACCGACACGCCTCCGCCGCTCGCCGAAATCAGGCCGGGCGTCCAGCCGCGCCCGTCGAGCGCGTCGAAGAGCTGCCGCACACACTCGCCGCGGCGCTCCGGAGCGTCGATCCGCAGGTCGATCCGCGCGACGTCGCGCCGGCTCGCGACGGCCACCGGGCCCGTGCGCTCCTCGTGCAAGGTGAGCGAGGTGCCCGGCTCGTCGGGCGCGTTCACGTTGCAGACCCGTACGGAGACCCGGGCGCGCAACGCGGGCGCCACGGAGGCCGGATGCAGGATGCGCGCCCCGTGGAAGGCGCACTCCGCAGCCTCGGCGTAGGTGAGTCGGTCGATCACACGAGCCCCCTGGACGAGCTCCGGGTCCGCCGTGAGGATCCCGCCGACCGACTTCCAGAACTGGATCTCCGCCGCGCCCACGGCTTCGGCGATGACCGAGGCGGTGAGGTCCGAACCGTTGCGGCCGAGCGTCGTGAGGTTCCCGCGGGTGTCCTTGGCGAGGAAGCCCGTGACGACCGGGACCCCTGGGATCTGCGCGACCGCGTCGCGGACGGCGCGGCCTATCCCGGCGAGGGGCCGCGCACGGCCGTAGTTCGAATCGGTGACGAACCCCAGGTCGAAGGCGTCGACCGGCGTGGCGGGGATGCCGGACGCCTGCAGCGCGCGGGCGACGATCCGGGCGCTCATGCGCTCACCGAAAGAGAGGACGAGATCGAGCTGTGCCGGCAGGATCCGCCCGGCACGCCGGGCCTCACCGAGGAGCTCCCGGAGCTGGGCGAGATAGCGATCGACGAGCTCCCCATCGAGACCGAGCTGGGCGAGGAGCGTGCGGTGCCGGATGCGCACCCGATCGGCGTCGATCACCCCTGCCGCCGCGGTCCGGGCACAGGCCTCCAGGAGGTCGGTGACGCCCTCGTGCGCGCTCACCACGACGATCGGCCGGTCCCCGCCCTGGCTCGCGACGATAGAGCACGCGCGCTCGATCCCAGGCCCATCGGCGAGAGCCGCGCCGCCGAATTTGAGGACCCTCACCTGAGACATTGGTGGGAGGATAGCAGGCCCGAACCGCACGGTTTCCACCCGCGTTCCGACCGTCAGTACGGTCGCTCGGGAAGCGGGCGGTTCGGGCCCGGCGTATAATCCCGCTCATGAGCGCGAAGGACGAATCAGACCTCATCTACGACTGGAACGAGGTTCCGCGCGTGGTTCCGGAGCTCATGTTCGACGACGAGACCCTGCGGGACGGCCTCCAGAGCCCCTCCGCCCGGGATCCGGAGTTGGACGAGAAGATCCGGCTCGTCCACCTGATGGACGACCTCGGCATCGACACGGCCGACATCGGGCTGCCCGGCGCGAGCGAGCGGGCGCGCGAGCACATCCTGGCCCTGGCGAAGGAGATGGTCGGGCTGAACATCACGCCCAACGTGGCGTGCCGAACGCTCGTCTCCGACATCGCCCCGGCCGTCGACATCGTTCAGGCGAGCGGCGCCCCGGTCGAGGTCTGCGCCTTCATCGGCTCGAGCCCGATCCGCCAGTACACGGAGAACTGGAAGCTCGAGTCGATGCTCGAGCTCACGCGCAAGGCGATCGAGTTCTGCACGAAGGAGGGGCTGCCCTCCATGTTCGTGACGGAGGACACGACGCGCGCGCACCCCGACACGGTCCGCGCCCTCTACACGACGGCGATCGAGGCGGGGGCGCGGCGGATCTGCATCTGCGACACCTGCGGGCACGCGACGCCGTCGGGCACCCGCCGGCTCGTGACCTTCGTGAAGGACCTCGTCGCGGAGCTCGGCGTCGACGTGGGCATCGACTGGCACGGGCATCGCGACCGGGGGCTCGGTCTCATCAACTCGCTCGTGGCCATCGAGGCGGGCGCGACCCGCATCCACGCGACGGCGCTCGGCGTCGGCGAACGGACGGGGAACACGGAGATGGACCTCCTGCTCGTGAACCTGAAGCTCTCGGGGCAGATCGACAACGACGTCTCGATGCTCGGCGAGTACGTCCGGGTCGCGAGCGAGGCCGTGGGGCTCGAGATCACGCCCAACTACCCCGTGTTCGGCAAGGACGCGTTCGAGACTGCGACGGGCGTGCACGCCGCCGCAGTCATCAAAGCCCTGCGCAGGGGCGATTCGTGGCTCGCGAACCGCGTCTACTCCGGCGTGCCCGCCGACCTGTTCGGCCTCGAGCAGGTGATCGCCGTCGGTCCGATGAGCGGGAAATCGAACGTGACCTGGTTCCTCGAGAAGCGCGGTTACGACCCTACCGACGAAGCGATCGACCGCGTCCTCGCCCTCGCGAAGAAGACGCCCCGCCAGCTCACCGAGGAAGAAGTGTTGGCCGCGGCGAAAGTCTGAGGCTGCGGCCTCAGCTCTCCCGCGCCGGGGCCAGCTCCGGTTCGGGGGCTGGCGCGGCGGCCGGCGCGAGCTTCGAGGCGGGGACGGTCCGGGCAAGCTTGCGCTTGGCTCCGTGCTCCTCGGGCGTGCCGTGGACCGCCACGTAGGCGTTATTGTGCGCGCACGTGTAGCACTTGTGATACCGCCCGCGCTGTCGGTCCTGGCACTGGGGCACGGTCACTCTGTGTGCGAACAAGGCGGGGGCCCCATCGATGCGTGTGGGGCAGATCCGTGCGTGACCGAGCTCGTTCGCCATAGCGGCATTCCTTCGTGGGATGCGGGATCCCATTTTCAGGGATCCACCTCATGCTAGCCGCTCGGCATTGTGAACACCGCGACGGGCGCGGCACACCCTCAAGTTGAATTCGTGGCGGCCCGCCGCAAGGCCCCGATGGCGCGCCGCGCCGCCTCTGCCCCCCGGTGGCTGTCGCGGCTGAGCTCCACCGCCGCCATTCCTTCGTAACCAACTTCCAGCAAGGCGCTTAGCACTTCGTCCAGGTCGAGGTCGCCCTCCCCGAACGGCCTGTGCTCGTGGACCCCTCCGCGGATGTCGTCCAGGTGGACGTGCACCAGCCGTGGCGCCCAGGCGCGGATCACCGCCCCGACGGGCAGGTCGCCGGTCACGAGCAGGTGACCGACGTCGAGGCACAGGCCGAGGGCGTCACCCGCGTCGCCGAGGCGCTCGAGGAGCTCCCCATACCCGGCGGGGCGCTCGATGAACATACCCGGCTCGGGCTCGAACGCGATCTGAATCTCCGCCTCGGCCGCGAACGCGAGCACCTCTCCCAGACCCGTGCAGAGTCGCGCCCACATGCGTTCGCGCTCCGCATGCGCGGCGTCGCCCGCATCCTCGGCTACGACCCCTCCGGGCGCGCGGCCCGACCAGATCGAGACGACGCCCGCGCCGAGCTCGCATCCGAGGTCGATGCACCGCTTGAGAAAGTCGACGCGCCGCGCCCGCGCCACCTGGGCCTCCTCGAGCAACGAGGGGCAGTGTTTGCGCCTGAAGTCCATGACGAAGCGCGCACCGGTCTCGATCGCGAGCTCGAGCCCGAGCTCCTCGGCCCGCACGCGCACCTCCGCGACCTCACGCTGTGAGAGCCGGTAGGGATCCATCTGACCCACGTCGGGTGTGATCGCCACGCCCTCGTAGCCGAGCTCGGCGAGGAGCTCCAACGAATCGAGCACGCGGTGGTGCGCGAGCCCGTTCGTGTTGTAGGCCAGTCGGTACACCGATCGACTCAGGCGGACTCGCGATCCTCGTCGGGGTCCCCCGTCGCCTCCTCCCGCTGATCCGCCGGCGGCTGTGGGCGCTCCTCCTCGGCCGGCCCCTCGGGCTGCTCGGGCTCCGTCTGCGCATCGATCTGGTCGAGGTACCCGCGGCCGATGTCGCGCACCATCTGTCTGGGATTCCGCAGATCGGGCATCGTGCGCTCCACGTCCCGCCGCACCTTGCGGAGCTCCTCCTCGATGCCCGCCTCGCGCCACATCTCCGTGAGCGAGCGGCGCAGGCGCGTGAGGTGGGCGGCGGCGCGCACGGCGACCTCGGGCAGGCGCTTGCCGAACACCATGAGCGCTACGGCCGCGACGAGCAGCAGCTCCGTGAAGGCGAAGTCTCCAAAGATGGCGAGCACGCGACCATTCTAGCCCCAACGCCGTCCACTTCGACCTGGTGTCCGTTCCTCCCCGTTCCTCTCCGCTCAATCCTCGCCCGACAGGCCGAGCCGGCTCGACTTCCAGCCGATGAGCGGCCTCAGGCTGATCTCGAACGACGAGCCCTCGCCCGACCGGTTTCCGACTCCGATCTCGATCACGAAATCGTGCGCGAACCGACGGATGAAGAACTCGCTGTTCAAGGTCCCGTCGCTCTTCACCGCGATCGTCTGCCGGCCTTCGAACTCCCACTTCTCGTTGGCCCTCCAGCGGAGGCCCCACTGGGCCGCCTCGAAGAGTCGCGCCTCCTCGTCCTCGTCGATCATCCCGTTCATGTTCTGGTCCTGCAGCCCGTCCTCCTTCAGGAACAGCCGCTCCTCCGAGAGGCCGCGGACGTACCCCAGCTCGGCATCCCACGACTCCGCCGGCGAGAAGCGGAAGTTGGTGCGAGTGTAGGTCGTGGCGTTGAGGTCCGTGTTGAAGTGCGTCTCGTGCCGCAGCCCGACCGGGAACGGGCCCCACTGGTCGCGCCAGTTTCCAAGCACATTGATCCGGTTCAGGTCCTCACGTCCGCCCCCCCGATCGACTCGGCTCGTCGCGCGCAGGTCCAGGTCCAGACCGTGGGTCTCGCCCCGTTTCCACCAGAGCGACCGAACGCCCAGTTGGAGCTCGGTGCCGCCGATGGGCTGGTCGGTGAAGTCGAACTGCACGGGATCGCCGTTGGACTCCTCGACTCTGAGGTCCGTGCGAACGAGGAAGTTGGGCGTGATCGTGTTGAAGTAGCCGTCGCCGCCCACCTTGTGGAGCGTCGTCGACAACTCGATCCCCGCGAACAGTCCGGCGCGGGTCGGGTTGTCGCTCTCGTCGATGCCGGTGTCCCAGGCCGTCAACTCGGCATCCACGAAGGGCGTGGCACGCAGGCCGTAGAAGCCCACCTCGATCGGCGCCTCGAGCCGCTGTTTGTTGTCGACTCGCAGCGCGGTGCGGTTGCCGAGCCCGTCGTCGAACAACTGCGTGGTCCCGTCGTCGTAGATATCCACATTGGTGATATTGCCGTCGTCGTCGGTGAAGACGCCCTTGCCCGCCCGCCGCCTGTGGTACACGAAGTCCAGGCTCGCGCCGTAGAGCAGAGGCACGGCGCCCATCATGAGCAGCGGCACCTCGCCGTGGTACGCGCCGGCCGCCGGCAGTTCCTCGACCTCGTAGCGGAAATCGTCCACGCGAATCTTCGCGCGCGCGCTGTAGAGGTTCTCGCCTTGCCCCTTCCGCCAGTGCAGGTAGTTGTCGCGCTGCTCGTACCTCGTGAAGTCCTTCTGATAGAACTCCGCCTGAACACCCGGGTCCGTCTGGCTCGCGAAGGCGAGGTCGATCCACTCGCCTTCATCGAGCGGGTAACGTCCGCGAGCCCGAAACCAGGCCCGCAACTTGTCGCGCTCGTCCGTGTTGACACGGACGAGCCCGCGGTCTTTGTGGTTGTCCGAGATACCCGACGAGTACAGGTTGAGCCAGAAGAGCTCGCTCCTGTTCTTGGTCCGGTTCTTCTCCCGGAGCTGGAGCCCGAAGTCGAGGAGGAAGCCGCGCGAGCCGAGGTAATGTACGTCGTACTTCCAGCGCCCCTTCACATTGCCCCGTTTGAACCCGACGATGCTCGCCAGGCCCTTGCCGATGCCCCCGATGTCCGACTCGAAGCCCGCGCCGAGCGAGGCCCCGAACCGGGCCGAGTTCCCGAGCGTCAGGGTCTCGAAGGCGAACATCTCGCCCTCCTCGCTCTCGAACCCCTCGAATCCGCCGGACTCGCTGAACGCCGCACCGCCGATGGCCGGGAGCGGGATGTGAAACCCGTTCGCGAATCGGAGCTTGTTCTTCCTGAGCGAGACGAGCCACCCGCCGGCCGCGCGCGGCTGTAGTCGAAGGGCGCCCGTCTCGACGACGTAGTGCGGGGCGTCGTGATCGCACGTCGTGAGCGTCGCCTTGTTCGCGAGCAGCGAACCGTCCGCTCCGGTCTTGATCTCGTCAGCGCGCGTCCGGACCTGCCGGGAATGGCCGCCGACGTCCATCTCATGGGTGATCTCCGCGCCACGGAGCCAACCGATCTGCTGGTCGAGATCGAGGAACACCGCGTCGGCGCGGGCGGAGCGCCTACCGTCCTCGGTCACCTCCACTTCACCCTCGAGGTACGCGGAGCGCACCATCTCGCCGAGGTCGCCCGCTGCCAGGGCGCGGAAGGCGTTGGGCACGAGGTCCTTCTCCGGGAGTGGTGGTTCCGAGCGGTCCCGCTTCTCGGTGTCCTCGCCCCACACCGATTCACCGCCCCGACGCTCCCATTCGTCCTCGCGGATCCACAGGACCGCGCCATCCGCCCGCGCCGTGGTCGACGCCGCCGTGTACACCGGGGAGCCGAGGACGAGCATCGTGCCCTGTTCGTCGGTCACAGGCTGAAGGAAGGAGAAGGCGAGGGCCCAAGCCCCTTTTTCTTCCGCCGCACGGAGAATCCCGCGCTCGGTCTTGAGCAGGAAATGGACGAGGTCGACTTCGATCAGGTTCGACTCGAGCTTGAACCCCCCGAAATCGAGGTAGCCCGGGGCGCCCTCGATGTGCACCTCCTCCTCGGTCGCGAGCAAGTACTCCCCTTGGGCCTCGGCGTTGCCTTCGTAACTAGCCAGGAAGCCCCCCCAGGCTTCGAGCCGGCGGAAGGCCTGACCCACCGCCCCATCGCGTCGCCTGTGCGCGATATTGCCGGAGAGCCGCAGGTTCGCCGTCCGGATGTCGAGGCCGTTCTGGTCCTCGTCGCGACCGACGAGGTGCACGTTGCCCTCGAAGAGCAAGCTCCCGGCGTGGGCCAGGAGGCGATCGGCACTCGCCTCGGTGATGCCGCTCGTCGGCTCGACGCTCGCGGTCGGGCTGACGGGCAGCAGCGTCGCATCGACGAAAATTCGCGGACGCTTGGCCTCGAGGTGGCCGGGTTCGATCTGGATCCAGTCCGCCGCCAACTCATATGGAA
>SMVQ01000115.1 GCA_004357655.1 Planctomycetota bacterium
GAGACCCAGATCGTGAGCGGCGTGTCCCCGGTCGCGCGCAGCGACACGTCGCGCTCGGGGTCGTCCCCTCCGTACGCATCGACCTTGGCGGTCCTGCTGGGCCCGGAGCTCGCGGCCGTCGCCTTCGACAGGAGGAGCATGGCGAAGCAGGTGTTTGCCTGCGTGTCCCCCGTGGTGGCCGTCACCCACGACCCGTTCGGCTTCTGGATCCCCACGACGTAGCGCGCGCACCCGCGGTACCAGTCGAGCCCACCGAAGAAGTCGAGCCCGGTGAGAGCGCCCACGCGCTCGACCCCGTACATGTAGTAGAGGAACCAGGGTCCGCCGCGGGCCGAGGGTTCCTTCGTGGGTGAGAAGTGACGGCTGAGCCACGCCATCCCACGTTCGCGCGCGGCGACCAGCTTCGGTTCGACCCGAGCGCCGAGTTGCTCCTCGCAGATCGCCAGGATGGCGATGCCGGCGGCGGTCATCCCGCCGGAGCCCTTGTCGCCCACGCGGTACCCGAACGGCGCGGGGTCGTCCGGGCGCTCCACCTGCTCCTGGGCCAACATCGTGCGGTCGCCGAGTCTCTGCCAGACCTTCGACGGAATCCTGACCCCGTGCAGCGCCGCTGCGCGCAGGCCGAGGGCTGCGTACTGGGTGTTCGACAGGTCCATATCGCCGCCCGGATACCCGAAACCGCCGTCCCGCTGCCAGTCCATGAGCTCGTCGGCGAGCTCCTCGATCCACTCGTCGTTCTCGGGCTCACCGAGCGCCGTGAGGGCCATGATCTGGCAGGCGATCGAATAGGTCTTCCGGGGCGGCTCCGAGCGCAGGAACTCCACGCCGCGCACCACCGCCGGATGACGCGGGTGCACCTTGGCCTTCAGGAGCGTGTAGACCGCGAGCGCGGTCATCCCGTTCCGGTATTCCTTCGGCCGCACGGACCACGACCCGTCGAGCTCCTGGTTCGATAGCAGGTACTCGAGCCCGAGCGCGATGGCGTGGTCGATCTTCGCCGGCATGCCGCGCCACGACTCCTCGGTCTGCACGGCGCGGAGCGGTTGCGGATCCGTCGTGGCGGAGACCCGGAACCGGCCGATCGAGTGCCGGTCGAGCGCTTGAAACGATAGCGTGAGCGTGATCCGGGCGCCGCCCGAGTAGCGGATCTCGCTCGTGGTCTCGAACACGGCCGTGCAGCGGTTCCCGTTCATCGGGTAGATGGCCCAGCCCGTGTTGTCGAGCCCATCGATCGCGCCCGTCACGGTCCAGCTGTTCTGCGAGAAGCTCGCCGAGGCGTTCCGCAGGCCGATGGTTCGCGTCCGCGAGCCGCCCTTCGTCGCAGCCTCGCACGACACGCCCGTCAGCATGAAATTGCCGCCCCCGCTGCGGCCCGGGCCGTTGCCCTCGAGGCTCGGGTGCGGCAGGGCCTCGAGCCGGAAACCCGTGATCCCCACGAGGTCCGTGAGGAACGTGAGCGTGTACGTGTCCTTCGGCGGGTTGACACCGGAGACGAGCACGGACTTGTCCGCCTGCACGTCGAACGCCGCACCGCCGGCGGACACCAGCTCCGTCGGGGCGAGCGCGGTCCATTGGATCGCCCGCCGCCCGCGCGCGCGTTGCGGCAGCGCCGACGCGAATGGTGCGAAGAGCAGAGCCGCGAGGATCGCAACCGGGATCGGCGAGGGGAATCGCATGGAGTCGTGGACGGCCGCTCGGGCGAGCGACCGGGGCACCCCATTATAGAGGATGGCCGGCGCGCTCCGGCCCGGGCCGCCGGAGTATGCTGCGCGCCCGACCGTGCCCCGATGGCTCCCTCTCCCGATTCCGACTCGCGTGCTTCCGCCTGGCGCGGGGTCGAGGTCGACATCCGGCGCGCCGCGAGCGCGGGCGGCCGGGCCGACATCGGACGGTTCTCGCTCGAGGGGACGCGCATCTTCGAGCGGGCGCTCGAGGCCGGCGTGCCCGTGGAGGTAGCGCTCGTGGCGGAGGGCTACCAAGACGACCCTTCGGAGCGCGTCCGCCGCCTGATCGCCGGCCTCGAGCGCGCGGGGTGCGTACTGCACACCGTCGCGGACGAAGTCGTGGAACGCCTGACGGAGGGGCGCGGGAACGGCGCCATCCTCGGTCTCGTGCGGATCCCCGAGCAGCCGGGGCTCGCCGCGGTCCTCGCCGTACGGAGCCAGGCACACCTCCACCGGCCGCGGAGGCCGTTGGACGTGAGCCAGGCACCTCTGAGTACGGAGCCAGGCACACCTCCACCGACCGCGGAGGCCGGTGGAGGTGAGCCAGGCACTCTCCTCGTCGGTGTCGAGATCGAGGACCCCGGCAACGTGGGCGCCATGGTCCGCACCGCGCGCGCGTCCGGCGCCGTCTTCGCCGCCGTCGGGATCACGGACCCGTTCCACCCGAAGGCCGTGCGGACGTCGATGGGCAACCTGTTCAAGGGCCCGACATTGCGCTTCGCGACGGCCGCCCCGCTGCTCGCAGAACTACGAACCCTCGGCGTCCGAACACTGGGCGCCGTCGCGCGGGGCGGCGTGCCGCTCCACGAGGCGCCCGTCGACGCACGCGCCGTGGCCGTGTTCATGGGCAGCGAGGCGTTCGGGTTGCCGGAAGAGGTGACGCGTGCGATGGACGCGCTCGTCACGATCCCCATGGCGGCGGAGGTCAGCTCGCTCTCCGTCAACGCGGCGGCCGCCGTCTTCCTGTACGAGCTGCGCCGGCGCTCAGTCTGATCCCGGGCGCCACTTCCCGAGCTTCGCGGGGAGCGCGCGCTTGTTCCGACGGAGCCACCCCTTCCACTGGTTGCGCGCCTCCTCGCCCCACTCCGGGTAGCCGTCGAGGTCGCTGTTCAGCGCGAACACCTCGAGCGCATCGTGGACGCGCCGAACCTCGCGCGTGTCCTCCCACGGGGTGAGATGCCTCACGACCGCCGCGACCGAGTCGCGCGTGCCGAGCTCGAGCAGCGAATCGCAGGTGGCCATCGCCACCGGCTGTCCGCGCATCTCGGTCGGCGTGATCTTCAGGATGCGGACGAGGAGCCCCGCCACCTTGTCGTCGCGCACCCGCCCCGCGACGCGGAGCGTCAAGCGGAGATAGCGCATGGCCTGGGCCACCGATGCCGGCGTCATCTCCTCCCCCGTCAGCGTCGGGACCAGGTTGCCGCCCGCGTAACCCTTGTGGATCTCGGCCAGCACCAGGGTGATCGCGACAACCGCGGTCTCCGGCTCCTGGCCCTCGGTGAGGAGGTCGATGGCGATCGAACGCACGCGCAACGACTCGTCGGCGCACCCCGCGGCCAGGACCTTCGCCACGGCCTCCGAGGGGGCGTTCTCGTGCTCCATCGTGAGCTCGGCCACTTCGCGCAGCGCGTCGATCCGCTCGCTGATCGCCTTCGAAGCGAGCGCGGGCGCGAGCTGCTCGAGCACCGCGCGCTCCTCTTCGGTGTGGGGCGCGCAGAGCTTGCCGCGCTCGCACGCGCCGCAGTCGTCGGCGGCCGCGTGGCCCGCCATGAGCGCGAGGGCGTTGGCTGCGAGCAAAGTGGAGAGCGTCTTCATGCCATGGGAGGAGCGCTAATGGTAATCCGCGCCCGACTCACTTCGCTCGCAGGACCGCCGCCATGCCTCCAATATGCTCGCTAGTCGCTCGACGAGCTCGGGTTTCTCCCCGGCGAGGTTGCGCGTCTCTCCGCGGTCGAGTTCGAGGTCGTAGAGCTGCCAGGGCCCCGGTCCCCGCGCTCGCATCAGCTTGTACCGGCCCTCGATGAGCGCTTCCTGGCCGCCGGACTGGAACGCGATCGGTGCGGAGCGCTCGCGGGTCTCGCCACGGAGGAGCGCCGAGAGGCTGATGCCGTCCAGCGGCCGATCGCCGGCGGGTGCCAGGCCCAGCTCCGCGAGGATCGTCGGCAGGATGTCGCTCGTCACCGCCGGGAACGCCGTCACGGCGCCGGGCGCCACGCGCGCCGGCCATTCGAGGACCGCGGGCACCCGAATGCCGCCCTCGTGGAGACTGCGCTTGCGACCGCGGAGCCCGCCCGTCGACCCGGGCCCGTTCAGCTCCGGACCATTGTCGGAACAGAACCAGAGGAGCGTGTCCTCGGCGACGCCCAGGCTGCGGAGGGTTGCGCGCAGCCGTCCCACCTGCTCGTCGAGCGCGGTGATGCAGCCGTAGTAGTGCTGCTCGGGCGTGGCATATGCCGAGTAGCGCTCGCGCTGGGCCGGCCCGGCGATGACCGGCCGGTGCGGCGCGTGGAACCAGACGACCGCGAAGAAGGGCACCCCGCGTCGCACGGCGTCCTCGACGAAGGGCACGACGCGATCCATGATCACGCGCGAGTCGTCCCCCGCCAGGTTCTCCGTCGCTCGGACGCCGCCCGTCTCCCAGTAGGCCGTCCCGTAGGGCTCGTCCGATCCGGATTCCTGCCCGGGCTTCCGCATGGGATCGAACGTCGGCACCTTGGCCTCCGTCGAGAAGCTCACGTCGAAGCCGCGTTCCCACGGCGGCGCGTAGTGCTTCGCGCCCTTCGGTCCACCGCGATTCGAGTCCGCCTCCGTCTCCGTGAGCGTGCCGAGGTGCCACTTGCCGAAGTGGCCCGTGCGGTACCCGCGACCGCGCAGGAGCTCCGCGAGGCCCCGCTCCCCGGTCGGCAGGTGTCCGACGTTCGCATTGTGGATCCCGTACCGGTAGGGATGGCGGCCGGTGAGCACGCTGCCGCGCGTCGGGCTGCAGACGGGCGCGCCGGCGTAGAAGCGCTCGAACCGCAGGCCCGCCGCCGCCATGGCGTCGAGGTGCGGCGTCTGGATCACGTCGTTGCCGTTGAACCCGACGTCGCCCCAGCCGAGGTCGTCGGCCATGAGGAGCACGACGTTGGGCCGCACGGATGCGGTGTCTTGGAGCGGTGCAGCGGCCAGGAGGAAGGCGAGCAGGCTCATCGGAATACGGAGGCGGACTCCGTACTCCACTCTATCGCGGATCGCAGCACGCCCCACGGTCCCGGGCGGCCGAGGAGCATGCGCAGCGCGAGGCGGTCACGGGCTGCCTGGGCGGCGACCCGCGCCTCGAGCGCCTGCCGTGCGGCGACGGCGTCGTCACGTTCCAGCGCGATCCCGAGCGCGTCCGCGCGGAAGCGATCGCGCTCACCGGCATTCGCGTCCGCCTGCTCCTGGGCGCGCTCGAGCGCTGTCCCGCGCTCGGCCGCGAGCTGCAACGCGGCGTCGCGCTCGCCCAGCGTCGCGCCCGCGAACTGAGCGGCCTCGTTCGCGGCGAGGGTGGCGCGCCGCACCTCGGCGTTCGTCGCGTCGATCAGCGCGGACAGCTCGCGGCGCGTCTTCGCGTTCTCCTCGAGCGCGACCTGCGCCGCGCGCTCGGTCTCCGTGCGAAACGCCACGCGAGCGGCCCGCAGCTCTTCGAGCGTCTCCGCGCTCGCCGTCTGCGCGAGCTCTTCGGCCTGCGTCGCACGTGAGAGCACCCCCGCGAGCTCGGCCTGCGACTCCGCGCGGAACGCGGCCATCTCGGCCAGCGCCTGCGCGCCGATGCGTTCCGCCGCGGCGTCCACCTGTTCGCGCGTCGCGAGGCCGTCGACCTTGGCGGCGACCTCCGTCCTCAGGAGCTGCGCTGCGGCGAAGAACGCGAGCGCGACCACCGCCGCCCAGCCCAGCCGCCCGAACCAGCGGAGCGCGCGCCGCGAACGGCTCGGCGTGCGGTCGTGCTCGGCCGCCTGGAGCTGGAGCCGAAAGGCCTCGCTCTTGCCCTGCTCGACGCCGACGAGCCGCGCGAGGTCCATCACCCTCTGGCCCGAGGCGTCGGCCTTCGCCACGGTTCGTTCGAGCTCGGCCGCGAGCCCGGTGACCTTCGCCTCGGCGAGCTCCGCGCGCTTCGCCTCGCGCGCCGTCTCGGCCCGCGCCCGTTCGAGCTGCGGCGCGAGCTGCGGCGACGTCGACGCACCGGCGGCGTCACTCGCGGGTGGCGCGACCGGCTGCACGGTTGGCGCGGATCGCGCCGGGCGGGGCACGATCCGCGGCGCACTCGCCGGCTGCTGCGGCTGCGCACCTCCGAGCACGCGCGGGTAGACGCGCGCGAGCTCCCCGAGCCGCACGACCTGCACGATCGAGCCCCCGCGCCGATCGGACTCCGTGAGGATCGCGCCCGCGGCGACCTCGCGCCCCAAGGCCGCCTTCGAGACCCCGGACAGAAGCGCCGCCTCGGCGAGCGTCAGGAGCCGCGAAGGATCGCGCTCCTCCACCGCCCGCGCGGCATCCGACTTCGTCCCGGGCATGGCCCCATTCGAGAGATCGACACGGCCCTTTTCCAGTATGGATTCAGGGGCAATTCCGGGCTCGGAGCCGGAGCACGCGCGCCGGCCACTTGCGCAAGCCGGGCTCGTCGGGGGGCGTCGCCGGGGGATTCTCGAGCGCGGCTAGCCGGGTCTCCTGCAGCACGTCTTCCGACCTGGTGGCGATTGCCGACGAGCTCGAGAGCGAGTCGGCGCAGCCAGGGGCGCTGGCACTGGAGCAGTTTGGGGTCGTATGGAGTGGCCCATCTCGCGCGGGTCCAGGTTCCACACGGGGGGCTCCGTGGCGACGAGACCCGGGAATCCGGCGGCGTTCCCGAGCCCAAGGGTCCGCGCAGGAATGAGTTCCCATGCTGGGCGGGCACTCGTCGTTCCCGGCGAGGCGTGACGATGACGGCGTATCCTCGGCGATACGCCGAGAAGGAGCGACGCAGCCGGGGGCGGCGAGGGCCGGCGAATCGTCGCCGTCGTCTTCGGACGGGCCCTGACTCCGCCCGGCGGGTGCAACTCCGTACTCACCGGGCCCCGGGCGCTCGCAGGATCGCCGCCACGGCCTCGCGTTGCTCGCACTCCTCCGGGGCGGCCTGCGGGTGGTCGATGCGGGCGATACCTTCGAGGGCGATCGCGAGCGGGGTCCGGCCTTCCTCTGTCCGCGCACCGACATCCGCCCCTGCGTCGAGGAGCAACGTCACGACCCCGCTCGTGTCGCAGGTGTACCGCATGGCGGCGGCGGCGTGGAGCGCCGTGCTCCCCGCGGGGCCTGTGCGGTGGTCGACGTCGTAGCCGCTCGCGAGCAGGACGCGGGCGACGGCGACGTGGCCGCACGAGGCGGCGCAGGCGAGCGCGCAGTCGTCGAGGCGCGCGCCGCGCCGGATCAGCTCGCGGGCGACCTCGGGCTGGTTCCCGTAGCTCGCTCAGCCGAGCGGACTGAGACCCGTGGACAGGTCGTTCGCGAGTGCCGAGTCGGCGTCGAGCAGCTCGCGCACGCGGTCCAGCCGCCCGAGGATCGCCGCCGATGCCATGTCGACGTAGGCACCGCTCGCGAGCGGGAGCTCCGTGATCTTCGGCTGGCCCAGCTCGATCGAGTCGTGGAGGGGCGTGCGGCTCTCACGCTCCCGCTCGGTGCGCGCCTCGAGATCCGCGCCGGCTTGGACGAGCGCTCGCACGATCCCAGCGATCGGGCCTCGATGGC
>SMVQ01000116.1 GCA_004357655.1 Planctomycetota bacterium
AGCGGCGTTCCCGCAGCGTCGAGGACCTCGCCGGTGATCGAACCCTCCCCGCGCGCGGCTCCGATGCTCGGCGCGGCGATCGCATCCAGCGCCCGCTCGAGCTCCGCTGCGGGCACGCGCGCAGTCGGGGCCTCGACCGGCACGACGGCGGGCGCGCGCTGAATATCGCGCGCAGGCGCGTCGAGTGTCGGTGTGGGACCCGAGGTCGCGTACGCCGGTAGGTCAGGTTGTCCCGCGAAACCTGGCCCCGAAGCCTCCACCAGCCCCGAGTCCTGGAGCAGCGAGGCGAATAGGAACCCGGCGCCCAGGCCGCCCACTGCGGCGACGAGCGCGACGAGCAGGGAATCGCGAGAGCTCATGGCGAGTCTCCTTCCGAGGGCCAGACGAGAGTCCATCGCATACTCCCACGCGGATCTTGACAAGAAGAATTGCGGGCCGTCCTGATGGCAGGGCTCCGGTAGCCGACCGTCTCGCGCATGCTGGGCACGGGCCACCTCCGGGCTCGAGCGAAGGCACGGGTCACAAGAACCTGAGAGATCCCCCACTCTCGCCGCGCTCCCATCGATCCGGGTGCTCGAAGGATCGAGCGTACGCCTCCGCTATTGCACTCGCGCTGCGAGGAACGCCGCGAGGTCATCCAGGTCGACGTCCCGGCCCCGTCGGGGTCCGCGGCGGTATACTGGTGCCCATGCTCGCCGCGTGGCCCCTCGCGTTCTCCCTCGGCCTCCTGCCTGCCGCTCGCGGCCAGGACCACGACACCGTCGTCGCCGGAGAGCTCGGCCGGGAGCTCGACGCCTACCTCGCGACGTGCGCGGTCTTCGGCTTCTCTGGCTGCGCCCTGGTGCAACAGGACGGGCAGCTCCTCCTGCGCAAGGGCTACGGCCTCGCCCGGCCCGACCTCGGCACCCCGAACACGCCCGAGACGCTCTACGACATCGCCTCGGCCTCGAAGCAGGTGACGGCCGCGGCGATCCTGCTGCTCGAGGCGCGCGGGGAGCTCAGCACCGACGACTCGATCGCCGAGCACCTCCCCGGCGTTCCCAGGTCGCACCGGGAGGTCACGCTGTACCACCTGCTGACGCACACGTCGGGCTTTCCACGCGGAGGTCCGTCGGGTGGTGGTCCGGACCTCGAGGCCGCGCTGAGCACCTACTTCGGCGCCGACCGCAGGGGTCGCGCGGGTGAGCGCTTCGAGTACTACAACGGCGGTTACGCGATGCTGGCCGGCGTCGTCGAGCGGGTGACGGGCGAGCGCTTCGAGGACTGGGTGCGCGAGAACCTCTTCGAGCCGGCGGGTCTGGCGCACACCGACTTCATCGAGACGGCGCGCGTCGACGGGGCGCGATTGGCCGGGGCGCACGACTCGCGCCGCCTGACGACCGACTACATCAAGGGCTGGGGCTACAAGGGCATGGGCGGCGTACTGACGTCGGTCAGCGACCTGGCCGTGTGGTGCAACGCGCTCTTCGCGGGTGAGATCCTGCCGCCGGAGGCCCTCGCGAAGCTGCTCACGCCGTTCAGGGAGAAGTACGCGTGCGGCTGGTACGTCTTCGAGACCGAGAGGAAGCGCACGGTCGTGCAGCACGGGGGGACCGCTCCCGGCTTTCAGAGCTACATCCGGTACTTCATCGACGACGACGTCCTGATCCTCGTGCTGACCAACCGCGAGGGCTCGCACTGGCAGGTCGCATGGGGCCTCTCCTCGATCGTGCTCGACGAGGATCCGAAGGCGGCCCTTCCGCCCGAGATCGCTTCGGTCAGCGCATCCGACCTCGACGCGTTTTGCGGGAGCTGGGAGGCTGACGGCGAACGCCTCTTCGTTAGTCGCTCCGGAACGGGATTACGGGTCGGCGGCATGGGCACGAGGGTGCTGGCTGCGCTTTCGCCGTCGGGCCCCGGCTCGGGACGGCCGCGCAACGCCTCGTCCTCGCGTCCGAAGGCGCGCGAGCTGGCCGCGGCCGAGGAGCGGGCCGTGGCGATCGTGGCCGAGCTGCGCGAGGGGCGCTGCGACCTCCTCGGCGCCGACATGCTCGCCCACATTCCAAAGAGCTGGCCCGACCGAATCCTGCACCAGCTCTGGCCCGAGCACGTCGAGCGGTGGGGCGAAGTGCGTGACCACCGCTCGCTCGGCGCTTTCTTCGACCCGGCCTCGGGGCGGACGCGCGTCTGGATCCGTCTCGACCAGGCGCGCGGCGAACGCTCCGTGGAGATCGCCTTCGTGGGCAGCAAGCTGAACATCTTCGACTTGAAGGCGCGCGACTTCCCGGTCGAGGTCGGCGTCGCGCCGATCGACGACCGGCGTCTGGTCGGCTTCGACTTCCAGAACGAGGCGCCGTACGAGCTCGCGCTCCGAGGCAAGGGCAAGTCACGCGCGCTCGAGCTGAGGACACGCGGTGGCTCCAAGCTGAAGTTTCGGCCCGAGAAGCGGCGCTGACGCAGCCTTGCGACCGGAGACCGGGAGAACGAACGGAAGCGCGCCCCAGTATGAGGCCTCCGACCGCGGGTGGGAGACGAGCCTGCTCGCATCAGCGCCCGCTCGGCGGCTGAGGCCGCCCCGTCAGCGGGCCGCGCCACAGGTGGGGTCGGCGCTCCCCCGTCTCGAAGAAGCGCGCGCCCGTCCCTATGCGGTCGTAGTCGCCGAGCTCCTCGCGGCCGGTCTCGATGAGTGCTTCGAGGCGCGCGACCACGTCTGGGTGCTCGGCCGCGACGTCGTGCGTTTCGCCCGGATCCGCGTCCAGGTCGTAGAGCTCGGTCGTCGCCACGTCGTCGCCGATGAATCGCGCGCTGAAGCCCGTCCAGCGCGGAAATTCCGGGCGCGGGACGACGAGCTTCCAGCGGCCCGAGCGCACTGCCTGCAGGTGCGTGAAGGAGTAGTAGTAGAAGGCCTCGTGCGGGCTGGTGGCGTCTTCGGCGCCAGCCAGGATCGGCCACACGTCGCGGCCATCGAGCGTCCACCCAAACGGCATCGGGGCGCGGGCGAGGCGTGCGAAGGTCGGGAAGAGGTCGATCGTTGCCACGACCTCGTCGGAGACTGCGCCCGCCGGGATCCGGCCGGGCCAGCGGGCGATGAACGGCACGCGCAGGCCGCCCTCCCACGTCACCATCTTGTAGCCGCGCAGCGGGCCGGCGTCGCCCGAGTGGTCGCGCGGCAGGAACGCTCTGGCCTTCGGGTCGTTGCCCTCCGTCGTCTCGATCCACGGGCCGTTGTCGGACGTGAATATGACGAGCGTCTCGTCGTCGAGACCGAGCGCCTCGAGCTCGGCGAGGATGCGGCCCACCGACCAGTCGATCTCTTCGATCGCGTTCGCGTAGGGACCGGCTGGGTTGCTGCGAAAGTCAGGGCTCGTGCCGAGCGGCACGTGCGGCATCGTGTGCGCGAGGTACAAGAAGAAGGGCTCCTCCTGGTGCGCACGCAAGAAGCGCAGCGCCTCGTCCGTGTAACGGCGCGTGATGTCGCTCCAGTCTTCGACCTCGGGGACGATGACCTCGCCGTTCCGCATCAGCGGGCTCCGGAACGGGTGCTCGTCGACGTACGCAGTGATCCCGTTGTACTCCGGCGTCCCGAAGAACTCATCGAAGCCCTGAGCATTCGGCATGAGGCGCGCATCCCACGACCCGTCCGCGCGGCGCGCTCCGGCGAGATGCCACTTGCCGATGCAGGCGGTCGCGTAGCCCGCACCCTTGAGCACTTCGGCGATCGTCACCTCGCGCTCGTGCAGGACCGTGTGCTCGTGCTTGCGATTCCCCGGTTCGCCGACGCGGATCGGGTACGAGCCCGTCATCAGCGCAGCGCGGCTCGGACCGCAAACGGCCTGGGCGTAGAAGGACGTGAGCCGGATCCCCTCCGCCGCCATGCGGTCGAGGTGCGGCGTCGAGATCGTCCGTGAGCCGAAACAGCCGACATCGCCGTAGCCTTGGTCATCGGTGAACACGAGCACGACGTTAGGTGGGCGCTCGGGCGCGGGCGCGCCGAGCTCGAGCGGCCGCGGGTCGACGACACGGCCCGCCGGTCGGCACGCAGGGCCGAGCGACTCGTGGTCGCCGAACGCGGCCCGCGCGGCGTCGATGTATCGCATGAGCCCCCGAACGGCGTCGCGGTTGTCCGCGGCGACGTCACTTCCCTCGCCGGGGTCCGCCTCCACGTCGAAGAGCTCGCCGGTCGTGTAGAGCTTCCACGGCCCACGCCGTATCGCCGCGATCCGGCCCTTCACCCAGAAGAAGTGCACGCGCGGAGCCTCCGCCGCGCCGCCCGACAGGATCGGCCACGCGTCGCGGCCGTCGATGCCCCGTGGTCTTGGTGCACCGGCACGGGCGGCGACGGTCGCCAGCACGTCCTCGATCCGGACGACCTCGTCGCGCACCGCGCCCGCTTCGAGGTGCCCGGGCCAGCGTGCGAGGAACGGCACGCGCGACCCCCCCTCGAGCGCGCTGCCCTTCCGGCCGCGTAGCGGCCCCGCGCTCCCGACCCGCAGCTGCGGCCCGTTGTCCGACAGGAAGAGCACGAGCGTGTCGTCGTCGAGCCCGAGTTCCTCGAGCTTCGCCAGGATCAGCCCGAGCGATGCGTCGAGCTCCTCGATCGCGAGGCCGTACAGCGCGTCGCGCGCTGCGTAGTCCCCCGCCTCGATCGCCGCACGCGTCTCGGCGTCCAGATCCCGCCACGCCGCAGGGTCGGCGCCCACTGGCTGGTGTGGCATCGCGTGTGACAGAAAGAGGAAGAACGGTCGCTCGGCATTCCGCTCGATGAACGCGAGCGCGCGCTCCGTGAACCGCCTTGTCAACCCGTCAGGGCTCGGGCCCAACTCCACCACGGTCTCGCCGTCGAGCAGCGGCAACGCAGGGTACCCGCGCTCGGCCGCGCGCGGGTTCCCAGGCTCGATGTCGTGGCTGTACGGCAACCCGAAGAACTCGTCGAAGCCCTGGCGCGTCGGTAGGAACACCGGCTGGTCGCCGAGGTGCCACTTACCGACACACGCGGTCGCGTAGCCCCGTTCGCGCAACACCTCGGCGATCGTCACTTCGCTCGGCGCGAGCCCCTTTTCGTCCGCGTGGAGAAGCACGGTGAACCGTGACCCGACGTCCAGGCCGATTCGCTTCGGAAAGCACCCTGTCATGAGCGCTGCGCGCGCTGCCGTGCACGTCGGGTACGAGTAGAAGCTCGTGAGCCGTACGCCCTCACGCGCCATTCGGTCGAGCGTCGGCGTTGCGATGTCCGTGCCGCCGTACGCCGGGAGATCGCCGTACCCGAGGTCGTCGGCAAGCACGATGATGACGTTCGGCGGACGCTCGACATCCCGCGCCGCTCCCGTCGTGCACGTCGCGAGCCCGAGGGCGAGCGCGCTCCCGAGCATGAGTTCGGACCACAGCAGGGATCGGGACCGGATGCGTACAGCGGGTTGAGGAAGAACCCACCCGGCGAACAGCGACGCGGTGGCGACCTGCAACGGCGAATAGAGCACGATCCGCTTGGGACTCATCGGAGACGCCTGCGAGTGTTCCCCCTCCTCTTCTCGGCCTCGAGCAGCCGAATGGTCGCCCGGGCAGCCACCTGCATTCTAGGCGCCTCTGCCGAGGACGGGGTCCGTCGGCAGTGGATAGGGCGAACAGGTCGATGGGGTGCTCACAGAGCAACCTCCGTGCCCGGTGCCCCGCTGACCGCGCGGCCTCGGGTGGGTGGGATCCGTCCAGAGCAGCTCATGCCCGCCTGGATCGCCCCGCGCTCTGCGGGGCGCTACCGCGACTCACCCCTCGCGAGCGCGCGCTCGCGACCCACGCGATATCCTCGGGACCCGCGGCGCATGCCCCGGCGTCCGCAGCGGGACTGAGTGGGATTCCGGGAGACGACTCGGCACCCTCCACCCCCCGTGGCGCCCCCGAGCACCCCGCCCCTGGTAGCGGTGGAGGGACTCGAACCCCCGACACGCGGATTATGATTCCGCGGACCGATTCTCCGCAGCCCGTGCGGGAGCCTGGGGTTACGCCAAGTCAGGGTGGGCGACTCGGCGCATTCCCCGGCGTCTCCCCTTCGCCCACCTCCCTTCAAGACTCGGAACTCGACCGGCTCCTCGCGGCCTGGCCCGCCCTGCCCCATCCCGTCCGAACCGCCCTCGCCGCTGCTGCTGAGGCGGCTCGTCCCTCGTCCTGACTCAGAGGCCAGGGGCAAGATCCGTCGAAAGTGGAAGATGTCTTGTGAGCACCACATCGATCTCAGCCCCGGCGTTGCTCGGAGCTCCGATCGAGTTCAGTGGACCGAACATCTTCGACTTGAAG
>SMVQ01000005.1 GCA_004357655.1 Planctomycetota bacterium
TACAGGTCGCGATGGTGCGGCGGGTTCTCGACACGAATGTGACCGCCGTGCTCCTCGCGTGCCGCGCCGCCCTGCCCCTCTTGCGCTCGGGCGAACACCCCGTCGTCGTCAACGTATCGTCCGTCGTCGGACGTCGGGGGATTCCGGGGCAGGCCGTCTACGCCGCGAGCAAAGCGGCGGTGTGCTCGATCGGCGAGGCTCTGCGCCTCGAGTGGGCGGCGGAGGGGATCGCCGTGTGCACGCTCAACCCGGCGCTCACGGCGACGGGTTTCTTCGCAGCCCAGGCCAACCCCGCCGGTCTGCCGCCGCCCGATCTCGCGGGCGCCGAGGAGGCCGTGGACGTCGCGCGGCACGTGCTCGCCCTCGACCGGCGCCCGTCCCCCGAGCGCTCCCTGCGCTGGAAATGGCGGATGCTCGGCGTGCTCTCAGTGCTCGCGCCGCGACTCGCGGATCGCGTGCTCGCCCGCCAGCTCGGGCCGGAGTGGTCGCCGCCCAGCCGCTAGTGCAACAGCTCGACAGTTCCGGGCGCCCCCCGAGCCGCTCGACGCCGCTGGCGGCGTTGCGGGGTGCCCTTGGAACGACCCGCAGGGGTCGTCGCGATCTGCCTTGGGCAGACCCGGGCTCACCCCTCCGGGTATCGCAGTGAATGCGCGGCGGCGGCGCGCCGAGAAACTCCGCATGAGAACCGGAACTCTCGGGTGCTCGCCCTGGGCCGGCTCCGCTTCTCAGCCGAACTCGGGGAGGGGCGGCAGGTCGACGCCCCCGCCGGCTGACTTGGAGCTGGTCGCGCCCGACCCGTCGGAATCGTCGGTGAAGTCCACCAGGCCCGAGGAGTCGTCCTCCGGGTCGGTGAGCTGGAACTCGATCCCTTCGCCGGCGGACTCCTCAGCGGAGACGACATCACTGAGGTCCATCAGCACGGCCGCGTCGGCGTCGTCGAACATCGCGCTCCAGGAGGCGTCCACGGGCAGAGCCCGCTCGGTACCCTCCTCGGCGTAGTTCGCCCTCATCCAGCGCTGATTCGACTGCACGGTCCCGACGACCGGGAGAATGACGAGGTCCGTCTCGGCCGCGAGCATGCCGAGGATGTCGGCTGGGACCAGGCCCGGCATGCAGACCGTGAGCGTCTGGCCGAAGCGGCCGATCGGCACGAGGTCGTTCTCGCGCAGGAACCCGAGGTCGAGACCCTCGGCGGCCTCTGGATCCGGGGGTGCGATCTCCACGGGCAGGAAGGGCAGGTTGAAGGTCTCGCACACGATCCGGGAGAGGTCCCAGTCGCCGACGAGATTCGAGGTGACGAGGGCCACGGCGAACGGCGTGCCGCCGGTCTTGCTGTGGTGGAGCAGCTCGCGAATGGAGCCCGCGTCGGCGATCTCTCGCTCGTGGAGAACCTCGGCCAGCCGCGCGTAGTCGAGCCTTTGGTTGTGCTTCGCCATCGATAGAGTGGGGAATGGCCCGGTCCGGGCGCATGCGCGGACCGGAGGGGTGCTTGTTCACTATCGGCAGAGGCCCCCATGGGCTGGAGCCGGACCGGCCCGGAGCTCCGGCAGCCTGCTTCTGGACGTCCGGCACGCCCGGCCGCGCCCGGAATCCTCTTCCGACCTCCGCCGCTCGCCCCGCTCTACGGTATGTAGCGTCGGGCCCCTCCCATTCGTGCGCTCGGGAGGGGCAGGGTTAGATATCGAGGTTCGTGACCTCGAGCGCATGCTGCTCGATGTACTCGCGCCGCGCCTCCACACCCTCGCTCATGAGGATGGTGAAGATCTCGTCCGCCGCGATCGCGTCCTCGAGCGTGACCTGGTAGAGGATGCGGGTCTCGGGGTCCATGGTCGACTCCCAGAGTTGCTCCGCGTCCATCTCACCGAGCCCCTTGTAGCGCTGGATGTCGACGTCGGCCTGCGAGCTCTTCTGGACGAGGGAGGCGAGCTCAAATAGGCTCGTCGTCGTCGCCGTGTGCTTGCCGCCCCGCACCTCCCAGCTCCCGCCACCCTGGAACCGCATTCCCCGTTGAGTCAGGGCGAGGAGGATCCGGACGATTTCCTCGATGTGCGCCAGGTGACAGACGACGGCGTCGGCCTCGGCGGGGGTGAACCCGGAGTCCGGTCCCGCATAGACCTTGAGGCTGCTGTTCGTGGCTTGCTGAAGATCGATGAAGGCCGCTACTTCCTCGTGGGTGTCGAAGAAGTAGTCCTCCCCGGCGAATCGAGCCCAGTGCGTGGGTAGCGTGGTGCCGTTCCACCGATCGAGCAACGCGGCGAGCGAGAAACGCGCCCATGCCGGCGCAACGTCCCTGCCCAGCTTGTCGAGCCGTTCGAGATCGGTGCACAGCTCCCGCAACTCGGCTCCGTTCCACGTCGCGTCCGCGTTCGCGTCGTGGATTGTGACCGCCTCGGCCCCGCGATCCAGGAGGAAGCTGCGCAGCTGTGACTCGTCCGTCAGGTAACGCGCGTGCTTACCGGCGGTCACTTTGTAGAGCGGTGGCTGCGCGATGTAGAGGAATCCGCCATCGATCAGGAGGGGCATTTGGCGGAAGAAGAACGTGAGGAGCAACGTGCGGATGTGCGAGCCGTCGACGTCCGCGTCCGTCATGATGATCGTCTTGCCGTACCGCAGCTTCGTGAGGTCGAGCTCGCTGCCGATACCGCACCCGAGCGCGGAGATGATGAGCTGGATCTCCGTGTGCCCCAGCATCTTGTCGAGGCGCGCGCGCTCCACGTTCAGGATCTTGCCTTTCAGGGGGAGCACGGCCTGGTTGCGGCGGTCACGGCCCATCTTGGCCGAGCCACCCGCGGAATCACCTTCGACGATGAAGATCTCGGTCTCGTCGCGTTTGGAGCTCTGGCAGTCGGCGAGCTTGCCTGGGAGGTTGCCGCTCGCGAGGGCGGACTTGCGTCGCACGAGGTCGCGCGCACGGCGTGCCGCGTCGCGCGCTTGCTGCGCGCGGACGGCCTTGAGAACGATCGCCTTGGCCGGCGCCGGATTCTCCTCGAGGTACGTCCCGAAGAGATCGGAGATGACCGACTCGACGAGCCCCTGGGCCTCGCGGTTGCCGAGCTTGGCCTTCGTTTGCCCTTCGAACTGCGGATCGGGCACCTTGAGCGACAACACCGCCGTGAGGCCCTCCCGGAAATCATCGCCGGAGGGCAGCGTCTCGTTGTCCTTGACGACCTTCTCCCGCTTTGCGTAGTTGTTCAGCGTGCGCGTGAGCCCCGCCTTGAGGCCCGCGAGGTGCGTCCCGCCTCCGTGCGTGTTGATGTTGTTCACAAACGTGTGAATGACCTCCTGGTACGAGTCCGTGTACTGCAAGGCCAATTCGACCTCGTACTCGTCGTCCGGGTTCTCGGTCGAGGGGACGGCTTTCACGAAGTGAACGATGTCGCTGTGGAGCGGCGTCTTGTTCTTGTTGATGTTGGCGACGAACGTCAAGAGCCCTTCGGGGTAGCAAAACTCCTCGCGCGTGCCCGTGCGCTCGTCGACGAGCTCGATCGTGAGACCCCGCGTGCCCATGAGATAGGCTGTCTCGCGCAGACGCTTCGCGACGATCTCGTAGTCGATCTCGACCGTTGTGAAGATCTCGGGGTCGGCCTTGTACGTGACGGTCGTCCCCCGCCGCGTCGTGTCGCCAACGACCTGGAGGTCCCCGCGTCGTACGCCGCGATCGAAGCTCATCCGGTGGGTCTTGCCTTCGGTGTGAACTTCGACATCGAGCCACTCCGAGAGCGCGTTGACGCATGAGACGCCGACGCCGTGGAGGCCGCCCGAGACTTTGTATGCGGAATTGTCGAACTTCCCGCCCGCGTGAATCTTCGTGAGGACGACCTCCACCGCGGGGATGCCTTCCTTCGCGTGGATACCAACCGGAATTCCACGCCCGTCGTCCTCGACGCGCACGGAGCCGTCCTCGCGCAGGGTTACCTTGCAAAGTGTCGCGAAGCCGGCGAGCGCCTCGTCCACCGAGTTGTCGACGACCTCCCAGATCAGGTGGTGCAGGCCGCGAATATCGGTGTCCCCGATGTACATCGCGGGACGCACACGGATGGCCTCGAGGCCCTCCAGGACGGTGATAGAGTCCGCCCCATAGACGGGAACATCTGTCTCTTCTGGCATGGTCATCGTTTCAGCTTGAAGACGACGCGCTGGATCGACTCGCGTCCGAGGCGCTCGTTGGCGAGGCGCCGGTAGCGTTCGCCGGTGAAGCTCTTGAGCTCTTGGAGGTGTGTCGCCGATTCGACCTCGACGAGGAGTTCGCCATGTTGAAAGCGGACAGCCCGTGCTCGGCGCGCCAACGGCTCCCCCACCGCGGTCGACCACGCGTCGATGACAGGCCAGTTCCTGAGTTTCGTCGCGAGGCCGCTCTCCGCGAGGTACTGCCGCATCGCATCCCCGAAGGAAGACACGCCGCCGCGCCGCCGGGCGCGGGCCTCGCTGCGAATCGGCTCAGACATCGACCGTGATCGGCATCACGATGTAGACGTAGTTCTCGCCCAGGCAGAACTTCCCGGGGCTCGTCTTCTCGTTGAACTCGAGCCGGATCTGGTCGAGGTCGCAGCTCTTGAGGCCGTCGATGACGTAGTCCGGGTTGAATGCGATCTCGGCGCTCTTGCCCTTGAAGTCGACCTCCATGTGGGCCGTCGCCTCGCCGCGGCCGGTGGACTGCCCGAACAACTCGAGCTGTCCCTTCGAGAGCTTGAGCCGGACGGCGCGCGCCTCGTCCCCGGTCACGTTGGCGACGAGCCGGAGCTTGCGTGAGAAGAGCTCCCGGTCGGCCTCCATCGTGTTGGTCGCATCGACCGGAACGACCTGCGAATAGCGCGGAAATTCACCGTCGATCAGGCGCGCGAAGATCTCGGCGTTCTTGGTCTTGAGGCCGAGCTGATTCTCACCGAAATGGAGTTGGATCTGATCGAGTGGATCGGAGATCACGCGACAGAAGAGCTGCATGCCTTTCGTCGGCACGATCGCCGGCCTGGACGTGTCCTGCCCTCCGTCGACGGGTGTCGACGCGAGCGCCAGTCGCCTGCCGTCGGTGGCGACGAGCTTCAAGGTATCGTTCTCGATCTCGGTCAGGACGCCGTGCATGGCGTAGCGGCCGGGCTCGCGCGCCGCGGCGAACGCGGTCTGGTTCACGAGCTTGACGAACGTTCCACCCTGCATGGAGACCGTGCCCGAACCCTCGAACCGCGAAATCACGGGGAACTCGTCCGGGTCGATGGTCACGAGCTCGCATCTGTCCGCTCCGCTCGTGATCAGGCAGTTGCCGTCCTTCGTCGTGAGCGTCACCGAGTCGCCCGACAGATCCCGCACGAAGTCGAGCGCCACGCGGGCTGGAATGACCGCTGGACCGGGTTCCTGGACATCCACGTCCTCGATCCGAAAGCGGATCGAGGCTTCGTAGTCCGTGCCCAACAGCTCGAGCGCGTCGTCGACTGCGACGAAGCACACGTTCTCCAGGATGGGCTTCGGGCTCTTGGCGGGAACCACGCTGTTGACGATGGCCAGGCCCTCGCGCAGCTTCTCTCGATCACAGACGACCTTCATGCTTCCAGTTCCAGCAGTGGCTGCGGGGGCTCGCGACAAGTTGTCCAGAAACCCCCTTAAAGAAGATTCTTAGTCTTAATAAGGGCGGGGTCGAATTGCGCACAACCTCTGGGATGACCGGTGCAAATATAACGCTACCAACGGCTTGCGTCTACCCATGGGGTGTGGAGAGATGCGGATCCGGTGTGGAACAGGGGTGGAAGAAGTCGGACTTCTCCACGGCTGTCCAGAGGGCACCGCGAAGAACCCGGCGGCGGGGCTTGGGAATGTGGAGAAGGGGTGGCCAGGTCCCCGGGTGTCCACGGGGCGGGCACAGGTGAGTCCACGTCGTTTCCAGAGGGTTTCCACGGGTTGTCGGTCGGTCATCGAGATTCCTACGGCTCCTCAAGGTCTCTGAAGCCGCTGGAAGAGCCCCTCGAGCGCGGCCTGGGTATCGGGATCCTCGGTGTTCAGCTTCGATATCTTCGAGACCGCGTGGAGGACGGTCGAGTGGTCGCGGCCCCCGAA
>SMVQ01000117.1 GCA_004357655.1 Planctomycetota bacterium
ATGGAGACGAGGTTGCCCGCCGGGTCCCGTCCGGGCGGGACGAGCACGACGCCTTCGATCGCGCCGCCGTGCACGAGCGCGATGTCGACGTCCGTCATGTCGTGGCGCGGGTCGACTGCGAGAGGACCCCTCTCGCCGACAGCCAGGCCGGCCTTGGTCACGATCAGCAGGAAGGCTCCGGCTTCGGTCGCCCCGATCGAGAAGCGGCCATCGGGCCCGGTCAGGGCGCTCGCACCGCCGAACGGGTCGAGGCGCATGCGGAACCCGTACGAGATCGTCGAGGTCTTCGCCTGCGTGGCGCGCAGCAGCTGAACGGTTGCACCCTCGACGGGATTCCCCAGGAATGTCACGCGGCCACTCACGCCTGCCAGCGGCGCGAGCCGGGCTTCCAGGTTCTCCGGAGCGGTAGCGGGGTCGAGCGGGCCGAGCTCCCAGCGCTCGTAGCCGTCCTGACGCACGTGCAGCGTGAAGCTGTTCTGCGGGATGCGGACGAGGTGCCCGCCCACCCCCAGGTCGTCCGACTCGTGCGCGGCGCGCGAGTCGTACTCGAGCGTGTCCTCCCCGTGCGTGTAGATCCAGGGCTCGGTGAGCGGTTCATCCGTCTCGGCGTCGATGACCGCGACCCGCAGCCAGCGCGCGGCGGGGAGCACGATCGTGATCTCGTCCGACCCGGGCTCGACACCGCGCACGATCGTGGGGCGCAAGCGGTTCTCGTGGTCCTCGACAGAGAGGTCATGAGCCTTCCGGACCTCCGCGATGATCTCGAACCGACCGTCCTCGCCGGTGGATGTGTACCGGACGCCGTAGCTGGTGCTGGGGAACTGGTAGGTCACTTGCGCACGCGATACCGGGTTGCCGTCCGGATCGTGCACGACACCGCGGATCAAGTCCGCGGGACTCAGCGCCCTCAATACGATGCGCAAGCCGCCCGTCTCACTTCTCGGGCGGACGACGATCGGCTCGCTGATGACCCAGCCCGTGCCTTCGACCCGGGCCCAGAGGCGCGCGTGTCCTACGGGCACGCCGCGAACGACGAACTGACCGCGCTCCGACACGCTGGAAGGGAAATTGGACTCCGCCCACGTCTCCGGTCCCTGACTGCGCAGGGTCTCGATCGATGCCTTGAGCTCGACCCCGGTCGCGACGACCCGTACGTCATCCAACAGGTTGTTCGCGCCGTCGACGACCACGCCCGCGAGGCTTCCGCCGGGTTCCAGCACCAGCTCGCCGAGATCCGTGTCCATTCCGGCACTCGGCGTCGCCAGGAGGAATCGTGTGGCGCAGCCTTCGCGCTCGGCCACGAACGAGGTGGGTCTCTGCCGCTCATTCCAGTGCTGGATCGCGGAGCCGGGGACGGTGAGTTCTACGCGCCCGTCGGCCTCGCTCGTCGCCGCATGGTGCCCCTGCTCGAGGCGAAGCGTGGCACCGGCGATAGGCCCACCCGAGCTGTCGACGAAGCGCGCGACGACTCGGGTTGGTGCGGGCGTCGGCTCGAGCGCTGCCCGTTCGCTCGGGATCGTCACCTCGCGGCGCGCGTCCGTCGAGCTCGACGCGGTCGCGGCCAACGTGTCGTCGACCTGCGGCTCCGGCTCGAGCGGCTCGAGCCCGGGCGCCGCGGCGGCCTCGGTCACACTCCCCGCACCATCCCCCGTGCTCAACGCATTCCATCCGGCGCCGACGAGCGCCAGCCCGAGTCCCGCGGCGGCGATCCAGCCCAACTTCTCCGATTGTTTCACGATCAGTGCTCCTTGAACCCAAGGCGTGATCCAGGACAGGCGCGAGGGCCCGGCGGCGGTGAGCAGCCCGGCGTACATGCTTCGTGCATCGCTTCCGTAGTGGCAAGCGAGAGCCTTGCGAAGCTCCGCGCGCCCGCGGGCGAGCTGCGAGCGCACGGTCGCCGACGACGTCCCGGTCCGCCGCGCAATCTGGGCGGGCGTCTCGCCGCGCCAGTAGTGGCGCAGAATCACCGAGCGGTACGGCTCGGCGAGCTGCAGTACGACGCGGCCGATCGTTTGCTGCTCCTCGACTTCGAGGATGAGCTCCGCCCCGCTCGGCTCCTGCGCGTCGCGGTGAGCTCGCGTCTCGCGCTCCAGCCGCCGCCGGTCGGCCCGGCCCTGACGCCGCGCGGAGTTCGTCACCACGCGCGCCAACCAACCGCGTAGGTCCGGCCCACGGCGGGGCGGTTTGCGAAGCGCCGTCAGCCAGGTCTCCTGAACGAGATCCTCCGCACTCTCGTGATCCCGCGCGAGGCGCCGGGCGAGCGCCCGGACCCACCCCGCGTGGGCGAGCAGCTCTTCGGAGCCGACGGTTGCCGCGCGCTCGTCCATACGCGAACTACAGCCCGCCAACCGCCGAACGCGGCGAGAACTTCCGAAAAATACGGGGTCAGGACAAGATCCGCCGGCACTCAACCGCGCAGGCACTCCCCTGCTACAGCACCCACGACCTTCTGATACTCTCCGATCGACTCCATCCACGCCCGGTGGATCTGGTAGCGACGTTTGGCTGACGAACCGGCCACGGAGACCAGACGGCCGATCTCCGACCAGCTCAGGCCGGCAATGTCCCGCAGCAGGGCGATCCGTAGGACCTCCCAGGCGCGCACCCGATTTCCACCGCGTAACACGCACCACTCGGGTCGCGCAGTCACTGCGCGAGAGCACGCGTTGCTCACGTGGCCCGGCGACGCGCAGGGCAGGCCGGGTCGAGTGCCGTCTGCGAGAGCCGCCTTGCGCTTTGTCCTGACTCGGTATCCGACACCGTACTGGGCACGCCCCGACGCCGCCCGTCATTCCAGGGGGTACTGTTTACTCTGTAGAGAACTACCCGATGGAAGAAGAGACGAAGAGCCATCCAGGCCCGGCCTCCGGGTCGAGCGAGGATCCTGAGGGCCAGGGAGGGCTAGCGCCCGTCCCGCAGCGCCACACGGCCGGATCCGAGCCTCCCAGCACCGCGGACTCCCTGCCCCGGCGCCTGCGCCTCTCCATCGAAGGCGCCTGGAAGGAAGCGTCGAAGCTGGCGGAGACGATCCTGGACACGCTGATCGTCCCGTCGGGGGGCTTCTCGGCCCTTGCCTTCGGGTGGCTGACGACGGCGTTCTTCTTCGCGCTCAGCATCGCCGCCGTCGTCGTCCTCGGAATCGGCGGCGTGATCCTGTTCGTCGGGCTCGAGTGCCTGGCCCTCCTGGCCTACGCCTATCCGGGGGCCCTGTTCCTGCTGTCCGTCGCCGGCGGAATCGCTCCGCCCCTGGTCCTCTACTGGCTCCTACACACGCTTCTGGGCGTCGAGGGCAGATGGACAGCGTGGGGTGCCTATCCCTTGCTCATGGTCGGACTCTTCGGGTCCTACCACTACTGGCGCTTCGGACGCGTCGTCGCCACCACCGGCCAGGGAGCCCTGGCCTTCTACCGCGGAGCCGGACCCAAGGCGAGCGAGATCTTCGGTGCACCCTTCGCGATCTTCGCCAGCATCTGGAACGTCCTCAAACTCGTTCTGGGCATCTTCCGCGGGGTCGCCGGTGAGTTCGCCGCTCTCGTTGGTCGCCGCATCAGAGCCGCCAGCGAGAAAGCGGACACGGAGAGCGAATAGATACGGTGTCGCACACTCGCGCGCTGCCCGCCGTTCGGTAAGTGCCGCACACGCATGCCGCGCCGCAGTGCGTGGCCACGACGGCGCGACGTTGTTGTGCGGTACGAGTCGGTCGGGGAGTAGCGAACGAGTGTGCGACACCGTATCACGGCAACCCATGGAACCGCCGCACGCCCCACTCGGCGCAGAAGCAGAGCACGGCGATGAGGAGCACCCACCACTTGTGCCATAGGGGGTCGAGCGTCTCCTCGGTGATCGGCGCCGCGCTGCGGGCGAGGCCCGCGGCGAACGACTCGAGCTTCCGCGCCGGGATCACGGCGCCGCCCGTGCGCTCTGCTAGCTCGGCGAGGAGCGCTGAGTTCGGCGTGAGCCTGTGGAACTCGTCGGCCGCGGGCTCCGAGACCCAGCCGGCTTCGTCCTGGCCGAGGTCGCTGCCGTCTTCGTCGAACGCCCGGAGCACCGCGCGGTAGGGTCCGCTCGCGCGCGGGACGAAGGCCGCGAGCCAGACGCCCGGCTCGGTCTCGCTGGGCGCAGCATCGAGCTCGAACGAAGCGCCGGAGGGCGGCTGCACTTCGAGCGTGAGCTCCGCGTTGTGCACGGCGTCGAACGTCGCGTCGCGCAGCACGGCGCGCAGGCGTACCTCGCGCGAGCTCGGCGTGCGCTCCAGCGTCAGGTCGACGCGCCGCGGCACATCCGAGACGAGCCAGCGCAAGACCTGGCGCCAGGCGGTGCCGAGGTCGCTCTCGCGCGCGTCGGGTCGGCGCAAGTCCCAGCGCCACAGGTCGCCCACCAGCATCGCGGCCGCGCGACCTCTTCCGAAGCGCTGCGCGGCGAGTGCGGGGCGTACGACTCCGCGGCCGTCCAGCGCCTCGATCAGGACGAGCGCGCCGGGCTTCACGCCCCCGACGCGGTTGATGGCGAGGAACGGCGGCATGCGCTCCGTGCGCTCGCGCTCCGCGTCCTCCGTGGCGCGCAGCCGCACCCACGGCTCCAGCATGCCTTCGCGCGTCAGGCGCAGGACGAAGCCCGCGCTCGGCGCGTCCGCGACCTCCGCGTCGAGGTACACCGGCATGAGGTCGCCCAGCGGCGTCCCGTCGTAGCCGCCGCCGATGAAAGCGCGCTCGCCGCCCAGCGCGAGGAAGCCGCCGCCCCGCTTGCTCACGAACTCCTCGACGAGCGCCATCTGATCATGGGTGAAGAACGCGGCCTCGAGGTCGTCGATGATGATCGCGTCGTACCCGAAGAGGTCCTCGGCTGCGCGCGGGAAGCCGCCGCGCAACTCGAACTCGTCGCGCGTCCCGAGGCGCATGAACACCGGCTCGTCGTACTGCTCCGCCGCCTCCGCGTCGCCGTCCTCGAACCCGTTCCAGAGCGTGTTGCGCCGGTCCAGCCCCGCGCGGAACGTGAACTTCGGTTGGCGCCGGGCGATGCGCAGGAGCCCGACGAGCTCCACCTCGGGATCCTCCGCGAGCGCGCGGCGCAGGAACTTGAACTCCCAGTTGGGCTTGCCCGACACGTACAGCACGCGGTAGGGCCCCGCGCCGCGGTCGGCGACCGCCCAGCGCGTGTTGTTGTCCAGCGTCGCTTCGCGCCGGATCGGCTGCGCGGAGGGCAACACGTCCACGAGGCGCGCCTCGATGCGGTAGAAGTGCACGCCCGAAGCCTCGGGCGGCGCGTGGAAGCGCACTTCCTGCTGCTCGCCCTTCGCGGCCGTGATGACGCGCCGCTCGAGGACTTCATCGCCCTCGCCGCGGAGGAGCACCTCGACGGCCTCGCCCTCACAACCCGCGGTCCGCACGTCGACCCGCAGCGTCACCGGGCTCTCCTCGAATCCCGTCTGGCTCACATCGATGCGCGAGATCCCGATGTCGCGCCGCGGCGTGCCGCCCACGACGACCGGGTAGACGGGCGGGAGGTCCTCCCATGGGAAGTCGTCACCGAACGCGTCGGTCGCGATGCCGTCGGTGATGAGCACGATCCCCGCGACCGGTCGGCCGACGCCGCGCTGCGCAAGGCGGGCGAGCGCGCCCGCGAGCGCGGACTCATCACCCGCGAACGAGAGCTCGGCGGCCGCGTCGAGCGGCCGGACGCGCGCGTCGAACGCGAACCGCTGGACGTCGAAGTCCTGGCCGGCGCGGAGGAGCCAAGCGGCCTCGTCTGCCGCGAGCGCGCGGACGGCTTCGGAACGCGGCTCGGTCGCGCCCTGGTCGTTGATTCCGAGGCTCGCGCTGTCGTCGAAGAGCACGAAGAGCTGGTTCGCGCCGGGCGTCGCGCGCACGTTCCGGACGAGGGGGTCGACGAGGCAGAGGAGGAGCACGAGCACGCCCGCGAGCTTGAACCCCGCGGCGAGCCGGCGCGCGCCCGCGTTCGCACCGGGGTGGCGGTACGACCAGATGACGGCGACGAACGCCACGACCGCGATGAGCGCCGCGGGGAGGACCCAAGCCGGTGCCCCCAGGATCACGACCGATCCCCTGCACACGCGACCCGCGTCACCGCGTGCGCCCGAGCCTCTCGTAGTAGCGCCGGACGGCTTCCTCGAACTCCGGTGGTACGGGATCGCGATCGATGGGCACGAGGCGGTCGTCGGCGCGGCGGCGCCGCACCTCGTCCGCGATGCGGCGCGCGAGCTCGGCCAGCGGGACCGCGATCTTCTCGTCGACGAGCTCCCAGTCCGGCTCCTTCGAGTGCCGCTTGAATTCCTCGCGCACGGTCCGGGCCCGGCTGCGCACGCGCGCGGCCTCGGCGCTGAGCTCGGGATCGTCGAGCATCTCCTCGACGTCGCGCAGGCGGTCCGACCAGTCGAGGAAGTCCTCACCCGTGAGCGGCGAGCCCGCGAAGCGCCCGCCGCCGAGACCGCCGCCCCCGCCGGTCTCGGGCTGGTCTGGACCGGGCCCGGTGAGCGAGCGCGGTGCTCCGCGCCGCCCGCCCGGCGCTCCGGGTGCGGGCTCGCCCTCGGCGACGCGCTCCCCGCCTCCCCCGCGACCTTGACCGGGCTCACCGGCGGCTTCGCCGCTGCCCCGGCCGGGCTCCTCGCCGCCGGCCCCGGGCTCGTCGCCGCCCTGCGTCGGTTCACCGCCCGCGCGGCTCGCCTCGCCGGGTTCTCCGGGTTCTCCGGCTTCACCGGGTTCTCCGGGTTCGCCGGGCTCCAGTGCCCCCGCGCCGCGCGCCTCGGCGATCTCGGACTCGAGCTCGCGCGTCAGCCGCTCGAGCTCCGCCTGCGCGCGTTCGAGGGCCTCGGCGCCCGTGCCCAGCACGCTCGCCGCGGCCGCTTCGATCCCCTCGCGCAGCTCGCGCACGCCCTCGCTCGCCTGCCGCTCGGCGGCGCGCGCCTGGGCGGGAAATCCACGCGCGAGCATCTCGCGCGTCATCTCGAGCGCCTCGGCGACGCGGCGGTTGCGCGCCTCGCCGACCGCCTCGAACAGCTCTTCGGCGAGTAGGGGTTCGGTCGTCTCCGCGTCGCGCACGGTCTGCTCGGCGTCCGTGAGGAGCTCGTCGAGGTCGGCGGCCTGCTGCTCGAGCGCGTCCTGCAGCTCCGCGCGCGCCGTGTCCTCGCGCAGCGAACGGCGTGCGGCCGCGGCCGTTTCCTCGAGCGCCTCCGCGAGTCGCTGCTCCTCCGCCTCGATCCGACGCGCCTCCCGTTGCATCGCGCGCATGCGGTCCTCGAGCTGGCCGCCCGCCGCGTCGCGCAGCTCCCCCTCGAGCTCGGACAGGCCGCGACTCGCGCGCGAGCCCTCGGTCAAAGCCTGCGAGAGCCGGCCTTCCTCGAGCGCCTCCGACGCGCGCCGCTCGTTCTCGCGCGTCTCCGCTAGCTGTTGGCTCTGCTCCGTAAGCCGTTCGCGCTGCTCAGGGAGCCCCTGCCGACTCGCAGCCTCCTCCATGCGCTGCGCCAGCTCGTCCGTGTCGCGCAAGATCTCTTCCTGCGCCTCCTGCAGGCGCTTGAGTCGCCGCCGAAGCTCCTCGCGCTCGGCTTCGGTCTCCGCGGCCTGCAGCTCCGCCGCGAGCTCGCGCACGCGCTCGTTCAAGTCCGCCTGGCGCCGCGCGAGCTCCTTCAAGCGGCTGAGCGCCTGGCGCGTCTCCCGTGCCACGTCATCGTCGAGCGCGCGCTCGGGACGCGCCGCGCTCTGCGTCTCGTAGCGATTTTGCTCGGCATCGAGCTCCAGCTCGCCGAGCTGCGCTTGCGACGGACCGCCGCGCCCACTGCCGCTGCCCTGGCCTTGCGAGTTCGCGCGCGCGACCTGCAGCTCCTCCTCGCTCAGCTCGAGCAGCGCCTGATCGGCCGCCTGCTCGGCGGCGAGCGCGTCGTACAGGGGTTCGATCGCGACCTCCGCCCGCGCGCGCGCGAGCTCGCGCAACGCGCGGTCCATCTGCCGTCCGATCTCGAGCAGCGTCGCGTCCGCGTCATCGACCGCGCGCAGGGGATTCATCGCATCGTCGCCCCCGAGCTCGTCGAGGCGGTCCCGCGCGAGCTGCTGGGCCTCCTGAATGACCGCCACGTCCGCCTCGAAAGTGCCGGCATCGTCGACGCCACGCCGGATCAAGTTCCACGTCGCGAGTACGACGTCGCGCTGCAGCTCGGCGACCTCCGCCGCGCCTTCGGCCCCGCCCGCGCCACCGCCGCCGCCGCCCTCGCCGCCACCCGGCGGCGGCTCCGCCTGGCGGAAAACTTCCTCGAACGGCCGGACCGCGGCGAAGAACAGGTCGCTGGACGTGCGCCGCAGCTCCCCCTCCTGGTCGCGATCCTCCGCCCAGAAGTGGTACGAGACGAGCTGCGCGGGCTCCGCCCCGAGCTCCTCGAGCGCGATCGTGTGCTCGGCCTCGACCTGCGCGCCGCGCCCGACCGCCGCGCCGAGGACGACCTCGACCGAAGCCTCGCCGCCCACCCGGTAGCTGACGCCGAAGCGTTCGAGGCCGTAGTCATCGGAGAGCCTGGCGCGCAGCGCGAGCTCTTCGATCGGGGAGACGCGCAGGTCGCCCGCCGACGTGAGGCGCAGCGCGGGCCGATCGTTCTCCGTGACGTGGAACACGATCACGACGGTCTTTGCGCTCGTCCGACCCGCATCGTCGACGAGGGTGAGCACAATGCGCATCGACCGCGTGAGCTGGAAGGTGGCGCTGCGCTCGAGCGCATTCGCCGGATCCACGACGAGCGGCGTCGCCGCCCCCGTCGCCTCGTCCGTGAACGTCGCTTCCACGACAGCCTTGTTCAAGCGGCAGACGACGGTCGCCCACGTCCCTTCGGGCGCCGTGATGCGGCGCGTGTCCTCGATCCGGCGCTCCGCGCGGCCGGTGTACTCGGGGTAGCGCAGCACGACGTCCGCGCGCACGAGCTCGGGTCGCTCGAACACGGTCAAGCGGTACGTGCGCGTCGCCCCGCCGCGCCATTCGACGTGATAGGTGAGGTGTTCGCGAATGGTTGCCAGCCGCGCGCCGAACACCGGATCGTCGAGGCTGCGGGACATCGGCGCGCGCTCGGGCTCGCCACCATCCGGTCGGTAGACGAGCTCCGCCGCACCGGGTACGCGCGACGGATCGAACTCCGCCGTCACGAGGACGCTGCGGCCAGCCTCGATCTCCACGTCGCCGGGCAGGACGACGACCGCCGCGCCCGGCGTCGTGCCGGCGCGCTCCGCGGGCGAAGCCCCGGGCACGATCCTCTCAGCGCAGAAGAGCAGCGCGAGCGACGCCGCGAACGCGAGCACCCCGGCGACGTGGAGCCCGCGCACCGCGGGGAGACGCGCGCTCCCGACCTCCTCGGCCCAATGCTGGTGGCGCGCTTTCCGCATCACGTCGTCCACGAGGCGCCGCGCGAGGAATCCGTACTGGCCGCCCGGGAGGTCGGGTTCGAGCTCCGCCGCCGCGAGTAGCGACGTGTCGAGGTCCGGGAAGCGCTGCTCGACCAGGCGCGCCACCGTCATCGGCGCGCGCCGGCGGCGAGCGACGAAGCGGCGCAAGCCCAACACGCAGACCACGCCGAGTGCGAGGAGGACGCCCGCGGTCACGGTCACCGGCCAGCCGGTGATACCACGCGCGGCGTGCAGCGCTAGCGCGAGGACGGCGAAGGCGATCCAGACGATCGCCGTGGCACGCTCGCACCCGACGCGCGCGAGGCGTTCATCGACACGTTCGAGATGGCGTCGTAGTCGCAGCTCCATGAATCCCTCAATTCACCGGGGTGACCGACCTGCGGGCCAGCCTACCAGCCCACACGGTTTCGACCATGAGAACGCCCAGGGCGAGGACGATCAGGAAGCGCCAGAGCTGCTGGCGCTGCTCCAGCTCCGCGCTCTGCTCCTGACGCGTCGCCTCGGGATCGCTCGCGCGGGGCGTGGCGATCGGAACGCCGAGCCGCGCGAGCCGGTCCGCGTCCAGCGGCTCGACGCGACTCTCGCGCGGGTCGATGCGAATCGTGAACGGCGTCGAGCGGCCCGCGTCTTCGAGCGCGTAGTGCCCGGGCGACTCCGTAGCCGTGAACGCCGAGGCGTCGGGCGGGATCGTCACCGTCGTCCCGTCGGGACGGCGCACGGTCCGCGTGCCCGCCGGCCCCGCGGGCGGGAGCGGGACGCGGTCACCGACGTGGAAGGTCGCCGCGGCGAGGTCGGGCCCGGCCCCGAGACGGAGCATGCCGAGCACGAGCGGAGCGAACTTCGAGGAGAGCGCGAAGTCGCTGTCATCGGCGCCCCAGCCGCTGGTGACGACGAGAATTCGGCCCGGACCAACCATGCGTTCGACGAGGAAAGGCGCGCCGTCGTCGAAGCGCGCGAGGACCCGCGGAGCCGATTCGGGCCGGCCTGTCGGCGGTAGCTCCAGGACGCGGTGGCGCCAGAACCGGATCTTCGTGAAGTCGCTGAAGCGCGGGTCGGAGAACGGCGCGAACAACGGGTGCGCGAAGTCGATCTCCCCGAGGAGCGCGAAGCCGTCCGGTGCCGTGGGCGCCTCGCGGAGCTCGAGCCGCGGCTCGGCGAGGAGCACGCGCAGCACGCGGGTCGCCGCCGCCAGTGATCCGTCATCACGCCCGTCATCACCCCCCACCGCGACCACGGCCAGGACCACGCCGCCCGCGGCGGCATGTCGCACGCACGCGTCGAGGATCGCGTACGGCGGCACGGCGCTGCCGGCGAGCTCGAACAGCACGAGCGGATTCTTCGCCGCGTCGAGGCGGGGGGCGCGCGCAGCGGCTTGCGGCGCGAGCGTGATCGCGCCGTCGGTGCCCTCGAAGATCCGCTCGAGGAAGAACTCGAGTCCGCGCCCGGTGCTGTCCACGGCCCCGTCCAGGGCAACGAGAAAGGGCACGACGACCGGCGCGGCGACGGCTTCGCGGTCGAGCCAGACGTTGTCGAACGGATTCGCGTCGCCCGTGAGGACGAGCCGGTCGATGTCCGCGCCGTCCGCAGCCAAGGGACGCGCGGGCGCGCGCACGACGCGCGTTTCGCCCGGCGGACAGGCGATCGTCTTCGCTTCGCCGACGGCTTCGCCCACGGCCGACGACCACTGGAGCTGGAAGCGGTCCGTGACCGAGTCCGCGCCGCTCGCGACCCGGACCCAGAGCGCGTCATCGTCACGATTCGCCGCCCGCGGGACGGGGTGCAAGCTCGCGTTGCCGCCCGCGGCGCGCAGCGACCGGACCTCGAGCTCGATGCCCACCGGCCAGTCGTAGCCCTCGAGCGCCGCGAGGTCGCTGCCCGCCTGCACGTCCGAGACGAGCACGACGCGCGTCGTCCGCCCCGGTGCCACGGCGCCCTCGAGCTCCTCGACGAGCGCCGCCAGCGCGCCACCGAGGTCGGTCGCCGCCCAGCTCGGCGAGCTCGACGCCAGTCGCTCGCGTACGAGTGCGCGCGCCGTTTCGTCATCGAGGCCGAGCGTCTCCTCGAAGCGCACGTGGTGCGTAAGCCCGCGGTCGAACGTTGCGAGCGCGAAGACGGAGTCCGGCGGCGCGTCCGCGAGCACGGCCTCGACCTCGGTTGCGGCGGCCGACCACAGCCCGGTGCGACGCATGCTCGCGCTCGTATCGACGAGGAGCGCGATGCGCGGCCCGAGCATCGCGTCGGCGCCGACCTGTGCCGCCACGCGGAAGTACGGGCGCGCGAAGGCGAAGGCCAGTAGCGCGAGGGCCAGCGCGCGCAGGGCGAGCAGCACAAGCTGATCCAGTCGCTGGCGGCGTGCGAGTCGTGGCGGCGAGGTGCGCAGGAACATGAGCGAGCTGAACGACGTGCGCCCGCTCGGTGCGCGCCGGATCATGTGGAAGACGATCGGCAGAGCGACCGCCGCGAAGCCCGCGAGGAACAGTGGATAGAGCAGGCTCATCGGTGCGCTCCCCCGCTCTTCGGCCGCAGCACGGTGCGCCCGCTCGGTGCGCGCCGGATCATGTGGAAGACGATCGGCAGGGCGACCGCCGCGAAGCCCGCGAGGAACAGTGGATAGAGCAGGCTCATCGGCGCGCTCCCCCGCTCCTCCGCCGCAGCACCGTCCGGCCGCGCCGCATGCGCGCGTTCACGTACTCGAACAGGCACTCGACGAGCGGGCGATCCGTCGTCCACTGCACGAGGTCGATGCCCTGGTCGCCCGCGATCTGCTCGAGCCCGCGTTGATGCTCGGCGAAGCGCGCGCGGTACTCCACGCCCGCCGTGGCGGGGTCGACGTAGAAGGTCTTGCCCGTCTCGAGGTCCTCGAACAGCGACGCGCGCTCGAACGGAAACTCCACCTCCGCCGGATCGAGCACGCGGAACACGATCACCTCCTGGCCCCGGGCGCGCAGGTGACCGAACGCGAGGTCGAGGCCGTCGAGTGGCGCGAGCAGATCGGAGATGAGGACGACGATCCCGCGCTGGCGCACCAAGCCGGCGGCGCGCGTGAGGGCGTCGGTGAGCCCCGTCTCCGCACCGGTGGTCGCGTGCTCGAGCGCGACGAGCAGATGCTGGAGGTGTCCGGGCCGGTGGCGCGGGGGAATGAGCTCGACGACGTCCTCGGCGAACGTCATCAAACCGACGGCGTCGCGTTGGCCCGTGAGGAAACGCGCGAGCGTCGCGGCGAGCGTCCGCGCGTACTCGATCTTGGGTCGGCGCGTGGATCCGAACGCCATCGACCGGCTCAGGTCGACGAGCAGGTGACAGCGCACGTTGGTCTCGTCCTCGAAGCGCTTGATGTAGTACCGATCGGTGCGCGCCAGGAGCTTCCAGTCGAGGTAGCGCAGGTCGTCGCCAGGGCTGTACGGCCGGTACTCGCTGAACTCCGACGAGAACCCGTGGTAGGGGCTGCGGTGCAAGCCCGTGAGGAAGCCCTCGACGATGACGCGCGCCCGCAGCTCCAAGGGTTCGATCCGCAGGAGTGCCTCCGAGTCGACCCGATCGGGCCTCGCACTCTTCGGCTCTGCGACCTCTCGCGCGCGCATGGTCAAGCGACGGGCACGAGCTCCAGCAGCCGGTCGATCACCTGCTCGACGGACACGCCCTCGGCCTCCGCGCGGTAGCCGACGAGGATCCGGTGCCGCATCGTGCAGTGCAGAAGGCTCTGGACGTCCTCGATCGTCACGTGGCTGCGGCCCTCGAGCAGCGCGCGCGCCTTGCCGCCCAGCACGAGCGCCTGCGCGGCGCGCGTCCCGGCGCCCCAGCTGACCCAGCGATCGATGAAATCGGCCGACCCTTCGCGATGCGGGCGGCTGGCCGCGGCGAGCCGCACGGCGTAGCGCACGACCTCCTCGGCGACGGGCACCTTGCGCACGACTTCGTGGATGGCGAGGATATCCTCACCGCTGAAGAGCGGCTGGGGCTGCTCCAACGTGGAGGACGTCGTGCGCTGGATGACCTCGACCTCGTCGTCCTCCGGCAGGTAGTCGAGCACGACGTTGAACAGGAAGCGGTCGAGCTGCGCCTCCGGCAACGGGTAGGTGCCCTCCATCTCGATCGGGTTCTGCGTCGCGAGCACGAAGAACGGAGCGTCGAGGATGTGCGTCTCGCCGGCGATCGTCACCTGATGCTCCTGCATCGCCTCCAGCAGGGCGGCCTGCGTCTTGGGCGGCGTGCGGTTGATCTCGTCGGCGAGGATGACGTTCGCGAAGATCGGGCCGCGGATGAACTTGAGACGGCGCTCGCCGCCCTCTTGTTCGTGCAGGATCTCGGTGCCGAGGATGTCCGCCGGCATGAGGTCGGGCGTGAACTGGATGCGCTGGAAGTCCAGGTGGAAGATCGCCGCGAGGCTGCGCACGAGCAACGTCTTCGCGAGCCCCGGCGCGCCCGTGAGCAGACAGTGGCCGCCGGCGAACAGGCTGATGAGCAGTTGCTCGATGACCGCGCGCTGGCCGACGATCGCCTTCGAGAGCTCCACGTGGATCCGGTCGCGGCTCTCCATCACCTGCTCCACGACGCGCCGCTCCAGTTCGAATGCGCTCGTCTCTTCGTTCGTCATGCTCGAGGGTCCGTCCCGAATTTGCGTGATAGGTGAACTCAATGGGTCAGGGCGTACATCACGATGTTGATGCCCATGGGGTAGGCCTTCTTCTCCGAGAATTCGTGGAAGTACCACTCCTCCTCGCCCTCGCGCTCCCAGCCGTCGCCGAGGTCCGTGTTGAAGCAGATGAGGACCATGATCCGGCCTTGATCGTCGTGGATCGCCAGGTAGTGCGGCGTGCGCGTGTCCGAGTAACGGCGCTCCCACGTGATGCCCTGGGAGCGCCCGCGGAGCGCCACGCCGATGCTCGGGATCTGGGGCTTCTCCTTCAGGTCGTACACGCAGTGGAAGATCTCGTGGCTGAGCGGCAGCTCGACCGGTTCACGGCGCGGGAAGACGCGCTTGAATTGGCGGTAGAAGTTCAGCCACTCCGCCTCGCCCCAGAAATCGTCGACCATGAGGAAGCCGCCGTTCTCGCAATAGCGCCGCAGGGGCTCGAGCTCCGCCGACCGGAAGACGAGCTCGCCCGGCTCGATCATGTAGAGGAAGGGGTAGTCGAAGAGGCGCGGATCCGTGAGGTCGAGCACGAGCCCATTGGGATTGACGTCGAGCGACGTGAGCTGCTGGAGCCGAAACGAGAAGTTGAGGTCGCTGTCCGGATAGTCGGTCGCCCAGTCGCCCAGGCGGTTCCAGCGGTTGCGGCGCGAGGCGTAGCGAACGCGCACGAACGTGAATGCGTCGGCCGCGAACTCCGGGGTCAGGTTCCATGCGGGCACGCCCCTCCGCCCGTAGGACCCCCGATATCGTCGTTGCGCAGTGGCTCCATTCGAAGCCGGGGCGAGGAGGAACGGGGCGAGCGCGAGTACGAGCGCGAACCTCATCGGTCGCCCGCCTCGCCCTGCGCGCCCACGAGCTCGAGCAGCAGCCGGTGGGCCGGGCGGTACCGCGGCGCCGCCTCGAGCGCGCGCAGCACCGCGCGCTTCGCGCCCGCCTCGTCGCCGAGCTCGGCCGACGCCCGCGCGATCATGAGGTGCACTTCCGCTGGATCCACGGGGTCGAGGGCCAACAGCGCGCGGCCCGAACGGAGCGTGCCCTCCGGGTGGCCGAGCGCCTCGGCCGCGCGCGCGAGCGTTCGGTAGCCCGCGGGAATGGTCGGCTGGACGGCGAGCATGGCCGCCGCAACGGTGGCGAGCTCGTCCCACTCCGACCGCGCCTCGAGCAACTCCATGAGCCTGCGGCGCGCCGGCAGCGTGTCCGCATCGCGCCGGGTCCACGCCCGCAGGACTTCGAGCTCGCGCTCGACGTCGCCCGACTCTTCGAGGATCCGCGCGAGGAGCGGGTACGCGCTGCCCGCGCCCACGAGCGTCGGGCACAGCTCGACCGCGCGCTCGAGCAACGGCCGCGCCTCGCCGGCTCGGTCGGCCGCGACGAGCGCCGTCGCGCAACGCTGCAGTCCCAAGGCGTGATTGGGGTGCGCGACAGCCCACGCGAGCCACGCGTCCGGGTCGGCAGGCTCGGGTTCGATCGGCTCCCACGTCGCGTCCGGCGCGAAGGACTCGGCGAGCGCGCGGAACCAGGCCGCGAACGCCGCGTCGAGCTCCGCGGGCGTACCGCAGCGCTCCGTGAGCGACGCGTCGAGACTCACGCCGGCGCCGAGGTCGTCGAGGATCGCCACGAGCGTCTCGAAGCCGTGCGTCGCGACGAGGTACTCGACCACCATCGACGACTCGTAGTACGCGAACTGCAGCCCGAGCTGCCCGTCGGGGCTGAGAAAAGCGCTGCTGAGCGCACTGACCGGCGTGGCGCCACCCGCCAGGATCTTCGCCCGGTACTCCGGGTTCATCGTCTGACCCCACGCGGGGTCGCGGCGGCGCTCTTCCCATACCGAGATGCCCTCGCTCAGCCACCGCGGCATCCGATTGCGCGTCTTGTTCAACGTCACGACGTGGCAGAGCTCGTGCCACAGCACCGCCTCCCAGCACGAAGGACGCTCGCCCTGCGAAGCCGGGCTCTTCATGGTCACCAGGTCGCCGAAACAGACGCCGAGAAAACCCTCGCCACCGGGCAGCCCGAATGTGCGGATGGCGAAGTCCTTCTGTTCCTCGAAGAGCTCCAGCATCGTCGGCCGCTCACGCTCGAGCTCGTACCGAGCGCAGAGCTCGCCCAACGCCTCGGCCATGAGCTCCTGAACGCGCGCGCCGTACACCTCCGCCTCGTGCGCTTCCATGCGAATGACGTACCCCTCGCCCGCGAGCGTCGCGTAGTCCGCGAGCACGTCGTGGAGAACCATCAGGTTGTAGGCCACGACGTTGTACTCGTCCGCGCGCAGGGCCTCGTCCGCGAGCCGCCAGCCCTCGCGCTCCTCGCCGAGGTGCAGCAGGTCCTGCGCGAGCTGGAAGCGCGCCGGCCCGAACTCCGGGTCCAGCTCGAGCGCGCGACGCTGGCGCGCGGCGCCTTCGGAGAACCGATACTTCTCCGAGAGCTCGCGCCCGATGAGGTGGTCGACGCCCGGGTTCTCCGGCCAACGGTCGAGCGCGGTCGCGCGACATTCGCGCTCGCGCGCCTCGTCGCCTGCGAGGTGCGCGAGCACGGCGAGGTAGGCCCAGGCTTCCCACCGCCCGGGGTCGATCGCCAACACGCGGTCCAGGTGCGCCCGCGCGGCCACGTACGACTCCCGGCCGATCCCCTGGTCGGCCTCGAGCAGGAGCGCGTCGTGCTGGAACGGATTGAGGGCGAGCGCGCGCCCGAGCGCATGCGCCGCGCCCTCCGGGTCGCTCGAGCCGAGCGCGCGCGCCAGGAGGAGCTGGTGGTCCGCAGCCTCCGGCTCGAGCGCGAGCGCCGCGCGCGCCTCTTCGGCGGCGAGGGCGTAGTCGTGTTTCGCGAGCGCGAGCTCGGCGATCGCGATGCGGGGATCCACGAGCTCCGGCGCTCCGTGTTTCGCCGGCACGAAGTAGCCGTCCATCACCGCCTTCGCGTCCTCGCCGAGGAGCAGCCGCGCGCGCCCGATCACCACTCGGCTCGCCGCGTCGCGGAACGTACGGAAGTAGCGCCTGCCGAGCAACGCGACCTCCCTCAGCATCTGGTCCGCGCGCTCCGCCGCCCCGTCACGGAGAAACACCTCCCGCGCGAGCAGTCGCAAGCGGATGCTCCGCGGGAGCTTGGCGAGCGCCGCCTCGACGTGCGCCCGGGCGGCCTCCACCTCCCCCACGGCGAGCAGCGCCCGCAGTCGAAGGAGGCTCCAAGCTTCGTCCGTCGGGTCTGCCGCGGCGTTCGCGGTCGCCTGCTGCAGGCACTCGCGGTAGCGCCCGGTGTCGAGCAGACCGCCCGCGTCCGCGAGCTCGTCCGCCGCGACCGGCGGCGCGAGAAGCAGCAGCAGGAGCAGTCCCGCCCCGCTGCTCTGCGAGCTCACTCGACGTCGACCAGGCATCGCGAGCTACCTTATCCGATCTCCGCCATCCGCGATGCCGGCGAGCGATCCGTTACCCGGCCTTCACCTTCGACCCCGGCCACCGATCCGTGATGACCCATACTTCAGAGTTCCACTCCTTCGCCATGGCGCTCGCTCTGCTGCTCGCTCTGGGCGCGTGCGCCGCCCCCCATGCGGAACCGGACGCGCCCGCCGTGGCGGAGCCTCCGCCGGCGCCGGCCTGGATCCCGCTCTTCAACGGCCGCGACCTCGACGGCTGGCGCGTGAAGATCACGGGCTACGAGCTGGACGACAACTACGCGAACACGTTTCGGGTCGAGGACGGCATCCTGCGCGTCGCGTACGACGGCTACGAATCGTTCGGCGGCAGATTCGGGCACCTGTTCTTCGACACACCGTTCTCGGACTACCGGTTGCGCGTCGAGTACCGCTTCGTCGGCGAACAGTGCCCGGGCGGACCCGGCTGGGCCTTTCGCAACAGCGGCGTGATGCTCCACGGCCAGTCCCCCACGAGCATGGCCAAAGACCAGGAGTTTCCCGTCTCGATCGAGGCCCAGATGCTGGGCGGAGACGGGGAGCATCCGCGTACGACGGCCAACCTGTGCACGCCCGGCACGCACGTCGTGATGGCGGGCGAGCTCATCCGCCGGCACTGCACGAACTCGACGTCCGCGACCTACCACGGCGACCGCTGGGTCACGATGGAGCTCGAGGTCCGGGGCCACGAGATCATCCGGCACGTCATGGACGGAGAGGTCGTGCTGGAGTACAGCGCGCCCCAGCTCGACGACAGCGACGCCGACGCCCGCCGTCTGCTCGCGGCCGGCGCCGAGCGGCTTCTCTCCGGCGGCTACCTCTCCCTGCAGGCCGAGAGCCACCCCGTGGAGTTCCGAACGGTCGAGCTGTTGCCCCTGGAGCCGGTCGTCGCCGGGCCGGGATCGGTGACGGGCCGCGTCACGCTCGACGGCGCCGCGCCCGCGCACAAGCATTGACAGCTCGAGGACGCCATGCGCGTGGCCTCGGGCGAGTCCGAGTACGTGGACGAGACGCTGCTCGCGGGCGAGCGCGGGGAGGCCGTGGAGTTCGACGTGCGGTACCCGGGAGAGTAGACGCCCGCTCGGTGGGGTTTCGTGATTTTGGGCTCGGGCCCCCTCCGACTATTCTCCCTGCCTCCGCCTACCGTTCTGACCATCGAGGACGTCCACAAGGAATGGTGTTCCGCGTGACAGGCACGGCTGCGATCCTCGGCTACTCGATGAACAGCATCGTCGATTCCATCTGGAAGGGCGTCAGCTGGAAGATCACGGCGAAGTACGTCTTCGACGGGATCGTGTACGGCCTCGTCACGGCCGGTACCTTCGGCTGGCTCTGGCCCGCGGCCTGAACGGGCCTGAGGGCCCGCCGCTTCGACTCCAGCGCCAGGACGCGATACGCTGGAGCGCCCGGCCATGGCATTCCCTGACAAGATTCTCTGTCCGTGCGGCAGCGGCAAGGAGCTCGAGCGTTGCTGCAGCGCGGACGGGGACACGTCATTGGAGCAGGGTGCATTCGAGAGCTGGATCGCGAAGTTCAGGGTCCTCGACCTGGACGCTCTCGAGCGCACCCTCGCGAGTGGAGCACCGGACTTCGAGCCGAGTGGCACGGGGCAGTGGACGTGGCTGCGTCCGGAAGGCGGAGCGCGCCAGGAGCGCGCCCTGCTGTTCGTAGCCGACGGGTTGCTCGTCGCCGCCACGCCGACGGAGGACCTCGCCGGCGAGTTGCGCGCGCTCCTCGAGGAGCGCATCGACGGCGCCATCGCGCACGTCGGCACTGCACGGCGGAGCGTGGACGAGCACCTCGTCCCGTCGGTCACGCGCTACCCCCACCTCGTCGCCGACCTGCGGGACTACCTCGATGGCGACGACCTCTCGATCCGCGTACCGCGGGAGGAGCGTACGATCGGACTCTACCTCGGTCGCATCACCGCCGCCGTGAGCGCGGCCCGCTCCGGCGTGATGGTGGACACCCGCGTCCCCTGCCGTCGCCGACCCGGCAACCGCCCGTGCAAGTCCGACGTGACCGCGCGCCTGGACGACGGCGACCTGGTCCAGTGGAACTGCCCCCGCTGCGGGGATTCAGGCACGATCTCGGGTTGGCTCGGGACCCCGTTCGACAGCGTCGCGCGCAGCACAGTCGTGAGCATCGAAGACCTCACGCCGACCACGTACATGCTCCGACTGCGGAACAAAGAACACCTCCGGCTGCTCCGACTCCCACACCTCACCGCTCCAGCGTTGCGGCTCCTCGCCAACGCCATGCCGCTCCCGGCAGGCTTCGTGCGGATCTCGGGTTCGCGCTCCGAATTCGTCGCCGCGGCGCGCTGCATCGTCTTCCAGTTCGCCAGAGGTCGGTACCTGACGAAGGGTGACGCCGACACACTCTCGACGCTCCACTCCACGTTCGCCCTCCACGGCGGCGGGCGACCGGACCTCTCCATGGCGGCGCAGTGCGCCGAAGTCCTGCTCTTCGAGCGGTCGCGCCGGCTCGCGCTGCTCCCGGATCCCGGTCGGAGCGGGGGCACGCACCGCCTGCGCATCGCACTGCAAGACGTTCAGCCCCCGATCTGGCGCCACCTCGAGCTGCCCAGCCGTTTCACACTCGAGGACCTTCACGAGGCTCTGATTCTCGCGTTCGGCTGGTCGGACACGCACTTGCACGCCTTCGTTCCGGAAGGCAAACGCGAGGTCGAGAAGGAGAGCGAGCGGCGCACACTCCTCTCCGACGTCCTGCCCCGCGTGGGTGACCGGCTCGTGTGGGAGTACGACTTCGGCGACTCCTGGCGGCACGACGTCGTCGTGGAAGCGATCCTCCCGGACCCGCCGCAGCGCCCGCGTCTCATAGGGGGGGCACGCGCCGCTCCGCCGGAGGATTGCGGCGGGCCGCCGGGACTGGAGAATCTCCTCGCGATCCTCGCCGACCCGCTCCACGAGGAACACGAGACGATGCGCGATTGGGCGGGCCAGAATTACGATCCGGATGCTTTCGGCCGCGCGGTCTTCGACGAGCGCGTGGGGCGCATGGAGGCAGCGCGGGCCGAAGCTCCAAGCCGCAGAGGGGCGCCCGCCTGGCGCCCGGGCGAGCGCTGAACCGGGCAGCGCACGGTCGGTCCTGTCCAGAATGGAATCCACGATCAGGAATCGATGGGGTGAGCGCCTCGCCTACTCCTTCGAGCCCGGCGACCCGGACCGCCGCGAGCTCGTCGTCCTCGGACACGGCGTCACTTCCGACAAGGATCGGCCGTGGTCGCACGCCTTGTCAATCGCGCTGCGCAACGAGGGCATCGCCTCGATGCGCATCAGCTTCGCCGGCAACGGCGAGTCCGAGGGCCGATTCGAGGATGCCACGATCACCAAGGGAGTCGAGGACCTGCGCGCCGTACTGGACGCGCTGCCGGAACGACACGTCGCCTACGTCGGGCACAGCATGGGCGGCGCCATCGGCCTCCTCTGCGCCGCGGCCGACGACCGCATCCATGGGCTCGTCTCCCTGGCCGCGATCGCCCACACCGCCGAGTTCGCACAGCGGATGTTCGGCCACCTGCGCGCGGGCGAGCCGATGCTCGACAAGCCGCACTGTCCGTTGAGCGCGAATTTCATGGCGGACCTCGAGGGCCTCGGTTCCGTGCTGGGAGCGGTGCCTGGAGTGCACGTGCCCTGGTTGCTCGTGCACGGGACCGAGGACGACATCGTGCCCGTCCAACACTCACGCGACGCGCACGCCGCGTCGGCCGGACATTCCAAGTTGATCGAGCTGCCGGGCGCGGACCATTCGTTCACCGGAGAGAGCCGCGCGCGGATGGTCGCCGTGGTCGCACCCTGGCTGACTCGATGCTTGGAGCAGTAATGCGCGACTGGCGCAGCGCGCAGCCCCCGGCCAGCCACCCGATCCGCGCGAGACCGTGAGCACCCCGCACTCCCCGGAAGACCTCGACGCGACCTCGCTCCAGGTCCGCCGCGCCCTCGACGGCGACGGTGCGGCGCTCTCATGGCTCGTGACGCACCTCGATCCGCTGCTGCGCGCACAGGTACGTCTCAGACTGGGACGCTCATCGGGCGATCCCGACGTCGACGACGTCGTCGCGGACACCTGGACGGTTGCGCTGCGGCGACTCGGGGACATCGAGCCGCGCGGCGGCCGGTGCGCTCCCAGCTTCGTCGCGTTCCTCTCCATGACGTCGGCGAATCTCTGCCTCGCGCACCTCCGGCGCCGACTACGGTCGCTCGCGAGCGGCTCGGAGTCCGAGGCGCGCCGGAGCGAGTGCCCGATCCCACGCGCGGCGTCGTGACGCGCCTCGATGAGCGCGAGGTTCACGGGCGGATCGAAACGGTGCTCGCGGGGATGACCGCCGACAAGCGCCGCGTGCTCGTGCTGCGGCTCCTCGACCAGCGCTCGAACGCAGGGGTCGCCTCACACCTCGGCGTCCCACCGAACACCGGGGCGAGATCGAGAATTTCGCGCCCGCCGAGCGCATCTTGCGGCGCACGGCCAGGCGCATGACGCCACTCGACACCGCCCACTTCCGCGCGAACGCCGACCGCCTGCGGCGGCACCCGAAGCTGCAGAGCGGCGCCGCGCCCGTCGTGCGCACGCTCGCGTTCACCGGCGAGCACGACAGCCTCACGACACCGGAGCGATGCCGCGCGGTCGCGGCCCGATTCCGCGACGCCGAGTGTTTCGTCGTGCGCCGCGCCGACCACCCCGTCCCCCTGGAGCGACCGCGGGCGTGCGCGGGCCTCGTCGACGCGTTCCTGCGGGGCTTGCGCGTGA
>SMVQ01000118.1 GCA_004357655.1 Planctomycetota bacterium
CCGCGTGCGTCGCCGCGACTTCAGCATCCATCTCGAGCCGGAACCGCTCGAGCGGGTCGCGCTGGCGCGCCGCTTCGCGCGCGGAAGCCTCTGCCTTCTGACGTGCGCGTTCCGCTTCGTCGCTCCGCAGTTGCGTTGCCTGCTCGCGAGCCAGGTCCAGTCGTGCTTGCGCACCCGTGCGCACCAGCCGAGCCCGCTCCACTTCGGCAGCGAGGGCGTCCTCGAGGCTCTTCCAACCGACGCGCGCGGCGTTGAGGTGGAGATCGCGCTCTCTGGCGACCGAGAGCTCGAGCCGCGCAGTCGCAGCGCGATACGCGCCGATCTCATTCGCGTCCGGATCCACGGCGACGGAACCGCGCGCTTCGGCCCCGGCCGACCGCTGCGGTAGCTCCTGCAGCTCGGTCTCGCCCTCGGACCTTCGTGTCTCGCAGTCCGCCAGTGCCGCCTCCGCGGCCTTCTCGCGCGCCTGCGCGTTGCCGACCGCTCGCTCGAATGCGGTGAGCTCGGCCGCGTCCGTCAAGGCGACGGTCGACTCAGGCTGCGCGATCAAGGCCTCGACCGCCGTCGTCGCATCGTCGAGACGAGCCGCGAGAGACTCGGCCGTGGGCAGCGCGTCCCGGTCCCGGCGCGTGGCGAGGAGCTCGTTCAGGAGCCTAATCCGCTCCTGGATGGCTGTGCGCCAGTCGGTGGCCGACTCGTCCTCCGGGAGCTCCGCGAGCCGGGCGTTCGCGGCTACGAGGGCCTCTTCCGACCGATCGATGTCGACATTCTGGGTCGCCTGCAGGGGCGGCAGGACGAGCAGGAATGCGAACTTCGGAAGCACCCGTAGACACCATCTCACTCGCATTGCCATGCTCATTCTTGCTCGACTCGGATTCTCTGAAGCACGCTGCCCATCCAGCGCAGCGCGCGGTCATCCTATCGTAGAGCAACCTCGCGGGCGCTCCGGAGCCAGGTCCGTGCGGAATCGGGACCTGGGCCTGCAAACCGACGCCTGGCATGATGAGCCGCCTTCGATGCGCCACCCTTCACTCACCTCGATGCTGCTCGCCCTCCCCGCCGCCTGCGGGGCGGAGGACCCGGGGGCGCCGCCCTACCGGCACCTCCTCTTGATCAGCCTCGACACGACGCGCGCGGATCACATCGGGTGCTACGGCGGTCGCGTCGCGACTCCGGTCCTCGACGAGCTCGCGGCCACCGGCGTGCAATTCGCGCACGCCAATACGGCCGCCACAACGACCCTGGCAGCCCACACGTCCCTCATGACGGGCACATGGCCCCACACGCATGGCGTGATCCGCAACGGATTCGTCGTGGACGAGGCGAATGTGATGCTGGCGGAGGTGCTGCGCGACGCAGGCTTCCACACCGCGGCCGCGATCGGCTCCTTCGCCATCGCCGAACGCTTCGCCATCGGGCAGGGGTTCGCGCACTTCGACGAGGATTTCGCCGACCCGAGCGCTCCGGACGTCTACCGGGACGAACGGAGCGCCGAGGAGGTGACCGCCGCCCTCCTCGCGCACCTGGACGGCGTCGGCGACAGTGCGGAGCGCCTCTTCCTCTTCGCCCACTACTTCGATCCGCACAACCCGTACGCCCCGCCCGCTCCATTCGACAGCGACTACTCGGCGGATGGCGCGCCGGTGACCAGCGACAACGACGACCTCGAGGCAGCGGCGAGCGCCCACCAGCGGGTGGTGACCGGGCAGGCGTTCGGGCACGCGCCCTTGATGGCGTTCGGGTTCTCGGGTCTCGCGCAGGCACTCGTGGGGAGCGTCGGACAACCGACGGAGCTCGACCAGCGCTTGGCCGACGCCTACGCGGGCGAGGTGGCGTACATGGACGCAGCCATCGGGAAGCTGCTGGACGGTCTGCGCGAACGCGGGCTGTACGACGAGACCCTGATCGTGGTCGTGGGCGACCACGGCGAGACGTTCTGGGAACACCACGACTTCTGGAATCACGGGCTCTGGGTGTACGAGACTACGGTCCATGTGCCGCTCCTCATCCACTGCCCCGATGGACGCTACGCCGGCGTGCAAGTCAACGAGCCCGTATCCTCGATCGACGTCTTCCCGACGCTCTGCGAGCTGCTCTCCGTGCCGGTCCCCCAACGTTGCGAGGGCGTGAGCCTCGTGTCCGCGATGGAGGGCCTGGAATTCGAGCGCGGCCCGGTGTTCGTGGGCGCAACCCAGCCGTTCCGGGCCGAGCGCGAGGACGGCTGGACGAATCGCGAGAAGCCCGTCTGCGTACGCGACGGTCCCTGGAAGTACGTGCGCTCGCGCTACAACAAGGTCGAACAGCTCTTCCACCTGGGCCGCGATCCGCGCGAGCAGAACGATCTCCTGCGCAACGATCTGAGGCCCAGGGCAGCGCAGCGGCTCGCGGCGCTGCGCGCGGCGCTCGACGCATGGGAGGCCTCCGCCACGCCGCTACCGACGCAATTCGACTTCGAGAACGCCGAGGAGACGAGGCGCCGCCTGCAAGGGCTGGGCTACTCCGGCGAGGACCGCTGACGCCGAAGTCCGGAGCGGATCACTCGACATCGGTGCAGCCAACGCCGCCTGATCCGCTCCTGACTCGGCCGACCAGAATCTCAGCGCGCCCCGTGCAGCGCCTTCGGGGGCAGGACGAGCGGGACGAAGCCGGCCTCGTTGCCCATCAGCACGACGAGCTTGCCCTCGAGTACCGGCTTGCCCTCGAAGCTCGCTTCGACGCGCCAGGTGCCCGACTCGAGCCCTTCGATGACGAGCTCCTGATTACCGGGCAACACGAATGGCTCGCGCGCCCGGCCTTCGACCCAGACGCGCACGGGCAGACCCTGGTAGCGCCCTTTCAGGCCGACCGTCAGGCTCGCGAGCACCTCCGGCACGCGCTTCAGCTCGACGACGGCATTCGTCTCACCGGCTTGGACGACGAGGTTGCCGCGCCACATCTCGTCCGGCGACACGGCCGCGAGGTAGAACGCGGCGGAGATGCCCGGGAACGAAGTGAACACGAACCGCCCCTCGACGTCGGTCCGCACTTTCTGCAGGCCGGCCGGAAGATGCGGGAACACCATCGCCTCCTCGAAGCCGGGCGGGCGCTGGACGGCCTTCAGGCTGGCGTCGATCAGGTTCGGCGCCTCCAGCACGACGCGCGCATCGCGCACGGGCAAGCCCTCCCGCACGACACGGCCCCTGATCTGCGGGGCGGGCATGAGATGCAGGACCTTGGACGTACGCTTCCCGGCGTTCAGTTTCACGACCTGCTGGCGCGGCTCCGCGATCGCCCCGCTGTGAAACAGGGCGAGGTACACGCGCCCTTCCGGCAGACCCTCGATGAGCGTCGTCGCTCCGGGGTAGATCTCGACCGGGCTCACGAGGTGCCAGGGGTAGGTGCGCTGACCGCGCGCCGTGTTCACACGCTGTCCGCTCCCGGGGAACAGGAAGAGCAGCGCCGGCTCGCGCGAGCCGATGTTCTCCTGAATCGTGACCTCGAGGCTCGCTCCGAGGTCGAGATGGAACTCGAGCGTGTTCTTCGTGACGACGCGCGCCGCTGGAATGGGGACGATCTCGCGGTAGCGCGTGTACCCGGGCTTCTCGACGATGGTGAGCGCCTTGCCGGACGCCATCTCGGGGAAGTAGAACTCGCCGAGGTCGTCCGTGAACGTGCGCCGCCCGTCCATCATCACGGTCGCGCCCTCGAGCGGCACGCCCGACCTGTCCTTGACGATGCCGTACACGGTGGCCGGACGCGCGAAGGCGACGGAGAGCACTTGCTCCGTGTGGTTGCGCAGTCGCACCTCGCGCATCGCCTTGCGCCCCGTCGGCGTCTCGATCACCGCGATCGAGAGTCCCGGGTAGAGATTGCCGGCGTGATAGCTCCCCTCCGCGTCGCAATGGAGGATGCGCCCCTCGTTCGGCCCACCGACGAACGTCACGGTCGCCTGCACGCCCGCGCCGTCCATCCCGCCGACGAACCCGCGGAGACGCGCCGCCGCACCACTGCCGGGCGCCACGATGTCGTCGCGCTTCTCGAAGGCGGCCCGTTGCACGAGCGAGAGCGTGAGCCGGAGCGGTGAGTCCACCGTCGTCGCGAAGGCTGCCTGCGGGTCCACGCGCTCGGGCGGTTGCTCGAGATCGGGCGGGTCGCTCGACGCGACCACGGGCCCGGGTTCAGGCATGCGTGGCGTGATCGCAACGGGGCCCGGCGCGCCGTCGTCCATGCCCATGGCGAACCATGCCGCCGCGCCGCCGCCGCCGGCGACCAGGAGAAAGACGAAGAGCAAGGTGCTCGATCGTGCTTGAGTCATCGGGTCGAACTCTCGGGTGTCGTCAGGTGGAAGAATAACGCCAGGGCCGATCAGCAGACAGCGGCGGGCAGGCGGCCAGGTCCGAGAGGTCGGAAGGAGCCGGCTTCACGCCGGCTCCGCCCCCTTCTATAGCCCGAGTCGGCCGCGGTTGCTCGTGAATCGGGCGCTCGCGCCCCATTCGGTCGGTCCTGGCTCCAGCCGGTCCCCCGGTCAGGGGGCCAGCCGCACCGTCGTCTCGATCCGTCCCGCGCGTCCGTCGGCCAGTTCCAGGTAGCGCTCGCGCGCGAGCTCGTACGCCCACTCCTCGCGATCCGGCCGGCCTTCGATGACCCGCGGGTGCGAGTCGGCCGAGCGCTCGTACCCGTTCTTCTCGAGCACGCGGCACGAGCGGTCGTTGCCGAGGAACACCTCCGCGAAGAGCTTCTTCGCCGCGAGGCGGCTCACGGCCAGGTGCCCGACGAGGAACACGGCCTCGGTCATGAGCCCGCTCCCCCAGAACGGCCGGCCGAGCCAATAGCCGATGTCGCCGACGAAGGGATGGTCGACGAAACGCAGACAGATCGTGCCGGCGAAGGCGCCCGTCCTGGTCTCGATGACGGCGAACTGGTAGTCGTGACCGTTGTCGCTCGACTTGATCCACTGGCCGTACGCGTCGCGCAGGACGTCGACCGTGTCGGGTCCCTGCCAGACGAGCCAGTCGAGCACCTCCGGGCGCTCGTGGATCAGGGGATACGCCGCATCCGCGTCGGTCGCCAGCACGGGACGCAGGAGGACGTCCTCGCCTTCGATGCTCGCGTACGCGAGCACGGGTTGTTCCGATGCGCTCTTCACCATGATCGCGACCAGGATCGCGACCACGATCGCGACCATGATCGCCGCCGCGCAAGCGATTCGATGCGCGCGGGATCCGACGGCTCGGGGGGTGCGATCACGACGGGGCGCCGCTATGCTGTTTGCCTCGAGCTCGCGGCGGGACGCTCTTATAACCCGTCCGGGACCGTACTTGCAGTCCAGATGAGCAGCAACCCGACCGTCGAATTGCTCGGTGACGGGATCTCCGCCGAACTCTCGCGCAGCGTCCACACCGTCATCGTGTGCCCCGACGAGTACGGCGAGTTCCTCTCCGACGCGGCCTGCGGCCTGATCGGCCCGGTCGGCCTCGGGGACAACGCCGCGTACGCGTTCGACGCGGACGGCGAGGTCACGCGCGCGATGTTCGACCCCGCCGGGGGCTCCGCGCCAGGCATCGCGGGCAAGCACGCCTGCCATCCGTCCGCCGCGCTCCTGGCGCTGGCGAACTTGCCGCGCCACATCGGGGAACAGGCGGCCGGCCGCGGCAGCCTGTCGATGACCGGGTTCACGGCGGTCGTCGCGGAGCGGCTGCGGAGCGCACTGGCAGAGGCGTGATCGCGCACGTCCCGCGCCGCGTCTGGTCGGGTACGGGCCTGCTCGTGCTCGGGCGCCTGTTCGGGTCCGCGTGCACGCTGGCCACGCTCTTCCTGCTCGCGCAGCGCCTCGCGGGCGACGGGTTCGGACGCTTCACGTTCTACCTCGCGCTCTTCATGGTGCTCGACAGCTTCGTCGACCTGGGCACGGGGCAGGTGCTCGTGCAACGCACCGCGGACGACCCGCAGGCCGTGGCGCCGATGCTCGGTGCGGCGCGGAGGATCCGACTCGCCACGGGGGTGATCGGCGTGCTCGCCGTGGGCTCCGGCGCGTTCCTCGCGGGCGAGCCCGGCGCCGTGTGGATCCTCGTCGCGAGCCTCTACCCCTTGACGCACGTCTTGGAGCTGTCGACGATCGTCTTCAAGAACCGGATCGCGTGGGCGAAGCCCGTGGTCGTGCGGGCGGTCGCGAGCGGTGCAAGCCTCGCGTTCGTCGTCGCATTCCTCGCCGCGGGCGTGCGCGCGCCGGAGCTCTTCCTCGTCGCGATCGCCATGGGGAGCGCGATCGGGAACCTGCTCCTGCACCTCGCCTCGCGGTCGCACCTCCCCCGCCGCGTCGGTCCAGTCGCGCCCCTGCGGCCGTTCCTCAGGAACGCTCTGCCCATCGGCCTCGCGGGCCTCTGCCAGCAGACCTACTTCTACATCGATAACCTCTTCGTGCGCGGGATCGAGGGCGCCACGGCGGTCGGGCACTACAACGTCGCCGTGCGAATCATGTCGTTCGGGATCATGGTCGCCGTGTTCGCGCCGCTCGCCGCGCTGCCCTGGCTGACGCGCGAGCACGCGGCGGGACGGCTCGGTGTCGCCGCGGCACGACTCGCGCAGCCGCTGTTCGCCCTCGCCGGGCTCGCCCTGGGCCTCTTGTGGGGCTTCTGCGAACCACTGCTGGCGCTCTTCGGGGCGGGCTTCGCCGCGGCCGGCGACACCCTGCGCTGGCTGCTCCTCGCGTGCCTCGCCGTGTACGTCGGCGCGACCTTCCTGACGGCGGTCGTCGCGTCGGGACGCGCGCGCGGCGTCCTCGGCGTCGCGGCCGCGGGACTCGCCGTCAACCTGATCGGGAACTCGGCGCTCGTACCCCGCATGGGCATCGAGGGCGCCGCGGCCGCGACCCTCGCTACCGAAATCGCCGTCGTCCTCGGCGCTGCGATGGTGCTCGCGCGCGTCGGCGCCCACCCGCTCCGCTCCCGCCCGTGGGCGTGGTTGGGCGGGCCCGCGCTGTTCCTCCTCGGCGCGACGGTATCCTCCGCGCTGTCCGCGTCGTGACTCCCATGAACAACACCCCGCGCCGTTGAGAGTCGGCCTCGACTACCGCCCCGCCCTCGTCAACCGCGAGGGCATCGGCCGCTACACGCGCGAGCTCGTGCGCGCGTTCGTCGACATTGGCTTCGATTCGAGCCTCGGCCTCTTCGGCTACACGCTCGCCGGCGCGCGCTTCGGCCGCGAGGAGCTCGGCGTGCACGGCTCGCGCGCGGAACTCGTCCGGCTGCGCATGCCTTCGCGCTGGATCCCATGGATGCTCGACAAGCTGGGCAAGGGCGTGGACGATCTCGTCGGCGGCTGTGCGGTCTACCACCACACGCAGCCGAACCTGCTGCACGTGCGCGAGGCGCGGGAGGTCGCGACGATCTTCGACTGCATCTACACCATCGACGCGGGCTACATGGACCCCGAGGCGGCGGCGCGCATGACCGCGGTGGCGAAGGCGATGGTCCAACGCGCCACGCGCATCCTTGTCCCCACGGAGTTCGTCGGGGCGGAGGTCGTCATGTCCCTCGGCGCCCACCCCGGACGCGTGACGGTGACCTCGCTCGGCTGCGACCACATCGTGCGCCACCTGCCGCCCGAGGGTTTCCCGAAGGCGAAGGAGCCCTTCCTGCTCACCGTGTCGCGCGTCGACGCGCGCAAGAACCACCTGCGCATGCTCGCGGCGTTCGAGCGGATCGTGAAGGAGGGCTTCCCCCACCGCTGGGTCATCGCCGGTCCCAGGGGCTACGGCAGTGAGATCTTCGAAGCTGAGCTCGAGCGTTCGCCGGTCAAGGACCGCGTGCAGTGGCTCGGCGCGGCGAGCGAGGCGGAGCTCGCGCGGCTCTACTCCCAGGCCGACGTCTTCATGTGGGCCAGCCTGAACGAGGGCTTCGGCCTGCCGCCGCTCGAGTCGATGGCGTGCGGTACGCCGGTCGTGACGAGCTGCGTCACGTCGATGCCCGAGGTCTGCGGCGACGCGGC
>SMVQ01000119.1 GCA_004357655.1 Planctomycetota bacterium
ACGAGATCCGCACGCCGATGACCGCGATCCTCGGGCACGCGGAGCTCTGCAAGGACCCGGAGACGAGCGTGGACGAGTTCCGCCGGCACCTCGAGATCATCTGTATCAACGGCGAGCACCTGCTCACTGTCATGAACGACATCCTCGACGTCTCGCGGATCGAAGCGGGCCGCATGCCGGTGGAGCGTACGTTGTGCTCCCCGACGAAGATCGTCTCCGAAGCCGTGGCGATGATGGAGGGGCAGGCGCACGAGAAGGCGCTCGAGGTGCACGTGCAGAGCGTGGGAACCATCCCGGAGATGATCGAGACCGATCCGACCCGGCTCCGACAGATCCTCCTGAACGTGATCGGCAACGCCGTCAAGTTCACGGAGTCCGGGGCGATCGAGTTGACGCTCACGATGTCCGTGGCGGACGGTGGCGGGCAGCGCCTCGCCTTCGAGATCCGGGACTCGGGCGTCGGGATGGCCCCGGACAAGCTCGACTCGGTGTTCGAGCCCTTCGTTCAGGCGGACACGTCGACGACCCGTGAGTACGGCGGCACGGGGCTCGGTCTGTCGATCTCACGCGCGTTCGCGCGGATGCTCGGCGGCGATCTCACGTGCGAGAGCGAGGAGGGCGCCGGCAGCCGGTTCCTCCTCACGATCGATCCCGGCGACCTCGACGGAGTAGCCTTCATCGAAGTGGAGGGCTGCGTCGACTTCGTGGATGCCCCGCTCCCCGCCCGGGCGGAGTCGGAGTCGCAGACCTTCGAGGGTCGCGCGCTCGTGGTCGAGGACGTCGCCGTCAACCGGCGCCTGATCTGCCGGCTCCTCACGAAGGCGGGGCTCGAGGTCGAGGAGGCGGAGAATGGCCAGGTGGGCTTTGACAAGGCCATGGAATCCTTTTCACAGGGCAGGCCTTTCGACGTCGTCTTCATGGACCTGCAGATGCCCGTCCTGGACGGCTACGATGCCACGCGCCGGCTCCGCGATCAGGGCTATCCGGGGCTGATCGTGGCGCTCACCGCGCATACGATGCCCGAGGAGCGCGAGCGCTGCCTCGCTGCGGGCTGCGATGATTTCGCCACGAAGCCCATCGACCGGGCGGCGTTCATGGAGCTCCTCGCGAGCCTCGCGCAGGACGCCTCGGAGCGACCGGCGGGGGGCGCCGGGGGTCTACTGGCAGTTTCAGTCAAGCCGCGGCGCAAATGACGCCGAGAGGTTGCGGGGCTGGTATCCGCAAGTGGATCCGGCTTCGCCCACCCTCATGCGCATCACCCTGCCCGTCCTCCTCGTCCTCTCTCTGATGCCCCTGTCGGGTTGCCTCGCCGTGGCCGCTGGCGCCGCGGGGATCGGCTACGTGCGCTACAAGCGCAACGAGGAGACCCGCGACTTCCGCGCGGAGCTCGAGGAAGTGTGGGCCGCGGCCGAGGAGGCGATGGGGCGGCTGGGCCATGCGGATCCCGAGCAGGTCTCGCGCAACGCCACCGCCTGGGTGATGGAGGGTGAAGCTTACCGGGTTCGGGTCGAGCGCCACGTCGAGGGCACGACGCGTCTCCGCGTCCGGGTCGGAACGTTCGAGTCGGCGGAGCACCGGCGCGAGGCGCTTCTGATCGTGGAGGAGGTCGCCGTGATCCTCACGCAGGATCTCAATATCGGCGAGTGGAGCGAGAAGGTTCGCGCGCTGTCCGAGCTGGAGCCGAAGCCCGAGTCCGTCCCGGAATCCGACGGGAAGTAGCGGCCGCGGCCCGTCGCCCTCAGGCGATGATCTGTCGGATCGGTTCGGCGCCCTCGACACCGACCAGCCGTTGGTCGAGACCGCCGAAGCGATACGTGAGGCGGTTCGGGTCGAAGCCGAGCTGGTGCAGGATCGTCGCGTGCAGGTGCTTCACGTGGCAGCGGTCGACGACGGCGGAGCTGCCGAGCTCGTCGGTCTCGCCCACGCTGATCCCGGGCTTCAGGCCGCCGCCGGCCATCCATAGGGTGAAGCCGTAGGAGTTGTGGTCGCGGCCCGTGCCCTTCGCGTACTCCGCGGTCGGCTGGCGTCCGAACTCGCCGGTCCAGACGACCAGCGTCTCCTCGAGCAGCCCCGTGCGCTTCAGGTCCGCGAGGAGGCCCGCGATCGGCTTGTCGGTGCGGCCGGCGTGGCGGTCATGGTTGAGCTTCAGGTCGCCGTGCGCGTCCCAGTTGTTGTCGTTGTGGTTGCCGCCTGAGTAGATCTGGACGAAGCGCACGCCGCGTTCGACCAGGCGGCGCGCGAGCAGGCACTTGCGCCCGAAGTCGGCCGTGCGCTCCTCGTCGAGGCCGTAGAGCGCCTTCGTCGCCTCCGATTCCCCCTCGAGGTCGAGGGCCTCGGGCGCGTGGTCCATCATCTTGAAGGCGAGCTCGTAGCTCGCGATGCGCGCGGCGAGGTCGGTGTTGCCGTCGTGCCGGGCGAGGTGGTCGGCGTTCCAGCGCTGCATCTGGTCGATGAGCCGCCGCAGTCGCCTCCGCGTCATGCCCGGCGGCAGGCCGAGGTCCATGATCGGCGTGCCGGTCGCCTTCACGACCGTGCCCTGGTAGGAGGCGGGCATGTAGCCGCTGCTCCAGTTCTTGGCGCCCGAGATCGGCCCCCCGGTCTCGTCGAGCATCACGACGAAGCCCGGGAGGTTCTCGTTGACGGAACCGAGGCCGTAGTTCACCCAGGATCCGAGGCACGGCTTGCCGCTGAAGAGGTGGCCCGAGTTCATCATGAACATCGCCGAGCCGTGGATGGGCGAGTCCGCGTACATCGAGTGCACGAAGGTCATGTCGTCCACGCGCTTCGCGAGGTGCGGGAAGAGCTCGGAGACCCAGTGCCCGCACTGGCCGTGCTGCTGGAAGCTCCACTTCGGACCCACGATGCGGCCCTCGTTCTTCGAGCCCCCGCGGCCGCGGGTCTTCACCTGGATCGTCTTGCCGTCGAGCTCGTACAGCTTCGGCTTGTAGTCGAAGGTGTCGACCTGGCTCGGCCCGCCGTACATGAAGAGGAAGATGACGCTCTTCGCCCTGGGGGTGAAGTGCGGCTGCTTCGGGGCGAGCGGGTTCACGAAACCGCGGCCGTCGGCCCGGTCCGCGAGGCCGTCGATGAAGGCCGCCGCCGAGGCTGCCCCGGCGAGCGGCACGGCCGCGAGGGCCCCGCCCATGTGACGCAGGACCGCGCGGCGTGTGTGCGAGTGGCGCGGGTCGATCCGGCCGTCGTCGTGTGGGTCGTCCATGGTCGTGTCCCTGGTCAGTCTACGTAGGCGAGCTCGTTCAGGTTCAGCGTCACCAAGCAGAAATCGGCGAGCGCGTCGACCGCGTCCCCGTCTGAAGTATCGGAGCGCAGCTCTTCGATGAAGCGCGCGTGGCTCGCGACCTCGTCCGCGCGCGCCTCGCGGCCGAGCGCGAGGCGCAGCGCGAGCCGCACTTGATCCGTGGGGTCGGCGCCGGCTTCCGCGCGCAGCCGGTCCGCGAACAGCGCCGCCATCTCGCGCACGAACTCCCCGTTCAGCATCGTGAGCGCCTGGGTCGGCTGCGTCGTCGCGAAGCGCACGGCGCAGCTCGAGTCCGTGTCGGCGACGTCGAACCGCGCGAGGATCGGTGTCGTCAGCGAGCGTTTGACCTTGATGTAGACACTGCGCCGCATGGTCTCTTCGACAGGCGAGGTGCCCCAGACGCTGTCTGGAGTCGACGACGTGGCGAGCGCGTCGGCGGGCATCCGCGAGAAGAAGCTCGGCCCGCTCATCTTCGGATTGAGACGGCCGGTCATGGCGATCATCGTGTCGCGCAGCTCCTCCGCGGTGAGCCGGCGCAGGTCGAAGCGCCACCAGAGGTCGTTGGCGGGATCGATCTCCAGCGCGAGCGGGTCCTCACGCGTCGACATGCGGTACGCGCTCGAGCTCATGATCAGCCGGTGCATCGCCTTGAGGCTCCAGCCGCGCTCGACGAATTCGGCCGCGAGCCAGTCGAGCAGCTCAGGGTTCGTCGAGCCCCCGCCGAGGCCGCCGAAGTCGTTCGGCGTGCGCACGATCCCGCGCCCGAAGTGGTACTGCCACAGTCGATTGGCCATGACCCGCGCGGTCATCGGGTTCTCGGAGCTCGCGATCCACTCGGCGAGCACGCGCCGGCGGCCCGAGGACTTCGCGCCCGGCGCGGGCTCCGGGACTCTGGCGAGTGGCGGGTCGAGCATCGCCGGGAACGCGGGCACGACCTCCGCGCCGGGTACGGCGGCGTTGCCGCGGACGTGCACGTGGAGTACAGGGACGTCCGCGCCGTGCTCCCGGGCGGTGAAAGCGCGCGGGATCGGGATCTCGCGCTGCTTCGCGCGCTGCAACCGGTCGCGCAGGTCCCGCCACTCGGCGAGCTCCCCGGCGCTCCACACCTCGGCGCCGCGCTCCTCGAGCCACTCGCGCGCGTCCCGGCGCACGCCGAGGGCCGCTTCGACGGAGAGCGGCATGCGGCCGAAGGCGAGCTCCACGGGCCGCGCGCGCCCGAGCTCCTCGCGCCGCACCGGCGTCACGTGGACGTACTGTCCGCCCACGCGATTGGAGCATCGGACGGCGAGCGTGTTCGCGCCCTCGCGCAGGACGCCGGCGAGGTCCGCATCCGGCGCGAGCTCCCGGTAGCGCTTCAGGAATCCTTCGCGGTGGAGCGCGCGCGCTCCATTCACCCACACCTCGAGCTCCCCGTCGTGATGTCCGACGAAAGTGAACGACGCCGCATCGCGCGCGTCCCACGAGAACTCGCGCCGCAGCCAGACGCCCGCGCCCGACCACTCCGTCCCGACCTCGGCGCCCGGCGTCTCGGCGGTCCCGAAGCCGCCCGGGCCGGCGGCCCAGGCCAAGTCGTCGAACTCGGGAGCGGTCCAGCCCGGGCCCGGATCCTCGAACGTGTAGCGCCAGCTCGTCGGCTCCGCGCGGCTCCACCACACGCGCAGTCCGTGGCTGTCCCCGCCCTCGAAGGTGTCGAGGCGCACGGTCACGGTACCCCGCGCGAGGGCGAGCGTTCCGGCGCGCAGTGCGCCCGCCCGGCCGCCGGCGTCCTGATCGACGACCGTGACACCCGCGACCGAGAGCCGCGCGCCGCCCCCGGTCTCGAGCACGAAGCGATACTCGCCGTCTTCGGGGACCGCGAGCGTGCCCTCGAACACGAACCCGACAGCGTCCTCGAGCGTCACGGATGGCCGTTCGAAGAAGCCCTCCGGGAGCGCGCTCGTCGACTCGGGCTGGAGCGCGTCGAAGTCGGGCAGCTTGTCCCATGCGCCGCGATAGACGCGGACCTCGAGCCCGGTCAGCGCCGGCGGGAGTGCGTCCAACTCGCGCAGCCGTGCGCGAAGATCCGCCTCCAGCCCGCGCAGCCGAGCTTCGAGGCGCGCGCGCTCGACGTCCCGCTCGGCGACCTCGCGCTCGTACGCGAGCCGCTCCTCCGCGGTGGGGATCTCCGTCAGCGGTCCGCGGACCTCGATGTCGGTCAGGCCGTGGAAGAACGCCATGAAGCTGTAGTAGTCCGCCTGCGGGATGTCGTCCCGCTTGTGGTCGTGGCAGCGCGCGCAGCCCATGGTGATGCCGAGGAACACCTGGCTCGTGGTCGAAACGAGGTCGTCGAGCGTATCGTAGCGCGCCTGGAGCACGCCCTGTCCCGGCTCGTCGTCCCACTGCATCAGGCGCGTGAAACCGGTGGCGACGAGCGTCTCGGGCGTCACCTCGTCGAGCTCGTCGCCGGCGAGTTGCTCGCGAATGAACTGGTCGTAGGGCTTGTCCGCGTTGAACGCCTCGATCACGTAGTCGCGGTAGCGCCAGATGAACGGCTTGTCCGTGTCGCGCTCGAAGCCGTTCGTCTCAGCAAAGCGCACGAGGTCGAGCCAGTGGCGAGCCCACTTCTCGCCGTAGTGCGGGGAAGCGAGCAGGCGCTCGATCAGCGCGTCGTAGGCGACCGGACGCGCGTCGGCAAGGAACGCGTCGACCTCCGCGGGCGTCGGCGGGAGGCCGGTCAGGTCGTACGTTGCGCGGCGCACGAGCGACATCTTGTTCGCGGGGGGAGCGGGCTCGAGGCCGCGCCGCTCGAGCGCGGCGAGCAGGAATGCGTCGATCGGGTTCCGCCCCCAGGTCGGATCCCGTACGGCCGGCACATCCGGTCGTGCGAGCGGGCCGTAGCCCCAGGGCTCCTGCGCCTCATCTCCGTCATCACCGGAGGAATCGTCCACGACGATCTCGACCGCTTCGCTCCAGGGCGCGCCCATCTGGACCCAGCGCGTGAGCGTCGCGATGTCTTCGGCGTCGAGCTTGCCCTCCGGGGGCATCTCGTGGTCCTCGTCGCGGTAGCTGATCATCGCGAGGAGCCGGCTGTCCCGCGGCGACTCGAGGTCCAGCGCGGGGCCCGTATCGCCGCCCGCGAGGACGCCCGCCCGGCTCGTGAGCGTCAGCCCGCCGCGGATCCGTTTCCGGCCGCCATGGCATCGGAAACACTCGCCCGCGAGGACCGGGAAGACGTCCTCCGCGAAGAACGCCGCGGCCTCGTCGCCCGCCGAGTCGGGCCCGTCGTCCTGGGGCCCCGTCGCGCGGACCTCGGATGGGAACACTCCCGCGAGGGCGAGCAGGGAGAGCCGCAGGAGTGAAGGCGAACCCATCGTCATCCTGGGATGATAACCTGCCTCCCCGCGCTCCGTCCCACGTCCCGAGATTCCCCGATGCACGCTTCACGCTCGCTCCTGGCGGCCCTCCTCGTCCTGCTCCCGGTGCACGGCTGCGGCGGTGGCGAGGCGGGCGATCGCACGCGCCTCGCCTTCGTCACCAACGGCATCGATCCGTTCTGGACGATCGCCGCCGCGGGCGTCGCGGCCGCCGCGCGCGACTTCGACGTCGACTGCGACGTGAAGATGCCGGCCAATGGGATCGTCGACCAGAAGCGCATCGTCGAGGACCTCCTCGCGCTCGGCATCGATGGGATCGCGATCAGCCCGATCGACGGGGTGAACCAGGCGGAGCTCATCGACGAGGCGTGCGCGAAGACGCGGGTCATCACGCAGGACTCCGACGCGCCCGGGACGAACCGGCTGTGCTTCGTGGGGATGGACAACTACGCGGCCGGGCGCGAGTGCGGCAAGCTCGTCAAGGAAGCGATGCCCGAAGGCGGCTCCGTCATGCTGTTCATCGGGCGGCTCGAGCAGGACAACGCGCGCCAGCGCCGCCAGGGCGTGATCGACGAGCTGCTCGACAGGCCCGTCGACAAGGACCACGACGACCCCGCCGGCGAGAAGCTGGTGGGGGAGACGTACACGATCCTCGCCACGCTCACGGACCAGTTCGACCGCTCGCGGGCCAAGTCGAACGCCGAGGACACGCTCGCGCTCTACCCCGACATCGGGTGTATGGTCGGGCTGTTCGCCTACAACCCCCCGGCGTGCCTCGAGGCCCTGAAGTCCGCCGACAAGCTCGGCGTTGTGCGCGTCGTCGCCTTCGACGAGAACGAGCAGACGCTGCGCGGCATCCTCGAAGGCACCGTGTACGGCACGGTCACCCAGCAGCCGTACCGATACGGCTACGAGTCGATGCGGATCCTGGCGGCGCTCGCGCGCGGCGAGGACGCCGTGCCAGAGAGTGGGTTCGTCAACGTGCCCGTGCGCGTGGTACGCAAAGCGAACTGCCAGGCATTCTGGGACGAGCTGAAGGGGCTCCTCGAAGAGGGCGAGTGAGCGCCGGGCCGGTCCTCGTGGCGCGCGGCGTCGGGAAGCGCTTCCCCGGCGTGCAGGCACTCGACCGCGTGGACCTCACGCTCTTCCCGGGGGAGATCCTCGCGGTCGTCGGCGAGAACGGCGCGGGCAAGAGCACGCTCATGAAGGTCCTCGCGGGCATCGTGGCGCCGGACGCGGGTGTGATCGAGCTCGGGGGCGAGCCGGTCGACATCGGGTCCACGCGGCACGCGCGCGAGCTCGGGATCGCGCTGATCCATCAAGAGCTGAGCCTCGCCGACAACCTCTCCGCCGGCGCAAACGTCTGCCTGGGGTGCGAGCCGCGGAAGCATGGTTTCATCGACCACCGCGCGATCCGCGAGCGCTCGCGCGCGGCACTCGCGCGCATCGGCGCGGACTACTCGCCGGACGTGCTCGTCGGATCGCTCGCGATCGGCCAGCAGCAGGGGGTCGAGATCGCCAAGGCGCTGTCGCAGGACGCAAAGATCCTGATCCTCGACGAGCCGACCTCGAGCCTCTCGCTCGCGGAGTCCGAGCACCTGTTCGCGGTGCTCCGGACACTTCGCGCGAAGGGCGTCTCGATCGTCTACGTCTCGCACCGCCTCGGCGAAGTGGAGGCGCTCGTCGATCGCGTGATCGTGCTGCGGGACGGGCGCAACTCCGGCGAGCTCGCGCGGGGGGAGATCTCGCGCGATGCGATGGTGCGGCTCATGGTGGGGCGCGACGTCGTGATCGAGCGCTCGGCGAGCACGGCGTGCGGCGGCGAGCCGGTGCTGCGCGTCGCGGGCTTGCGGACGGCCGCCCACAGCGGCGAATCCGTGTCCCTGGCGGTCGAGCGGGGCGAGATCGTGGGCATCGCCGGGCTCGTCGGCGCCGGGCGGACGGAGCTCCTGTGCGCGATCTTCGGCGTCGACCGGCCGCTCGCGGGCGAGGTGTGGGTCGCTGGGAAGAGGCTCGCCGCCGGTCGGCCGCAGGACTCGATCCGCGCCGGGATCGGCTTCGTGCCCGAGGACCGCCAGCGGCACGGCCTCTTCCTCGAGCTGGCTCTGCAGGCGAACATCGGGTTCGCAGCGCTCGCGCAGAACGCCCGGCACGGATTCGCCGACGCGCGCGGCGAGGCGGGCCTCGCCCGCGAGATGATGAGCGCCCTATCGATAAGAGCCTCCAGCCCGGAGCAGATCGTCGGCGTGCTGTCGGGCGGCAACCAGCAGAAGGTCGTCCTGGCCAAGTGGCTGGCGACGCGTCCGCGGCTCCTGCTGCTGGACGAGCCGACGCGCGGCATCGATGTCGCCGCGCGCCAGGAGATCTACGCGATCCTGCGCAAGCTCGCCTCAGGCGGCGTCGCGATCCTGTTCGCCTCGAGCGAGATGGAGGAGGTCCTGACGCTCTCCGACCGCACGCTCGTCATGCACGCGGGGGGGATCGCCGGCGAGCTCGCGCACGACGAACTGACCGAGGAGGCCGTGATGCAGCTGGCCACGGGGAGCGCCCGCGTGGGAGTGACGCCATGAAGAAGATCCTGGGCATCTTCGGCCTGCTCCTGGCGATCTGCGCGCTGACGTCGGCGATGAACCCGCAGTTCCTCTCGGCCTACAACCTGCAGAACATCATCCGTTGGAGCGCGCTCTTCGGCGTGCTCTCGATCGGCGTCGCGTTCGTGATCATCACGGGCGGCATCGACCTGTCGATCGGCTCGGTCGTCGGGCTCGTGGGCTGCCTCCTGCCCTGGCTGCTCGTCCACCACGGCTGGGGCGTCGCGCCCGCGCTCGCGTTCGTGATCGCCGTTTCGCTCGGAATCGGGCTGATCCACGGGCTTCTGATCACGAAGCTCCGCCTGCAGCCGTTCGTCGTGACCCTGTGCGGGCTGCTCTTCTACCGCGGGTACGCGCGCTACCTGACGGACGACCAGACGCAGGGCTTCGGCAACGGGTACGCGGGCCTGCGGACGCTCGCGACGGGCAAGCCGTGCACCATGGCCGCGCTCGCGGCGATCGCGGGCGGCGTGGCGACGGTCTTCGTCGGGTTCCGGCTCTACGCGCGGCGGGGCACGGCACACGGGGCGGAGCAGGGCCGACCGCTCGGTGTCGCGCTCGCCTTCTCGGTCCTCACGCTCGTCCTCGGCACCACGGCCATGTTGTTCGACGTGCCCGTCGTCTCCGAGATCCGCGCTCCGACGCCCTTCCTGATCCTGATCGTGCTCGGCGTGCTGGCGAGCGTGTTCCTGAACGAGACCGTCTGGGGCCGATACCTTTTCGCGCTCGGCAGCAACGAGCAGGCGGCGCGCTACAGCGGCATCGACACGGACCGGATGGTCGTGCTGGCATACGTCTTGTGCTCGCTGCTCGCGGGCCTCGGCGGCGTCCTGTTCGCGCTCGACGTCAACTCGGTCCAGCCCGCGATGCACGGCAACTTCTACGAGCTGTACGCGATCGCAGGCGCCGTGCTCGGCGGGTGCAGCCTGCGCGGCGGCGAGGGCTCGATCCTGGGCGTCGTGATCGGCGCGACCGTCATGCGCGTGCTCTACAACTCGATCAATCTGCTCGAGATCCCGACCCAGCTCGAGTTTGCGATCATCGGCGCCGTCATCCTCCTCGGCGTCATCGTGGACGAGCTCGCGAAGCGCTATCTCGCCAAACGCCGGCGCGAGCGCGAGCGCGGCTAGGAACGGCGCCCGCCCTATCCGCTACACTGTCGTCAATCCAGAGACCTACCCATGCTGCAAACATTCCGCCTGCCGGTCGCGGTCCTGGCGACTACCGCGCTCCTGCCGCTCACCGCCTGCCGCACGACGGCCGACTCACGCGCCCACAGGGACCCCGCCGCCATGCCCATCGAGACGCGCCCGTTCGGGACGACCGCCGACGGCCGTTCCGCGACCCTGTTCACCCTGAGGAACGCGAATGGCGTCGTCGCGCGGATCACGGACTTCGGCGCGACGGTGACGGAGCTCCACGTGCCCGGCAAGACCGGCGAGATGGCCGACGTCGTGCTCGGGTTCGAAGACGTCGCGGGTTACGAATCGGACGCCAACCAGTACTTTGGCTGCACGGTGGGGCGCGTCGCGAACCGGATCGCGAAGGGCCGGTTCACTCTGGACGGCGAGGAGTACGTGCTCGCGACGAACAACGAGCCCAACCACCTGCACGGTGGCGACCGCGGCTTCGGTCAACGGCTCTGGAGTGCCGAACCGTTGGACGGCGCCGCGATCCGCTTCACTTACGACAGCGTCGACGGCGAGGAGGGCTACCCCGGCACAGTGCACGTCGAGGTCGTCTACACGCTCACCGACGCGGACGAGCTGCGCCTCGACTACGAGGCGACGGCGAGCGCTCCGACGCCGATCAACCTGACGAATCACTGCTACTTCAACCTTGCGGGCGCCGGCTCGGGCACGATCCTCGACCACGTGCTCCAGATCGACGCCGAGCGTTATACGCCCTGCGACGACACGCTGATCCCGACTGGGCAGCTCGCGCCCGTCGCGGGCACGCCCCTGGACTTCCGGCGCCCAGAGCGCATTGGCGCGCGCATCGGTGCCCTGACGGACACGGCGGCGATCGGTTACGACCACAACTTCGCGCTCGATGGTGCCGCGGGTGAGCTCGCGCGCGCGTGCCGGCTCTCGGACCCGCGCTCGGGGCGCGTGCTCGAGGTCTTCACGACCGAGCCCGGCCTGCAGTTCTACTCGGGGAACTTCCTCGAAGGCCGGACAGGGAAGGGCGGCGCGACCTACGTCTACCGGGGCGCCCTGTGCCTCGAGTCCCAGCACTTCCCGGACTCGATCAACCAGCCGTCTTTCCCGTCCACGATCCTGGCGCCGGGCGACACGTACCGGCAGACGACCGTCCACCGCTTCACCGCGGAGTGACCGCAGACCCATGACCGCAACCCTCACCAATCACGTCGCTCTCGTCACCGGCTCGTCGACCGGGCTCGGACACGCCATCGCCGTGCACCTCGCCAAAGCCGGCGCCAAGGTCGCGCTCAACTACTGCAACAACGAGGGGCGTGCGGAGGAGGCCTTCGCGCGGTTCGAGGCCGAGGGCTGCAGCGGCGCGCTCTTCCGCGCGGACGTCACGGACCCGGGTGAGGTCGAGCGCATGTTCGGCGAGATCGAGGCGTCACTCGGTCCCGTGGACGTCATCGTCCCGAACGCCACGTGCGAGCAGCCCCAACGTCCGTTCGAGGAGTACGACTGGGACTTCTACCAGCGCATGATCGACTTCTTCATCAAGAGTCCGTACCTGCTCACCCGCGCGTGCCTGGCCCACATGAAGGACCAGCGCTGGGGCCGGATCGTCAACATCGGCTCCGAAGTGTTCGACCGCGGCTCCGGAAACTTCAGCGCCTACGTGGCCGCGAAGGGCGGCCAGCGCGGCTGGACGCGCAGCATGGCGACCGAGCTCGCGCCGTTCGGCATCACCGTGAACATGGTCTCGCCCGGTTGGATCCCCGTGGAGCGCCACGCGAACGATCCGCAGGCGATGAAGGACGCCTACCTCGCCAAGATCCCCGTCGGAAGGTGGGGCACGCCCGACGACATTGCCGCGGCTGTCGTGTACCTCGCGAGCGAAGAGGGCTCGTTCGTGACCGGGCAGACGCTCGTCGTGAACGGGGGTATGACGGTCAGCTGACGGGCGGTGCATTCGCGGGCCGCCCCTCGTGCCACGTCCGGTTCAGGACGGGCGCGACGAGCGCATCGATCTCGGCGAGGAGCGCGGGGTCGGACGCGGTCGCGAGCACGGCGAGGTTCTGGTCCACTTCCGTGACCGTCTGCATGCCGACGAGCGTCGTCGCGACGTCGGGGTGGTCCAGGCTGAAACGCAGGGCGACGGCGACGACGCTCCGTCCACGCTCGCGGCAGAGCTGGGAGATCGCGCGGCCCACTTCCAAGACTTCCGCGGGGGCGGGGTGCCAGGGCGGCGGGCCTGCGTCGGTCAGCACGCCCATGTGCAGCGCCGAGGCGTTGATCAATCCGACGCCCGTCTCCCGCGCGAGCGGCGCGAGGACGTCGTCGAGGTCGCGCACCAGCAGGTCGTAGTGCGTGTACGAGAGCACGGTGTCGACCGGGAACTCCTCGGCGAGCAGGCGCAGCATGTGCACGGGCAGGCCCGTGATGCCGATGAAGCGCGCCTTGCCCGACGCCTGGACGGCGCGCAAGGCGGGCAGCGTCTCCGCGACGATCTGCCGGTGGTCGCCGAATTCGACGTCGTGGACCTGGAAGAGGTCGACGTATTCCGTCCGGAGGCGGGCGAGGGACTCGTCGATGCTCCGAGCAACACGCTCGGCCGAGAAGTCGAAGTCGCGCTTGCCGTATCGACAGCACTTCGTCGCCAAGAAAACCTCGTCGCGGCGGCCGGTGAGCGCACGCCCCAGGCGCTCCTCCGATTGTGTCCGGCCGTAATAGGGCGCGGTGTCGAAGAAGTCGATCCCGCGCTCGATCGCGTGCCGGACGGCCTGGATGCCCTCCACTTCGTCGAGCGCGCCGTACTCCTGGCCGAGCGGCGCGGCGCCGAAGCCGAG
>SMVQ01000120.1 GCA_004357655.1 Planctomycetota bacterium
CGGGATCATGCAGTGCGACGTGCTCGCGAACGGCGTCGTCGAAGCCGTGAAGCAGGTCGAGCTCAGGGTGCCGCTCGTCGTGCGCCTCGAGGGCACGAACGTCGAACAGGGCCGCGAGATCCTCCAGAGCTCCGGCCTCCCGATCATCGCCGCCGTCGACCTGGACGAGGCCGCCAAGAAGATCTGCACAGCAGTGAAGGAAGCCTGACATGAGCATCTTCGTCGACAGCAGCACCAAGGTCATCTGCCAGGGCTTCACCGGCAAGACGGGCACGTTCCACAGCCAGCAGGCGCTCGAGTACGGCACCAACATGGTCGGCGGCGTCAACCCGCGCAAGGCGGGCACGACGCACCTCGGCCTGCCGGTGTTCGGAACGGTGGCCGAGGCGAAGGCGGCCACGGGCGCGACCGCGAGCGCGGTCTACGTCCCGCCGGCCTTCGCGGCCGACGCGATGATCGAGGCCATCGAGGCCGAGATGGAGCTGATCGTCACGATCACCGAGGGCGTGCCGGTGCTCGACATGGTGCGCGTGATGGAGGCGATCCGCGGCTCGGCCAGCCGACTCGTCGGGCCCAATTGTCCCGGCGTCATCACGCCGGGTGAGTGCAAGATCGGGATCATGCCGGGCTACATCCACAAGCCGGGCCGCGTGGGCGTGATCTCGCGCTCGGGGACGCTCACCTACGAAGCGGTGTGGCAGCTCACGACGCGCGGCCTCGGCCAATCCTCGTGCGTCGGCATCGGCGGTGATCCGATCAACGGCACGAACTTCGTCGACGTCCTGGCGGCGTTCAACGCCGACGAGCACACGGACGCGATGATCATGATCGGCGAAATCGGAGGCTCGGCCGAGGAGCAGGCCGCCGAGTACATCGCGTCGGACGTGAAGAAGCCGATCGTCGGCTTCATCGCCGGCCAGACCGCCCCCCCCGGCAAGCGCATGGGCCACGCCGGCGCGATCATCGCCGGCGGCAAGGGCACCGCCGCGCAGAAGGTGAAGGCGCTCGAGGCGGCCGGCGTCCTGATGAGCCCGAGCCCGGCGCGTCTGGGCGAGCTGATGGAGGGGCGCCTGTCCGAGGTGGGCCTGCTCGAGGCGGCGAGCGCCTGAGTCGGTGCAGGTGACGAGGCCCCCGCGAGCGGGGGCCTCGTTGCGAGCGCCGTCCGCGCCGGACTCAGTTGATCGAACGGTCCGCGTCGGCGTCGACGGAGGACCCGAGCGCGTCCAGGTTCTCGGGCGTGAACGAGAAGCTGGCGGCCCTACGGCCGGCCCGCTTGAAGATCTTGAGGCTCATGTCCCCACTCTTCTCGATCTGCAGGGCCGCGACGCCCTTGCCCGACGCGTCGTTGAACGTGATGCCCGGTGTCTTCGTGCTGTAGGCGTTCAGGACCATCCGACTGTTGCCCCGGCTGTCTTGCACCACGAACCGCTCGGCCCAGACCGTGTTGCAGACCCTGGGCGCGGCGAAGCCGACGATCCCGGCCAGGCCGATGGCCGCGAGCAATGAGCCTCCGATGCGCTTGATGCGGCGGTTCTCGCGCTCGAGCCGATCCAACCGGGACATGAGTTCGCGTGTGTCCTCGGACATGTTTGCTCCTCTGTAGGGTTGCTGCGGGGTACTTGGGGTCACTTCGGGTCGATGGTGCTCTGGGGACCCGCAGGCCGGGCTGGATCCGTGCGACGGGCCGCGGGGCCGTTCGCATCCTTGCGCCCAAGACCGATGTCGGGGGTAGGAGACGAACGGGGGCAACGCTGCGTTGCAAGAGTCCGGTCAATCTACGCGGGTCGAGCTGCCTGGTTTCCGCCTACGGTCCAGCCGCGAGCCTATTCCCGCCATCCGCGACTCGAATCGTTCGGGATGGCCGCACCCGTGCACCCGGGCTGACATCCGGCGGGCCTCCCTGCGCCGTCCACGAGGCCCGGGACTCGACGATCCACTCCAAGTCGTGGTCGTGCAAAACCTTGCGCAGGTGCGCCGGGCTCGCGCCGTACGCCGGCGCGCGAATCTCAGACGACGGACGCGGGTGACGGTGTCCCCCGGTCACGCTCGCCGAGCGTCGGACGCCCAGAGGGTTGCGTAGCCTGGCCGGCCGCATGGCGCGAGCTCGTTGGCAGGCAACCTCCAGCCGGCAGGGTCTCGTGTACTTCGGCGGCGACCTGGCGGGGTTCCCGTTCGGCGACGGGCTGAGTTGCGTCACCGCCGGCGCCACCGGAATACACCGCTTCCCCGTGCGGGCTGCCGACGGCACCGGAGCATTGGACGAGGGCTCGGGCCTCATCACATTCTCCATGGCCAACTCTTCGCCCGGCGGGCTGCTCGCCGCCGGATCGACGTTCCTACTTCCAGGGTGGGTACCGGGACCCGGCTGGACCCTGCGGGCGCGGGTTCAACTTGACGAACGCGGCTGCCGCGACTTGCCCGCCGTGACGCGCACGCCCAGCGCCGCGAGCTGAGCCTCGGCCTGCTTCGCCCAGCCTTTGTTGGCCAGCGGGCTCGCGGGGCTGGGGTGCAGGATGCCCGCCACGGGTGGGCCGGCACCATCGAGCGCACGCCGCGCGCGGTCCTCGGCGAACTTCCCGATGCCGATGACGAGCGCGGGCTTCGTGAACGCGACCATCTCGCGCAGGGCGTCGTCACAGGCGGCGAAGAGCGGCGCGCGCTCGCGTTCGGGCAGCTTGTCGGGCGTGCGGTTCCTGCCGCCCTCTTCGAGAAACACGAGCGGGCAGAAGTTCCACACGAAGAACCGCGCGAAGAAGGCCTCGGGCGTGCCGAACCGCTCGCGCACCCAGCCCCAGAGACGCCGGCCGCTGACCTCGCTGCGCGTGCAGTCGAAACCCAGGATCGGCCGCTTCGGATGCTCGTTCGGCGGCCGCCCCACGCGCTCTTCGATCCCGAGCCAGTCGCGCGTGATCGCCACCTCGCCGAACGGAATGCCCGTCTGCGCCATGCCGAACGGGCCGGGGTTCATGCCGAGGAAGAGCGCCTCGATGCCGCGCTTCGCGTAACGCTCGAGGTAGACCTCGCACGGCGCGCGCGCGTACACGAGCGGGTCGTAGACGTGGTGCACCGGCGGCGCGAAGGCGAGCGCGTCACACCGTTTCGCGAGCCGCCGGCAGATGCGGACGGGGTCCAGGGACCCCACGCGGGGCGTCACGACGAGGAACCCGCGGCGTCCGGCACCAGCGCGTCGATCTTCGCGGCGAGCTGGAAGTCCAGCTCGGAGAGACCGCCGACATCGTGGGTGGACAGCGTGATCCTGACCGTGCGGTACACGTTGCTCCAATCGGGGTGGTGGTCCATCGATTCGGCGACGAGCGCTACCTGCGTCATGAACCCGAAGGCCGCGACGAAGTCGGCGAAGAGGAACTCGCGCTGCAGCGCGCCGCCCTCGACGTTCCACTGCGGTGCTGCCGGCCTGCGCTGTTCCACCTCGTCTGCTGTCAGCTTGCGTCGCGCCATCTCGTCTCCTCGCTGTCCACGGAGCGCAGAGTGTACCCGTCATGGCCTGGGTGCGGCGTCGCGCCAAGTTCGTTGCCTTCCGGCGCACGGCCAGCCTGAGCGAACATAGCAGGAAGGCAGGAAGTGTGGGAAGGGAACGGAACGGAAGGGGAGGGACGGAACGGGAGGGACGGAACGGGAGGGAATGGGTGAGGGAGAGTCCGGTCCGCGAACGGCCGGGGCGGGAGTCCGGACTCCCTCCCCCTCCTCTTCTGCTCCGTTCCGTTCCGTTCCCACACTTCCTGCCTTCCTGCTATGTTCGCTCAGGCCGGCCGTGCGCAGGCAGGCAGCAGCCTTGGCGCGACACCGCGCGTGGGCTAGGGAATCGTAGGCGGGCCCAGCGCGCGCTTGAACGCTTCGAGGGGCTGGTCGGAGCCCTCGTAGCGGTCGGCGTGGGTCGTGCCGTTCTCGAGCTTCAGGACGCCGCGCGGGCACACGGCCGCGCAGACGCCGCAGCCGACGCACGATGCGCGCACGATGTTCTCGCCCTTTTCGGCGTAGGCGCGCACGTCGATGCCCATCTCGCAGTAGGTCGAGCAATTGCCGCACGACATGCACTGGCCGCCGTTGGTCGTGATGCGGAACCGGGAGAAGAAGCGCTGGAACAGGCCGAGGATCGCGGCCTGTGGACAGCCGAAGCGGCACCAGACGCGGCTGCCCAGCAGCGGGTAGAACCCGACCCCGACGACGCCCGAGAACACCGCGCCGATGAGGAAGCCGTACCAGGCCTTGAACGTGTAGGCATTGCCGAACCAGCCGAGCGAGTGGTTGCCCCACAGGAGGGCCGTCGTCACGAGCACGAAGATCAGGACGGAGTGGATGAGCCAGCGCTCGAGCTTCCAGGCGCCCGTCGACTTGTCGGAGAGCTGCCGGAATGGGTCGCCGAGGGTCTCCGCCAGGCCGCCGCAGCCGCAGACCCACGAGCAGTACCAGCGCTTCCCGTAGAAATAGGTGAGGATCGGCGTGGCGATGACGAGCCCTACGGCGAAGACGAGCAGGAACATGCCGAACGGGCCGGCGTCGAGGAACCCGCCGACCTTGTCGGGCCACAGGTAGTCCTGCTTCAGGGGCCAGATGCCGTTGAACTCCATGTACGGCCGCTGGAAGTAGACGAGCAGGTTCGGGAGGAACCAGGCGAACACGAGCTGGAAGAAGGCGACGCTCGCCGTACGGATCTGCTGGTACCGGTTGTGGCGGTACTTCATGACCATGCGCACGCTGAACACGAGGATCGCGAGCGTGTACAGCACGCCGTAGAGGAACCACTGCGAGGCCGGGCTGTTCGTCATGACGCGCGCGAGCGGGTCGACGACGCGCACGAGGCCGGTCGGCTCGCTGCCGTCCGCGTGATGGCCGAGGAGCGCGGGGTACCAATAGAGGAGGACGTACAGCCCCGTCATCAGGATGCCCGCGATCCAGCCCAGGCCGCCGCGGGCGAGCAGGCTCGAGAACGTGATCCCGTCGTGCTTGATACCGGGGTTCGTGCCGGCGAGCTGGGCCCAGAACGTCAGCGCACCGCCGAGTGAGAGCAGGCCGAAGGACGATGCGAGCCCGGGCCAGGTTCCGGCGAGCGGTCCGCCGGACGCCTGCACGATGAGCGCGAGCAGGCCGAGACCCACGAGGGCGAGTCCCGCCTTCTCCGATGCGGGCAGCGCCTTCGGCTCGGCGCGCGCGGGCTCCTCGAAGCCCTGTTCCTCGTCGAAGTCGTAATCGAGATAGGGGAGCTCGCTCATGCCGCCGGCGCCTCCTCCGTGAGCTGCGCGCGAAGCGTGCGCGCGATCTCGGACTCATGGCGCGCGTGGAACTCCGGGTCGAAGTTCGCTTCGCCGAGGTGCTGGAGGACGTACTCGACTTCGCGCTCCTCGCGGATCCAACGCTCGCACACCTCGTGGCGATAGCGAAGGCCCATGAGGTTGAAGCCGATGACCCGTCCGGCCACGTGCACGATCCGGACGAGGTGTAGCCCGTTCGCGTGCTCCCACACGAGGCTCTGCTCGCCCGGCACGCGCATGTTCACCCGCCCGTAGGTCTGATACTCGAGGTCGAGGAACTTCGCCGAGTTGTACCAGATGCCCGGATCGTAGCTCACCTCCCCTCCGGC
>SMVQ01000006.1 GCA_004357655.1 Planctomycetota bacterium
CCCGCTCTACCTCGAGGGCTTCGTGCACACCATCGCGGTGCTCCAGACGACGCAAGCGTTGGAGCGCGCCGCGTTCGAGTTCATCGAGGACATGGCGCGCGACAACGTCGTCTACGCCGAGGTCCGCTTTGCGCCGCACTTCCATACGGGGGATGCGCTCGGGCTGGACGCGGTCATGGGCGCCGTCCTGAGTGGCCTCGAGCGCGGCAAGCAGGCCTACGATGTCGAGTACGGGCTCCTCGTCTGCGCCATGCGCAACGAGAGTGACGAGCTGTCACTGAAGCTCGCCGAGCTATCGTTGGCGTGGCGCGAGCGCGGCTGTGTCGGCTTCGACCTCGCCGGCGAGGAGGCGGGGCATCCCGCCAAGCACCACCTCGCCGCGTTTCAGCTCATCAAGCGCATGAACGGCTCGATCACGATCCACGCCGGCGAGAGCTTCGGTCCGGAGAGCATCTGGCAGGCGCTGCAGTTTTGCGGCGCCCACCGCATCGGTCACGGGACGCGCCTGATCGAGGACATCGTGATCTACGAGCGCAAGGTGATCCACGTGGGGACGCTGGCCCGATACCTCCTGGACCACCGCATCCCGCTCGAGATCTGCCTCTCCAGTAACGTACATACCGGCGCGACGAAGACGCTCGCCGAGCATCCCTTCCCCTACTTCCTGGAGCAGGGCTACCGCGTGACGTTGAACACGGACAATCGGTTGATGAGCCGCACCTCGATGACCGACGAGTACATGCACGCCGTCACCGAGTTCGGTTGCGACCTCAAGGATCTGGAGCGCATCACGCTCAACGGCATGCGTTCCGCCTTCTACCCCTATGGCGACCGCCAGCGGATCATCCACCGGCGCATCCTGCCGGCCTACGCCAAGGCCGCGAGCGCGATCGGCGTCGAGGACTGGGTGCCGCAGTCGTGAACCGGCGATGAACGGCGAACCGGGCGAGCACCCGGGCGTGAACCCGGGCGTGAATCGGTACGCGCGCGACCCCTTCTCGTTCCACGGACGCGTCGAGATGCGCCCGTTCGCGAGCGAGGCGCTGGCCGAGAACGCGCTCGGCGACCCGCACGTGCGCGAGGTCCCGGTCTACCTTCCGCCGGACGCGGGCGCGGGGGGTGAACGCCTGCCCGTCGTGTTCCTCCTCTCCGGGTTCACGGGCCGCGGCCATGCGCTGCTCGAAACGCACCCGTGGAAGACCTGCGTCGTGCGCGACTATGACCGGGGCGTGGAGCGCGGCGACCTGCCCCGCGCCATCCTCGTCCTGCCCGACTGCTTCACGCGCCTCGGCGGCAGCCAGTACGTGAACAGCTCCGCGGTCGGTCGGTACGAGGACTACGTGGCACGCGAGCTCACGGCGTGGGTGGACGCGACCTACCCGACGGAGCCGGGTCGGCGCGCGGTCGTCGGCAAGAGCTCGGGCGGCTTCGGAGCGATGCACCTCGCCATGCGCCATCCGGACACGTTCCCCGTCGCAGCGTCGATCTCGGGCGACTGCCACTTCGAGTACTGCTACGGGACCGAGTTCCTCGCGGCCCTCCGCGGTCTCCGGAACCACGACTTCGATCCTGCGAAGTTCCTCGCGGCGTTCGCCGAGTCCCACGATCTCGGGGGCGACGGCCACGCCGTCCTCAATCTGCTCGCGATGTCGGCGTGCTACTCGCCGAACCCCGACAGCCCCCTCGGCTTCGACCTGCCGATCGACCTCGAGACGGGTGAGCGCGTCAGCGCCGTGTGGGAGCGGTGGCTCGAGTTCGACCCGGTCGTGGCCTGCGAGCGGTATGCGGCCGAGCTCTCGCGGCTCGAGCTCCTGTACCTCGAGGCGGGGCTCGCCGACGAGTTCCACCTGCAGTTTGCGCTGCGAATTCTCGCGCGCCGGCTCACCGAGCTGGGGATTCCCCACGAGCACGTCGAGCACGAGCGGGGGCACTTCGACATCTCCGATCGCTACCTCACGGTCCTGCCCAAGCTCGTCTCGGCCCTCGACCGGTAATACGAACCCGTCTCCCCTTCCTTTCCGCTCCGTTCCGTTCCCTTCCTGCCCTTCCTGTCTTCCTGCTATGTCTGCTTCTGGTCAGGCATGGGCGGTCGCCCATGCCTGACCAGAAGCAGACATAGCAGGAAGACAGGAAGGGCAGGAAGGGAACGGAACGGAAAGGGGAGGAGAGGCGAGGAAAGGCCTCAAGGCCACTCGCGCCAGGGGACGACGAGAACCGTCGATGGGGTCGGCCAGGCAGGGGCGGTCGTCCTTCGTCGCGACCCATTTGGACTGGGTCGGGCCCGGAGACACTCGAGGATTGAGGATCGCATGGCTTGGATTTCGTCGTTCGGTGGAGTAGCCGGAGGTCTCGGCCTCCTTATCGTCGGGCTCCACCTCGCCACCGAGGGGTTCAAGGTCGCGGGCGGCGGATGGATGGCAAGGATGTTGCGCCACCGCACCGGCGACCGGATGGGAGCCTTCGCCACCGGATCCTCACTCGCCCTGGTGATCCCCTCCGGCGGAGCGATGACGACCGCGCTCTCGGGCTTCGTCAGCTCGGGGCTCATCCCCCTCCCGCGCGCGCTCTGGGCGCTCGCAGGCTGGAGCTTCTCAGCCCTGATCATGGCGGCGCTCGTGCTGGGGACGGAGTACGTCCCGGACCTGCAAGCGCTCGCGCTCTCCATCATCGCCGCCGGCATGGCTCTGCGATGGAGGGGGCAGGGGTCCCTGCGCGGGTCGGTGGGCCAGACGATCCTCGGCATCGGCGTGCTGCTCGTCGGCATCCACGCTCTCGGCGCGACGTTCCCGGCCCTCGCACCCACGCAGTTCTTCGACATGTTGGAGCTCGGATCGCCGGCGCGCACCGGGCTGAGCGTCGCGATCGGGCTCGTGCTCTCCGTCGTACTGCGCTCGACGGGCGCCTCCGCGGCGCTCGTGGTCGTGGGCAGCGCATCGGGTGCGATCCCGTTCTCCGCGGGGGGCGCGCTGATCGTCGGCGTGTACCTCGGCGTCGCGGTGGCGGCCGCGGTCACCCTTGCCAGAGGTGCGGCGACCGCGAAGCCCGTCGCCGCGGGGAATGCGATTCTGCACCTCTGCATGGCGGGCGTCGGAATGTTCGTCTTCATCCTCATCGCACCGGCGCAAGCCAGTCTGCCGGCTCCGCTCGCGGACCCCGCCGTGATGATCGTCCTCCTACAAGCCCTGATGGCGACGACCGGCACGCTCCTCCTGTGGCGCGCCGACACGAGCCTGGCGCGGTTCGTCCACCGACAGGCCAGGAGCGGTTCCGATGCCGACGAGGGCACGCCTCCCAACCTCGACGCTGCCTTGCTCGCCTTCCCCGAGCTCGCGCTCGACGGCCTCGGGCGCGAGGTGTCCGGACTGTGGGAGGTCATGCAGAAGTTCTGTCGAACCGTGCTGGTGGGCGAGCGGCTCACGAGCTTCCGAGTGCAGCGCGACGAGGAATTCATGTCGCGCACGCGCCGGGCTGTCGACGAGCACGCCGCGAGCCTCGGGCGCCTGCCGCTCTCCCCGCACCTCGCCGGATCATTGAACGCGCACGTCACCTCGTACCGCGCGTGCTGCCGGATCTTCGACGCTCTGTCGGAGCTCGCCCAACAACCCCTCGACCGCAACGGGACGATGGACGCCCAGCTCCGAAACCGCATCCTTCAGCTCCAGCTCGCCGTGCTGCACGTCGTCGAGTCCTCCGGGCCCTCCGAAGCACCGGGCGGCGGCTTCGAGCCCGGGGAGCTACGTGGGCTGCTCGCGACCATCCATGCCCACGGAGACGGGCTCGAGCAACGCTTCTTCGACCAGTGCGCGCGCAAGAAGATGCTGATTCCCGAGGCCCGGATGCTCTCGCGACGCATCCGGCAGCTCGAGTCGATCGTCACCCACGCCGCGGATCAGGCGCTGAACGCGGCCAGCGAGGCGAGCGCGGCCCAGGCCGCACCGAAGGCCGATCCGCCCTCGCGCGTGAACCCGACGGCCCTCGAGGCAGTCACTCCGCCGCTCCCGTCCGAGCCGGAGGCGTCCGAGGAAACCAGGGCCCCCGCGGATCCGGTGGCACCACTGCCCGCGCCGGACGCCGCCGCGGAACCGTCCCCGAGCTGATCCCCGCGCGAGCACAGGGCAGGAGCGTCAGGGAAACGTCGCCTCGACGACCGTGCGGATGCCGCCTCGGACGTTGAACTCGCCCACGACCGTCATCCGCCGCGGCGCGAGCAGCGCGAGGAGGTCGTCGAGCACGCGGTTCGTGACGGCCTCGTGGAAGTGCCCCTCGTCCCGGAACGCCCACAGGTACAGCTTCAAGCTCTTCAGCTCGACGCAGAGCTCATTCGGCACGTAGCGGATGCGAAGGGTCGCGAAGTCCGGCTGGCCCGTCTTGGGGCAGAGCGTCGTGAACTCCGGGCACTCGAAGCGGATCTCGTAGTCCCGCTCGGGGTTCGGATTGGGGAAGGCCTCGAGGTCCCTTGTCGGTTGCGTGCTCATGACGTGTCGCGCATGGTGCGCCCGCGCCGGACCACGCGCAAGCCGGCCCAGCCCGAACGACGGTGCGAGCAGAGCCTGCGTTGGCCCAGCGTATCCCGCTGGACACGGACGACCACGTCGGGCAGCTCGGTGACGACCACCCTGTCGGAGCCAGTCGAAGAGGATGCGACCCCACCGCCGTGGCACAGCGCGTGCGGCGACGAAGCCGGGGTCCGGAAGGCCGAGGACCGCGAGCGCCGCCAGGGGCTGCTCGTCGGCCCCGGCAGGCGATGGAACTGGGCAGCGCCACTCCGCCCGAACGGATCGATCCCGGAGACGCCGACAGGGGCCGGACCGTCTTCTCCGACGAAGCCCGCGGAGACGGGTGGCCCGGACGTCTCACGAAGAAGCGACCAGACACTCGGACTCGGCCCTACCGGGAATTCTGCCGCGCGGGCACCTCGCCGACCGGCGGAGGTCGGCGAAACCCGTGCACGCCGGGCCGACTATGGATGCTCCCGTCGGCGACAGTACCCTGACGCGAGCATGCGCCCCCTCTTCTCGCGCGGAAGCGTGTGGCCGGCCGCCGCCCTGGGCCTCCTCCTGTACGCCCTGCTCGCGTGGCGTTTCGACTTCGTCTGCGACGACGCGTACATCTCCTTCCGCTACAGCCGGCACCTCGCCGAGGGCCACGGCCTCGTCTTCAACCTCGGCCGTGCGACGCCGGTCGAGGGCTACTCGAACTTCCTATGGGTGGTCTGGTTGGCCCTGTTCGAGCGGCTCGGGGTGGACATCACGGTCGCGGCCCGGGTGAGCTCAGCGCTCGCGGGGGCCGCCTTGATCGTGTGGGTGACGCAGCACGCGACCCGCCGGTTCGACCTCGGCCGGCCCGGCGCGCTCGCGACCGCGCTGTTCCTCGGCACGCTCCCGCCCATGGCCATGTGGGCGACCGGCGGGTTGGCGGCGATGCCGTTGGCGCTGTGCATCTTCGCGTGCTACGAACGGCTCCTCGGGGATCCGGGGCGTCCCCGTTGGCTCGCCGCCGGTATCTTCGGCCTGCTCGCAGCGCTCTTGCGGGCGGACGGCCTCGTGTGGGTCCTCCTGGTCCTCGCCGCCGCCGGCTGGACCCGGGCGGCGGACGGCCCGGGCACGCGCCTGCGGGCCGCGCTCGTGCGGATCGCGACGCTGGTCCTGATCGGCGTCGGCGCCCACGTCGCGTGGCGCTACGCGACCTACGGCGACTGGCTGCCGAACACGGCGCGCGTGAAAGCCGGCTTCTCGATCGAGCGGCTGAGGCGCGGCTTCGACTACCTCGCCGCCGGGCTCCTGCTCCTGCCCTCGCTCGCGATCGTGCTCGCCCTCGCCGTCGGACCCTGGGGGGCACGGCTGCGGGGTGCGGGGCGCGCGTGCCTCGTGGTCCTCGCCGGAACCTTCGGCTACGCCATCTGGGTCGGGGGCGACTTCATGCCGTTCGGCCGGTTTCTCCTACCCACAGCGCCCTTCATGGGACTCCTGTTCGCGGCGGGCTGGCGGCGTCTCGCCGGGGACACAGGCACACGCCCCCGCGCCGTCGCCTACGGCGCCACGTGCGTAGCGCTCTCCCTGCTCGCCTGCTTCGACGTGAACGTCGTCCCCGCGAGTCTCCGGGCCCGGTTCCACTTCCGCGCCGACCGGCGCTACCAGACCGAGGTCGAGCGGTGGCGGGAGATGCGGCAGAACGCCGAGCGATGGGTGCTCCTGGGCCGCGCGCTGGCACTCCACGTGGAGCCGGGCGATTCGATCGTGCTCGGGGCCATCGGCGCCGTCGGCTACCACTCCGAGCTCTTCATCTACGACGAGTACGGCCTCGTCTCGCCCGAGGTGGTCGAGCTCGGTCGCGTCCATGGCGCCTCCTCGCCCGGGCACGACATGCGCGTGAACAAGAGCTTCTTCTTCGCCGAGCGCCCGACCTACGGCCACGCGTTGCTCACGACGCGCGAGGCGCGTGAGCCCAAAGGCATCCAGCCCTGGTGGGCGGACGTCTTCACGCCCAACTGGGCCCAATCGTTCCCCGGCGTGGAGGTGAAGATCGAGCGGCACCGGCTGGCCGCGGACGACGGGTTTCCGGCGGGCGCCTTCCTGAACCTGCTCCGGCTCGAATGGAGCGGCTGATCGCGCCTGGCCATCTGGTGGAGCATCGACTACAAGGGCGCACGGAGACGCGAACATGCTCGAGACCTTCCGACCGTTGATCGACGCCGTGGCAGGCGTGGACCTGTCCGACCCCGCCGCAGCACGCAGCGAGCTCTGCTCGCGCCTCGACCCGACGGGCGCGGCCGCCGCGGCCGTGAACGAGTCGCTCGGCCGCTTGCTCGAGGCCGGCGAGATCGCGAACCGCGGCGAGCTCCCCGTGCAGTGGGGCCGAGTGACCAAGGCCACGGACGAGAGCGGCGGTTTCTCAATCGACGTCGTACTGATGAACGGCCCGGGCCCGCGCCATCGGCACCCCGCGGGTGAAGTGAACTACTGCGTGGCGATGGACGGCGAGCCGACGTTCGACGGCGAGCCGCCCGGCTGGGTCGTCATGCGGCCCGAGTCGGAGCACGTGCCGACGGTCGCGGGGGGGACGATGCTGATCGTGTACCTCCTGCCCGGCGGCGCGATGGAGTTCCTGGACTAGTCCCCCGGTCTAGCGCGTGCGGTGAACGCGCTCGACGCTCAGATCGTCGCCCTCGCCGTGACACACGGCGCACGATTCCACGCCGCTCGGCGACGTCTCCGAGGCCATGTGGCCGAGCGCCAGGGGCGAGTCGTGGCACGCGCCGCAGACTATCCGCCACGGGCGGGAGGGGAGCTCCTGTTCGAGCGGGTGGTCGAGGGCCGGCGGCACGCGCCAGGCCGAGTTGTCCGCGCCGTGGCACTTGGCGCAATCACTCGTCGCACCGGGTTGCACTGGAAAGCGCACGGTCTCGTAGGTGTTCGCCTCGAAGTTGTCGGGATAAGGCGCATCGCCTTCGCCGACGACGACGACGCTCGCCGGGTCGTCGAGCCGCGGGCCGTGGTGGATCTGGTGCAGCAGCGTCCGGAAGCTCACGACCGTTCCCACGGTCTCGGGCGCGTTCGCCGCGACGTATCGTGGGAGGTCCTCGGCTCCGGAGGCGCCGTGGCAGAGGAGGCACGCCTCGACGCCTCGCTCGCGACCACCGTGGAAGTAGAAATCGCGGTGGCACTCCGTGCAGCTCGCGCTGTTCTCGATCGCAGCAAAGGGCTCGAGCACACTCGCGGACTCGACCAGGAAGTCGGCCGTGGCGGGTTCGGACACGGCGCTGTAGTCGTTGGTCTCACCGGCGTCGGTGACGACGAAGTCACGGCGCGCCCACAGGCCGATGGTGTAGGTGCCCGGTACCAGTTGCTTCCCGCGCCACTCGCCCCACGTCTCGTCGACGTCGGGTGAGTCATGGAATGGCGGCGCGTACACCCTCGGGAGGACGAAGTCGGTCGTGTAGGTTGCCAGCACCGCGTTCCCGGGTCCGAACTCGGCGATCTCCGTGATCCGGCCCGACGTCGCGTCCAGGGCGTAGTCGCTACCCTCCGCGAGCAGCGTGAGCGCCACTTCGAGCACGGATTCCCCCGCCGCGTGGTCGCGCCGGAGGCCCGGGGCGACGCTCGGCCATGCCGGCGATCCGGGCGATCCGAACCAGAGCCGCGTCCCCTCGACGAGTTGGATCGTGAGGTACTCCTCCAGCCCCGTGACGCCGTCCTCGATGACGATCGAGTCGCCGCGCGCGAAGCCGGCGGCGTCGGTCACGTCGACGAAGTTGGTGAACGCATCGGCGGGCATGGCGAGGGCCGTCGCGCCGCCCGCCGTGGCGGTGCGGACGCGGACCTCCGTGAGCGCGCCGTTCACCGCCAGGTGCGGCGCGCCGGAGGTCGCAAAGGACTCGCCGCCGACGGCGGACGAGTCACCGAGGAACTCGAGCTGACGCCGGTCGGAGAGCCGCGTCGAGAATGGCTGCGGGCCCCCGAGCGACGCCGGGGGAATCGTCCCGGCGAGCAGGATCTGCCGGTTCCACGACGGACCCGCGACGACGACCGCGATGTCGTCGAGCGTGGCCGGATCGACGTCCGCTCCCATGTCATCCGTGATCGTGAAGGTCACCTCGAGCGCCTCGCCCGCGTCGATCGTCCCGTCGCCGTCGTGCGTCCCCGACTCCGTGATGCCGGACAGTTCGAGCCGCAACCCGGGGTTCAGGAGCGGGTCGAGCAACGGGTGGCGGTGTCCACCCTCGACGGAGAGCTTGCCGGCATCGAGCCCATGGCAATTGAGACAGAACGTATCGTCCACCTGCTGGACCATCGTCTTGTACGAGACGTTCCAGTCGATGTCGTCGTGGCACGAGCCGCAGATGGCGCGACTCTGCACCGTGTAGATCCGGTCGCCCTGCGCGGGAGCCGCGAGCGGGCCCGCGCCGTCCGGATCGCCGTGGCAGGGGGCGCACGTGACGATTCCGGTGCGGATCCGGTCTTCTTTCGCCTGCGCTTCCGGAGTGAGCAGCGAGTAGCCTGCGTCGCGCGGCGTCGGAATCGTCCGGTCGGGCCAGACCGGAAAACCGACCTCGGAGAAGTCGCGCACCACGAGACCCGCTCCGACGACCAACAGCGGCACGGGAACCAGGTCGTGCATCAGGATACCGTCCTCGCCAACGGCCCGGACACCGAGCACCGACGGTTGGTGGGAACCGTTGTGGAGCGAGTGGAAGAAGACGCCTGCCGCAATGCTCACGCCCGGCGTCCCGCCGGCGACCGTGGGATCGTTCTTGTCCTCCGCGCCGACGGTGTGACACATGAGGCACTGGACGACTTGGCGCCGCTTGCCGCCATGCGCGCGAAGGGAGACGTGGCATCGGTCGCAGGCCTCCTGTGTGACGACTTCCCGCGACTCGATCGATGCAGCCCCGCCGAAGCGGACATCGAGCGTGGCCTCGCCAACGTCGACGAACGGCGCTCCCCCGACCGTGTACTCCCATACGAACGAGATGCCGATCGTGTAGGTGCCACGTTCCAGCGGCTGACCCGCGGAGGTTCCCTCGCCCACGACCAGTGGAGCGTTGTACGGATCGGCGTAGACGGGTGGTATGGGATGAGCGAACGCATACCGCCACGATCCGTCCGGACTCTGGGTCGCGCGCGCGACGACGTCTCCCACCTGGGGCAGGACGCGGTGGTACTCCAGTGTGGGTCCCGCGAACATCACCCGTCCACGGGCCATCTCCGCGAGGTTCCACGGGGAGCCGTCATGCTTCGTGAGCTCGAACTCGATCGAGATCACGTCACCGATCCGAAAGCTGCCATCGGCGCCGGACGCGCCACCCGCGGCGAGCATCGATACGACGACTCCCGGTGCGGGCTCGTCGGGGTCCAGGACCGTCGAGGTAGCGCCCGATCCGTCGCCGTCGTCGGCGGACCCGCCCGGAGCGTCGGAGCCGTCGTTCGCGCAGCTCGCGACGACGAGGGCCAGGAGTGTGAGGAGGCGTGTGCTCAATCGAAGGGCTGAGAAGGTCGGGACCAGGGGGTCAGCGGGCCTTGTGGGCGACCGTCACATCATCGGCCGAACCGTCGGCATGACAGACGCCACAGAGCTCCAGTCCAGCGGGAGACGTATGGACGTCGACGTGGGCGAGGTCGGCGGCCGAGTCGTGACACGCCCCACACGCCACTCGCCAGGGCCGTGACGGGATGACCTGCTCGAACGGATGGTCCAGCGTAGCGGGCGCCTGCCACGACGCGTTGGACGCACCGTGACACTTGGAGCAACGCGCCGTGGCGTCGGGTTGGGCGGGGAAGAACGTGTTCTCGTAGGTGTTGACCTCGAAGTTGTCGGGGAAGGGCGCGCCCCCGGCGCCGACGACGACGAAGCCCGCCGGGTCGTCGAGCAGCGGGCCGCGGTGGATCTTGTGCAGGAGCGAGCGGAAGCTCACCGTGACGCCTGACGTCGCCGGCGCGTTCGCGGCGACGGAGCGCGGGAGGTCCTCGGCGCCCGCCGCGCCGTGGCACAGGATGCAGGCGTCGAAGCCGCGGTCGCGACCTCCGTGGAAGAGGACGTCCTGGTGGCACTCGAGACAGCTCGCCGACGTCTCGATCGCGTCGTACGGCTCGAGGACGCCCGCAGACTCGACGAGGAACTCGGCGGTCGCGGCCCGCGCGACGGCGGGATAGAGGTTGCTCGCGCCTCCGAAGACGAAGTCGAACGTGAAGCCGCCCCACAACCCCACGACGTAGGTGCCGGCGACGAGACCCTTGCCCTGCCACTCGCCCGAAGTCTCGTCGACGTCGTCGGACCCATGCAACGCCACGGGAAACCGGCTCGGCATCACGAAGTCGGTCGTGTAGCTCGCGACGACGGCATTGCCGGCGCCCAGCTCGACGAGCTCCGTGATCTCGCCTGCCGCGGCATCGAGCGCATAGTCGACGTCGAGGGTGAGCTCCGTCAGCGAGACTTCGAGGACCGTCGCGCCCGCAGTGTGGTCGAACCACACGCCGGCCGCGCCGTCCCGCTCGGCCGGCGAGGAGAACCACAGCCGGTCCCCGTCGACGAGCCGGACCTGTAGGTACTCCTCGGCTCCCGCGACGCCGTCGTCGAGAACGACGAAGTCGTCGC
>SMVQ01000121.1 GCA_004357655.1 Planctomycetota bacterium
AAGCGCTTCACCGACCGCGAGCTGCTCAGCGGCGTCAACCTCACGATCGGAGAGGGTGAACGGATCGGGCTCCTCGGACGCAACGGGAGCGGTAAGTCGACTCTGCTGCGCATTCTCGCCGGGCTGGAAGTGCCGGATTCAGGCCGGCGCGTCGCTCGCCGCAACCTGTCGCTGGGCTACCTGGAGCAGGACCCCGTCATCGATCCCGAGCGGACCGCAGCTGAGGTGGTTCGGGCGGGCTTCGCTGGGCGCGAGCGGGTTCGGACTCAGCTGAGTCAGCTCCACCACGACCTCGCGGACGCCTCGGAGGCCGAGCTCCCACGACTGCTCGCCCGGCAGGGAAAGCTGGAGGAGGAGCTCGATGCCGTCGGCGGCCACGACGTCGAACACCGCGTCGAGTCGACCCTGCACGCCCTCGGCGTGACCGCGTTCGATGTCCCCTGCGGACGGCTGTCCGGCGGGGAGCGACGGCGTGTGGCGCTCGCGCGCTTGCTGCTGACCTCGCCCGACCTCCTGTTGCTCGACGAGCCGACCAATCACCTGGACGCCTTCGTCATCGACTGGCTCGAGGACTGGTTCCTCGAGAACCGCGTGCCGCTGTTGCTGGTGACCCACGACCGGTACTTCCTGGACCGCGTCGTCGACCGCATCGTCGAGCTCGACCGGGGGAAGCTGGTGACTTACGACGGGGGCTACGACGACTACCTCCGCGCGCGGGCGGCGCGTCTCGAGACCGAGCGCAAGGTCGAGGGCTCGCGCTTGAACCTCTTGCGGCGCGAGGCTGCCTGGATCAGGCGCGGGCCACCGGCGCGCACGACCAAGTCCAAGGCGCGCATTCAACGGTACGAGTCGCTCGTGGACGCCGCGCCGATCGCCAATCTGGCGGATCTCGAGTTCACGATCCCCCCTGGCCCGCGGCTGGGTGCGCGGGTGTTGAAGCTGGTGGCGGCGACCAAGAGCTACGAGGGGCGCGTGATCGTCCCGCCCCTCGATCTGGAGCTCGCGGCCGGCGTCCGGCTCGGCATCGTCGGGCCCAACGGCGCCGGCAAGACCACGCTGGTACGCATGATGCTGGGCGAGCTCGAGCTCGACGGCGGGACGCGCGAAGTGGGGGCGACGGTGCGCTTCATGGGCATCGATCAACAGCGCCGGGACCTGGACCTCGAGCAGACCGTCGAGGAGGTGGTCGCCGGTCGCAGTGATGTGATCAAGACCGGGGATCGAGTCGTGCGCGTGCGAAGCTTCCTGGACAAGTTCGGCTTCTCGGCCAAGGCCCAGACGACCAGGATCGCGCAGCTATCGGGCGGCGAGCGCAACCGCGTATTGCTGGCCAAGCTGATCTGCGCGGGGGGCAACGTGCTCATGCTCGACGAGCCCACGAACGACCTGGACCTGGCCACCCTTCGGACCCTCGAGGAAGCGCTCGTGATGTTTCCCGGTGCGGTCGTCGTGGTCAGCCACGACCGCTGGTTCCTCGACCGGGTCGCGACCCAGATCCTCTACCTGGACGGAGCGGGCCGCGCGCGTCTGCACTATGGCGACCTGTCGAGCCTGTTCGAGGACCTGGCCGTGGAAGCACTCGCCGCGAAGCGTGAGACCAAGCCCGTCGCCCCGGCGGCCCAGCGCTCCACCCCCGGGTCCAGACGCATCACGCCCTGGCAGCTGAAGGAGCTCGAGCAGCACGAGACCCGGATCGCCGAGGTCGAGGCCCGCATCGCGCTCCTCGACCAGCGGCTGGCCGATCCCGCTCTCTACGCAGGGCCCCGCGACGCGATCCAGGAAATCCAGAGCGAGCGCGTGACATTGACGGAGGAGCTCGCGCGGTTGTACCCGCGCTGGGAAGAACTGGAGTCGCTGCGCTGAGTTCTCGAGAGGAGCGCGGATCGGACATTCGCTCTCCGGCCCTACCGATGTATGGTGGAGCCGCGATGGAGATCATCAATAAGAGCAAGCGCCCCCTGCGCATCCCGCTCCCCGGTGGCAAGAAGCTCTTTCTGGGTCCCGGCAAGACCGGGCAGATCTCGCCCAAGACGACCGAGCACCCGCCGGTGAAGATCCTCATCGATGAGGGCGCGATCGAGATCGTGGGCGGCGGACGTTCCACCGGGACGGGCGGCTCCGGCGGCAGCAGCGGGAAGAGCTCATCCCAGGGCGGCGCGTCGACCGGCGGCGTGCGTCACACCGGCGATCGCTAGTCCCATGCCGGATCCCAGCATGTCGCTCCTGTGCAGCGTGCTCGAGACCGTCGTGCGCGAGCTCGCGGGGGACCCGGCGAGCGACGGCGCATGGTCCACTGCGCACGGCGCACTCGACGACTACGGAGTCAGCGCCGAAGACGACGCCGAGCTCAGCGCCGCGATCGAGTCGCGTGACGCGAACACGTTGGGGGCGATCCTCTCCCAGTGGGCGTCGGGCGAGCGCCTGATGCTCGAGCGTGATCGCGGCGTATTGAAGCGTGCGCTCAAGGCCTACCGCAAGCGCCTCAAGATCACCCTGCTCGACGCGGAGTCGTCGGTGGCGGGCGGTCCGATGAGCGCAGGGCGCAAGTCGAGCATCTTCGCCATCGTGCCGCCCGACCGCTATCCGCGCGAAGTGTGGGACGAGCTCGTGCGCCAGAAGCGCCTGGTCGACGGAGGGCGCGGGATGTACGAGCTCGCCCCGGGTGTCTAGCTGCTCCCGGGCGTCCAGAGGCTATGGGCGCCGCAAGGCCCGCGCCTGTCCTCGCGAACGGACACTGGCGGGCGCGACCCCGCACCGGGAACGCGGGCAGAGCTTGCCAGGGGCGGTACGCCAGTTGCAGGCTATGCAGGCTAATCGGAGCCTGTTGCCCATGAAGCACATCAAGAAGCACATCGAGCGCCGTTGCCTCTCCGTCCTGCTCGTCCTCGCCGGCGGCGCGCTGCCAGCGGCGCTCTTCGCGTGGAGCGGACCGGCGACTGCGGCTCGCGCGGCAGCCGCGCGAGCGCCACAGCCCCGCGACAGTGCGCAGCCCGGACGGGTGGCTGCGGCGCCCGAGACCGCCGCGCGCGGCGCCGCGCTGGAGCTGCAGGGCCACTACGGCATTCTATTGGACGACGCGGACCGGACCTGGACCGAGCGCCACGCGCGCGAGCTGCTCGCTGCCTTGCGGACCATGCCCCTGGCCGAGGCTCCGGGCGAGCGAGCTCGGCCGTCGCGCTGGGAGCTCGCAGGGGAGCTCCATGACGATATCGAGATCGCGGCGAACGGAGCGTCCGTGCGCCTGTCCGCGGCAGCTTTCGGATACGCCACCGCGCGCCGCGCCGAGTCCGACGGCGTGCCGGGGCGGCTCTCTTCCAAACGCCTGCACCACGCCTTGCTGCGCTTCGTGACCGACGGCGGCCGGGACCGCGCCGCCGTCGAGCACATCCTCGGGGAGCGCTTCGGGGTCTCGACGCGCATTCGGGATTACGCTGCGTTGACCGCGTCGACCACGGTCGAGGGCGCCGCGAGCTTCCAGCCCTTCCGTCCCGCGGAGCTCCTGCTCTTGATCGAGCAGCTCGAAGAGCTACCGCCTGCGATGCAGCGCGTCGCGGGCCTCGAGTACTTCGTGCGGCGCGCGGACGGCACGCCCCACCCGCACACGAGCGCCCCCGCTGTGGCCTGGACGAGCGCCGGCTACGTCGAGTTCATGGAGCAGGCCTTCGCACAGGCGAGCGTCGACGACGTGCAACGCCTGATCCTGCACGAGACGGCGCACTTTCTATGGGCGCTCGAGCTCTCCCCCGACCTGCGCGAGGCGTGGGCCGAGGTGGGCGGGTGGTACGCGAACGAGCGGGATCCCGACCGGTGGTCGACCTCGGACCAAACCGGGTTCGTCGACGCCTACGCGCACGCTCGCAACCCCGACGAAGACCTGGCCGAGTGCGTCGCGCACTACGTGATGAACCCGGCCCTGTTGCACGGGCGCGCCCCCGCGAAGTACGAATTCCTGCGGGACCACGTGCTGCCCGGTACGACGTACGCCGCCCGGATCGACCCGTCGCGATCCTTCGAGGTCCGGAACCTCGCAGCCGACGAGGAGGCACCGGGCAGGATCCGTCTCGTCGACGTGCGCCTGGAGGGAGCGCGCGACGCCGACAAGCTCGTGACCATCGTGATCGAGCTGCTGGCTGCCGACGCCGTGCACGGCGGCGCCGAGAGCGCGAGCATGCGCGTTTTCAGCGAGACGGGCACCTACGTCGACGTGCGCCTGCTTCCCACCGACGACTCCGGGAGCGTGCTGAGCGGGACGTTCGAGCTCAGTCGCTACGCCAAGAGCGGGACGTGGAGGTCGTCGCAGATCGTCCTGCGCGACGCGGTGGGCAATCAACGTTTCTGCGGCGTGGACGACTTCCACTTCGAGCTCATCGTCGACAGCCCGCTCGAGGACCTGTGCGCGCCGCGCTACGTCCCGGGCAGCGCCAGCCTGGTCGTCGTGTCCGGCGCGCGTGCCCGGGACCGGACGGTGCGCGCCGAGTGGCGCTTCGAGGAGGACCGGCGCATGAAGTCGGGGTTCGCCACCCTCGCCCTGCGGGGCGGCTCCACGCGCTCGCTGCAGTCCCAGGGGACCTTCGACGAAGCGAGCGGCCGGTTCGTCGTCGAGTGGCACATCACGGACCAGCACCCGGCTGGGACCTACGAGCTGGCGTTCCTCTCGATGACCGACGCGGCCGGCAATCGTGGCACCGCCAACCTGGTCGGTGACGCGCGCGCGGGCCGTGTCCCCAGCGTGACCCTGCGCACCTCCGATCCCGACCTCGACGCCCCCCAGCTCGATCTCGACGCACTCGAAGTGAGCGCCAGGCCACTGCGCCCGAACGCGCCGGATGGGGCCACGCGCGTGAAGATCGTCTACGTAGCCCGCGACGACAAGTCGGGACTGGGCACGGTCAGCTACAAGCTGCGCGACCCGCGCGGGGTCGAGCACTTTGCCTACCACTACCACGAGAACTTCTACACGAGCACATTCGTGGGCGATCCCCAGGCTTGGAAGACCTATGAGATCGAAGTGCTCCTGCCGGCGGGTTCGGCGCCCGGGACCTGGGGCATCTCGTCGATGGTCACCGCGGACAAGGTCGGCCACACGCGCTACCACGACTTCGTCGAGATCCTGCACTTCGAGGTCGATGCCGGTCGCGGATCCGTTCGGCTCGAGTAGGGTCTCGGTGTGCCCGCGGCCCGCCGACGCATGTCCGACCTGCCCTCGATCCGAGCGAAGACGCTGGACGGCCTGATCCGGGCGGGAAGCCAGGCCTGGGACGAGTTTCGGGCCTACGCCAAGGACCGTCACCACCTCTTCATCCCATGCGACCACCGCGGGGCGTACGAAGCCCTGCGGGGCCTCCGCTCGCGCGCCGCGACGTTCGTCGAGTTCGGTTCGGCCGCGGGCATCGTGACGATCATGGCCGACCTCCTCGGCTTCGAAGCCTACGGGATCGAGCTCGAGCCGTGGCTCGTGAACCGCTCGATCGAGATCGCCGAACAGTTCGGCTCTGCCGCCGTCTTCGCCGAAGGCACGTTCGTCACGCCCGCCTACCAGGACGAGATCGAGCTGCTCTCGGCTGACTTCCTCACACCGACGAACGGCGCGTGCGCCTTCGACGAGCTCGGCCTCGAGCTCTCCGACTTCGACCTCGTCTTCGCCTATCCGTGGCCGGGGGATGAGGACTGGCTGGGCGAGCTGATGCGTCGCCACGCGCGCGCCGACACGATCCTGCTCACCTACGACGCGAGCGAGGGGTTCCTGGTGAGTCAGCCGAGCCAGCCGAGCTGAAGGCCCCCACCGGCGTGGATCAGGCCACGCGCGTGGGGGCAGTCAGGCGATCACCTCGGTGCCGTAGCGGTCCAGCACGTGGCGCGGCTCGCCCGACAGGTCGACGAGCTCCGAGACAGAGGCTTGCATCTTGATGGCGGACTCGGGCGAGCATGCACGACCCATCGCGGAGTCGGCCCTATAGTCGTGCGCACGTTGCCCCATGTACCGCCGAAACGCCGTGGCCCGCTCGCCTCGTTCGGACCTGCGATCATCGTCGCGTCGGTCGTGCTCGGTCCGGGCAGCATCCTGACGAGTTCGAAGGTCGGATGCGCTTTCGGCTACGAGTTGATCTGGGTGGTCGCCCTGTCCGGCTTGCTGATGGTCGCCATGACCGCCCTGTCGGCTCGGATCGGGGTGATGCTCGACGGCACGCCAGGCGACGAGATCGCGCACCGGGCCGGGCGTCCGTTTGCGGTGTTCGTCGGGGTCGTGCTGTTCCTCGTCGTCGCGTGCTTCCAGTTCGGCAACAACCTCGCGATCGTCGCGGCCGTCGAACCGTACGCCGGGGACGGCAAGTCCTGGCGCGTGATCCTGCTGACCCTGCTCAATGGCGCCATCGTGGCCGTGCTGGTCGGTTTTCGCAGGCTGTACCGCCCGGTCGAAGCGACGATGAAGGTCCTCATCGTCGTCATGGCCGTCGGCTTTCTGGGCAACGTCCTCGTGGCGTAGCCGTCGTTCCGTGCAATCGCCGGCGGATTCCTGCCGCGGCTCCCGGACAGCCTCGCCGGCGCACTCCTGCCATCGCGCATCGGTGGCGAGGTCGTCGACCCGCTGCAATCGGTGCAGGGCTTGATCGCGACGACCTTCTCCGTCGCGGGGGCCTTCTACGCGGCCTACCTCGTGCGCCAGAAGGGCTGGAGCCGCGCCGACCTGCACCGCGGACACGTCGACTCGGTCGTCGGGATCGGCGTGCTCGCCGTCCTGACGATGACGATCATGATCACCGCCGCGGCCGTGCTCCACGGCCGGGTCGACCCGACGGAGCTGGGCAGCGCGACGCAGGTCGCGGCGCAGCTCGAGCCCCTCTTCGGTGAATGGGCCGGCGTCCTGTTCTGCACGGGTTTGCTCGCGGCCGGTCTCAGCTCCTTCCTCGTCAACGTGATGATCGGCGGCACCGTGTTGTCCGACGGCCTCGGCCTCGGCGGCGACATGGACCAGCGCTGGCCGTGACGCCTGACGATTCTGGCGCTGCTCATCGGCTTCGGAGTGGCGCTCGCATCCCTCGACCGGCGACCCGTCAAACTGATCGTGTTCGGCCAGGCGCTGACCGTGCTCGGCAATCCGGTGCTGGCCGGGGTGCTGCTGTGGCTGTCAGCGCGGATGCCGACGCCGCGCTGGATCCGCGTGTGCTCCGTGCTGGGGTTCCTGTTGGTCCTGGTCCTCGCCGTGCGTACCGGCGTGCGGCTCGCCATGTCGTGACGGCCGGCGGTCACGGCCCCGGTCCGTCCCGGTCAGCGCAGCCATTCGTCACGGTGCTCCGCGACGAAGCGGTCGTCGTTGAGCTCGGGATAGGCCGCGTAGACCCGGTCGATCTCCGCGCTCTGACCCGGAGCGAGGCCGGCGTCCGGATCGAGGCACCAGGTGCCGGCGAGCAGGCCTTGGCGGCGCAGCACCTCGTGCAGCCCGGGGATGCAGCCGCGGTACTGGTGCGCCACGTCGAAGAAGGCCGAGTTGCTGTCCGTGACCGCGGCGGCCAGGTGCGTGACGTCGCGCCCCGCCCGCAAGTCGGCCAACAACCGGGTCGCGCTCCGGGTCCACACCGACCAATGCCCGAGCAGGCCGCCGACCATGCGGAGGTCGCGGTTCGCGACGCGGTGGATCATGGCGAGATCGGCCACGATGTTGTCGTCGTTGCCGGTGTAGAGCGCGATGTCGTCGGCGCGGCCGGAGTCCGCTACGGCGCGCAGCACGTCGACGGTGCGATAGCGGTCGAACGGCGCGATCTTGATCGCTGCGACCGCCGGCAGCTCGGCGAACCGCCGCCAGAAACCGTAGCTCAGGTGCCTGCCGCCGACCGCGGACTGGAGGTAGAAGCCGAACAGGGGCATCACCGCGCCGACCTGACGCGCGTGTTCGAGCAGCTCGTCGTCCGTCGCATCGGGGAGCGCGGCGAGGCTGAGCAGGCCGAGGTGGTAGCCGAGGCCGGAGGCGAGCTCCGCCTCCGCGATCGCCTGGGGTGTCGGGCCGCAGATGCCGGCGACCCGGATCATGCCCTCCGGCGCGGTCTCTGCCGCGAGCTCGAGCACCGGCCGCAGCAGATCGACGCCCGCCGTCCGGATCTCGAATTGCGTCGTGTGGACGGCAACCGCGATGCCGCCGGCGCCGGCGGCTGCGTAGTAGCGGGTCAGGGCCCGCTGCCGGCGCTCGTCGAGCTTGCGCTCGGCCGTGAGCGCGAGGGGGTGGGCCGGAATGACCACACCCGCTCGCAGCTTGGCGGCGATGCCGGCGTCCAGGGCGCTCAGAACGCACCGTCCCGCACCTCGAAGTGCGTCGGCTGATCGTACGTGGCGCCGCCGGCCGCGACCCAGGCCGCCACCCAGGCGCAGAGCTCTTCGATCGAGACGCGCGGTGGGCCGAAGGCCGCGCAGGCCTGCGACGAATCGCTGAGCAAGGCCGTGTCGCGCTCGACGCCGGCGAACGAAGGCTCCCGGCCGAAGTGACTTCCGAACCATTGGGCGAGCTCGCGCACGGCGAGGGTCCGCGGGCCGGTCACGTTCAGGATGCGCGGTGGCGAGGCCGCCAAGGTGAGGCACGCCAGGGCCATCGCATTGGCATCGCCCTGCCAGAGGACATTGACGTGGCCGTTCGCCAGGTCGATGGTCTCGCCCCGGTACACGCGCAACGCGATGTCCAGGGGCACCCCGTAGCGCAGCTCCGCCGCGTAGTTCAGCCGGTAGATCGTCGTCGGGGTCCCGCGCGTGCGCGAGAAGTGCTCGAACACCCGCTCGCG
>SMVQ01000122.1 GCA_004357655.1 Planctomycetota bacterium
CGCCGCCCGACGCAACGCGGCGCAGGGGCTCCCGCGACTCGCCAGGGTTCGCGGCCAGGAGGAATTCCACGGCGTCCACCCCGTTCGGCCCGAACCGGCCGCGATCGGTGCTCCGGGCCCCGCCATCCGCAGCGAAACCGGCGGGCTGTTCGACGGCCACCTCGAACGCGGCCCGCCCGAGGCCGAGCTGGGCCAGCCCCGTCTCCACCGCCTTCTTCAGACGACCGCGCAGTGCCTTGCGCGAGCGCGACAGACGACGCGCCGACTCGGCCACCGCTTCGCGCGCGACGCGCGTCTCCTCGACCAGCTCGTCCGCGCCTTCCGTCGCCGCCTCGAGCTCCTCGAGCTCAGTGCCGATCTCGGCGAGCCGCACCTCGAGTCCGGCGACGTCCGTCCTGTACTTCCGTTCGAGATGCTCGAGGTGGGCGAGCCGCGCTTCGACTTCCTCGAGCCGGGCGGGGTTCGCCTCGACACCGTCGACGAAGGACGCGAGCGCCCCCGCCGCGTCCTCCAGGTGCAGCGCCGACTCGCGCAGCGCCTCGCCTGCGCCCGCGAGGCCCTCCACCCGCTCGCGCCACCCGTCCACCACCCGTTCGGCCCGCCGCAGGGTGTCGAGCACGGCGTGATCCGACTGCGCGAGCTCGGCCGCGAGCCCGCCGATCGTCCGCAGGAGCTCTTCGGCGTTCCGCAGCACGGCGCGCTCCGCCACGAGCGCGTCGCGCTCCGCCACCGACGGGTCCGCGTCCGAGAGTTCCCCGAGCTGGAAACGCAGGAGGTCCAGCCGCTGGAGGCGCTCCGCCTCCCCCGACTCCAGCCGCTCGAGCTCGTCCGCGAGCGCGAGCCAGCCCGCGCGCCGCTCGCGGTAGCCGGCGAGTGCGTCATCGAGCTCGCCGAACGTGTCGAGCAGACGGATCTGCTCCGCAGGCTCGAACAGCTTCTGATGATCGTTCTGACCGTGGATCTCGACGAGCTTGGCGGCGAGCTCGCGCAGGATCCGCTGCGTGACCGGGCGGTGGTTCACGTGGGCGGCGCTCTTCCCGTTGCGGCCGAGCGTGCGCGTGAGGATCAGCTCGAGCTCCTCACCCCCGCCCTCGGCCTCGCACTCCTCGAGCACCTGCGGCAGGTGCTCCTCGAGCCAGGCCGCGACGAGCCCGCCGACGCCGTCGCGCTCGACGAGGAAGCGGCCCTCGACGCGCGCCTTGTCCGCGCCCTTGCGCACGAGCGCGGCCCTGGCGCGTTGCCCCATGAGCAGCTCGAGCGCATCGATGAGGAGGCTCTTGCCGGCGCCGGTCTCCCCCGTGATCACGTTCAGACCGGCTCCGAGCGAGAGCGAGGCCCGCTCGATGAGCGCGAGATTCTCGATGACCAGTTCGACGAGCATGCCGCCCAGAGGATCGCACGGCGCGGTTCGGAGTTGCAACCGCCCTGTGGACCGCGCCGGTCGATGGCGCGCTACTCGCGTCGGCGGGCGCCAGGATGGGGCTTCCGCGCGCCGGAGGGCGCGGGAATTCTCCGGCCGTTCTTCACCCGCTTCTCCGCCAGGCAGCGCTCGCGCCAGCCCTCGAGCTCCGCCCGAACGCGCTCTGGCACGGGAGCGTCGAGGGCACGATCCACTTGACCGGCGGCGAGTTCGAAGAGCTCCAACGCCATGAAGTCGAGCGCCCGTATCGCGTGCAGGACGGAGCCCTCCGGGACGTACTCCGCGAGCTTCGTCGCCTCGACGACCTCGGCCCAGGGGCGCCCCGCGAAGAGCTCCCGCACGACGCACGTGACCGCGACCCGCTCGTGACCTTCGAGGCCCGCGAACAGGGCGGCGAGCCCGCCGTCCCGCCGGACGAAGATGCGCACGACCGGGTCGTCGTACTCGGATCGGATCCACAGACGCTGCTCGTCCGTCCACCCGTTCAGCGCGACGTAATCGCGCGGACCGAACCGCGTGACGTACGGGTTCCAGCGCTCATCGAGCGAGTGGAACTGCACGACGAAGCGCACCGTCCGGCCGAGGAAGCCCACGGGCTCTCGCACGACCTCATCCCAGGACTCCGAAGGCTCCGCCGCGGCCGACCGGTCGTCACCGCGGCCCGCCACCACCGTGCCGGCTCCTATGGCGAGGAGGGCGAGGAGGCCGAGGAGGGCGCACGGGGCGAGGGGTGCGGCGAATCGGGGATGAGGGGACAAGGGCGGACTCCGGCGCTCCTATCGGCGCGAGCGCCGGAAAGCCTGAGTCCCGTGGCTCTTACGGCGTGATGTCGATGATGATGCCGTCCGTGAGGTTCGCGCCCGTCCCGCCAGCAGTGGGGTCCCGAAACCAGTGCTGAAAATGGAACGGCAACCCGGCCGTGACGGAGAGCATCGTGAGGTCGATCGTCTGCGTCACCTTGTTCGCGACGGGCGGCGTGATCACGTTGATCCGCTCCAATCCGACGGGATTGATGCAGAGGAAGCCGTCGAAGATCGGCTGCTGGATCAGGCCCGGGCCCGCGATGAAAATTCCGACGCCCGGCACCTGCGGCACGCCGATCGCGCAGAGCGTCAGGTTGTTCGCGGAGATGCGGCCCGAACCGTTCGCGCCCATCGTGGCGGACGCGCCCGTCGAATTGATGGTCGAGAGGCAGTAGTTCGTGCCGAGGGTGCTGCCGTTGGCGCGGATGCGGAACACGCTTGCACCGCCTCCGAAGTTGTCCATGTCCTGCGGCGGGAAGTCATTCGCCCCGAGGTCATTGATGTTGAACACGACTCCCGCGCCGTTCGAGCGGCACATCCAGGCACGCCCGAGGGAGCTCTGCGTCGTGTCACGCGGCGCCGGATAATCGTTGACGTTGTGCGTGCACGCAGCACCGATGAAGAACACGCCTGAGACGGTGACGGGCGGATTGACGGGATAGGAGATCAGGATGTCCGTGTCGACGCTCGTCGTGACGCCCGCGGTACTCCAGAGCAGCACGCCATCGGTCGGGTCCATGTCGTCGTTCGGGTCCTCGTAAATGAGGATCTGGACGGGCAGACCGCTGGCGACGGAGCCCGGGAACGCGGGCGTCCCGTACGAGGTGAGGACCTCGGTGATCGTGTCCAAGCCGCCCTCGGCGAAATAGGCTTGCAGCCAGCAGGTCGTGGCAACTCCACCGCCCCAGTCATTCTGTGTCGAGCCGACGTCGTGAAAGTAGGTCTCCGTCCCCAGGGGCTGGGGGCCGGGGACGGTCGCACTCCCGGCGGGCATGGCTGCCCCGCCCCCCGGCGACGAAGTCTGGGCCGACGCGGGAGTCGCGAACGTGCTCAGCGCAAGTGTCAAGAGTGTCGGATCGAACTTCATTTTGGGCGTCTCCTCTGAGCCGAGCCTGGAATCCCGTCGTGCTTGTGAACGAAGACCGGTCCTCCCGTCTCCGCGAGAGGGAGCGGGCGGCGAGTGCATTCTACACCCGCGGCGCGGAACGGGCTGTCACACGCGCGTCGAATCGCGTCGCGAAGTAACAACCCGCCCGCCGTCCGCAGCGGGCGACCCTACCGGCCATACCGCTTCAGGCGCGAGCGTGACTCGCGCGTGTGCCGGTACACGCCGCGCTCGTCGCTCGCCTGCAGCACACCCTGTCGCAGCCAGGTGGCGAGGGTGCCGGGGGGCACGCCCGCTTCCAGGAGCTCCTGCCGCCGCACCTTCCGCCCGCGCCTCGGCGCCGCGGGCTCGGCCGCGCTCGACTTCGGCTTGGCCTTCGTCGCCGCTGCCGTGCGCCGGCGCGACGGTTTGCGCGTGCGCTTCGCCCGGGCCCGCGCAGGCTTGGGACGGGCGGCCTGAACCTCCTCGTCCAGCTCGATCCCGAACACGCTCGACAGGTTCCCCTTGATCCGGCGTGCCCCGCGCCGCGGCTGCGCCTGCTGACCGGGCAACGCGGCGCTGTCCACGAGCTCGGCGGGATCGACTCCGCGCAGGGTGAAGAGCAGCTCGGGCCGATCGTCGAGCCGGACACCGACGCCGTACAAGACCGCCGCCAGGTGCTTGCAGAGCGTGGCCCAATCCGGACACGAGCACGATAGCTCGACGTGTTTCAGGTCGGGGAGGAGACCGTCGCGCTCCGCCGTCATCGCCGCCATGACCTTCGCCGAGATGCGGCCCTCGAGCAGCTCGATCAGCGAGCCGATGCCACCGGCGCAACTCTTCCGCACGCGCTTCCACACGGCGGGCTTGCAGGGCTCGATCGCGATGTGCTGCTCGTAGGCCTCCGAACCCATGACCCGCGCGCGGATCTCGCCGGGCCGAATCGCGAGGTGGTAGACCGAGCCGTTGCGCAGGTAGGTGCGGCCGCGCGGCAGGCGGTTCGAGTAGTCGTGGAAGCTCTCGATGTGGTCGCACCAGGCGCGCCCCCAGGCCGTCGACGCGATCTTGCGGCCCTCGATCCAGACCGGGTCGAGCGGCTCGCCGTCTTCGCTCGCGCGGCGCGCCTCGCGGGCGGCTTGCCGCCGCCGTCGAGCGACCGGCACGTAGGGGCGAAAGCCGCCCCAGTGCTCGTATCGTCGTCTGGCCATGATTCTGGTCCTCGTGTCCCTGTACTCTCAGCTCGATGCCCGCCGCACGTCGAGCGCGACCAGCTCGAGCAGCTCGTCCGTGTCCAGCTCCGTCAGCGCCCTCTCCGGCCCCCCGCCCAGGAGCTCCCGCGCCAGCTCCCGCTTGCTCGCGAGCATCACGTCGATCTTGTCCTCGATCGTCCCGCGGCACGAGAACGCGTGTACGAGCACGTTGCGCCGTTGACCGATGCGGAAGGCGCGGTCGGTGGCCTGGTCCTCGACGGCCGGGTTCCACCAGCGATCGAAGTGGATCACGTGGTTCGCGGCCGTCAGGTTCAGGCCGGTGCCGCCCGCTTTCAGGGAGAGCACGAAGAACGGCGGCCCCGTGTCCGACTGGAACTCCGCGACGATCTTCGTGCGCCGCTTCACCGGCGTGCCGCCGTGCAGCACCAGGCCCGGTCGCCCGAAGAGCTCGGTCAGATAGTCGGCCAGAGGCCGCGTGAGCTGGCGGAACTGCGTGAACACGAGCAGCTTCTCCTGCCGCGCGACGATCGTCTCGCACAGCTCGGCGAGCCGCGCGAACTTGCCGCTCTCGCTGGGATCGTACCGGCCGTCGCCCGTCCACTGCGAAGGGTGGTTGCAGATCTGCTTCAGGCGCAGGATCGACGCGAGCACGAGCCCCCGGCGCTCGATGCCCGTCCGCTCCCCGAGCGCTCCCGCCAGGTCGCGGACGGCCTCCTCGTAGAGCGCCACCTGCACCGGGCCGAGACTGCAGTGCACCGTCAACTGCGTCTTGCTGGGCAGGTCGGGAGCGATCGCGGGGTCGGTCTTCATGCGCCGCAGGATGTAGGGCTGCAAGAGCCTGCGCAATGGCCCGTAGCCGGGGCCGTCTTCGGCCGTGAGCCGGCGCGTGAAGGCGGTGAACTCGCGCGCCGAGCCGAGCAGGCCCGGGCACAGGAAGTCGAACAGCGACCACACCTCGCCCGGGCGGTTCTCGACCGGCGTGCCGGTGAGCGCGAAGCGCATGCGGCTCCGGAGCGTCTTGACGGCGCGCGACTGGGCCGAGCCCGGGTTCTTGATGGCCTGGGCCTCATCGATCACCACGAGGCCCCAGCGCTTCGCGCGCAGCCAGGCGAGTCGCGCGAGCGTGCCGTAGGTCGTGAGCACGAGGTCGACACCGCGCAGACCGTTCGGCTGGCCGAGCTTCGCGAGCTCGTCCCGCGCGAGCTCGGAGCGATGAGCCACCGCGAAGCGCAGGGACGGCGCGAAGCGCGCGAGCTCGGCCTGCCAGTTGCCGAGCAACGAGGCGGGGACCACGAAGAGGTGCGGGCCACGCTCGCCGTCGCGCTGGAACAGGAGCATGAGGGCGATGACCTGGATCGTCTTGCCGAGCCCCATGTCGTCCGCGAGGCAGCCGCCGAGCCCGAGGCGCGCCAGCAGCCGCAGCCAGGCGACGCCGTCCCGCTGGTAGGGCCGCAGGGTGCCGTGGAGCGCGGAACCGGGATCGCAGGCGGCGCCGTCCGGTTTCCGCAGCTCGGCCAGGAGCTCGGCCAACCACGGGCCCGCCTCGACCCCGGCCCACTCGGCCACCGGACCGCCCTCCGCCGACGCGCCGTCCGTATCGCCCTCCTTATCGCCCGCCAGTGCCGCCCCGGCCAGGAGCCGCATGCCCTCGGCGAAGCTCAAGCCGTCCTCCCCCGCGACCGCCGCGACCGACTCGAAGTGGTCCAGCGCCTCGCGCAGGCGCTCCGGGTCGACCTCGACCCACTCGCCGCGGATGAGCCGCAGACCGCGCGCACCTTCGAGCACCGCGCGCCGCTCCGCGGGGCTGAGCTCGGCGCCGTCGAGGCAGAGCGCCGCGTCGAAGCTCAGCACGGCTTCCATGCCCAGGCCCGCGGGCTCGCGCGCGCCGACCTGTGCGCTCGCCTGCACGCGGGCGGGACGGCGGCCCTTCCACCAGTCGGGCACGCGCACGGCGACCCCGGCGGCCTCGCAGTCGGGGATCGCGAGCAGGAAGGCGTGCGCCTCTGCGGGCGTCCAGGCGAGCGGTTCGTAGAGCTCGCCCGAGTCGGCCAACGACTTGACGAAGGGGTTGCGCTCGGCGGCCGCGTGGACGGGACGC
>SMVQ01000123.1 GCA_004357655.1 Planctomycetota bacterium
CGCGGGGTTGCCGACGAACGGGTTGTCGGCCGGGGCGTGCGGGTAGGGCACGTCGACGTCGAAGCGCAGGATCTTCCCGCGCGGATCGAGCAGGTTCTGCGCGCGTCCCAGCGGGTCACCCCCGAAGGCGTAGCCGTCCCCGATGGCGTAGTAGAGCTTGCCATCGGGGCCGAACTCGATGTCGCCCGCCTTGTGGCCGCCGGTCGTCTGCATGATGGGGCCGAAGATCACCTGCTCGCTCGCGAGATCGGCCTGGTTCACGTTGCCCGCGGAAACCGAGAACTGGGAGATGATCGAGTCGCCGAAGCCGGTCCCCGTCGTGTACGAGACGTAGAACCTGCCGTTGTTCAGGTAATCGGGATGGAACGCGAGCCCGAGGAGCCCGCCCTCGCCGCCGTCGTCCACGAGCGACGACATGTCGAGGAACGTGCCCATGTTGTTGCCGTTCGGCAGGCCGATGATCTTGATCAGCCCCTGCCGCGTTGTCGTGAAGATCCGGGTGGTGTCGCCCGGGATGGAGGCGATGTCGGTGGTCTGGCCGAAGGGCTGAGCGAAGAACTCGGCCTTGATGTTCTGTGCGCCCGCATGGGATGCGAGCGCGAGCAGGGCAGGCAACGCCGTGAGCGTGAATGGGAACGAAGCGGTGGGGCGCATGTTGGAGTCCTTGGGAAGAGGCCGGCGCGGGAAGGTCGGGCCCCTACGGACGGAACCGAGGGAGCATGGGAAGCCTATCACGGATCCCTTCGGCGGTCGGAGGGGTCTCCGGCCCCCGTAGGAGTGCGGCTAGGAGTGCCCGCGCGCGCACCGCGGTATCCTCGGCCGCATGAAATCCGGGAACCCCGCGCCGACCCTCGCCCTCGCCCTCGCCGCCTGCTTCACGGGCCATTCGGTCGCCGCCGCGCAGGAGCAACCGACGGACCTCACCGAGCACTTCGCGGTGCCCGCGGGCCTTGCGGTCACGCTGTGGGCCGAGTCGCCCCTGCTCTACAACCCCACCGCCATCGACGTCGACGCACGGGGCCGGATCTGGGTGGCGGAGGCGGTCAACTACCGCAAGTGGAACGGCCGCAACCCGGGGCGCGAGCATCCGGGCGGTGACCGCATCGTCATCCTCGAGGACACCGACGGCGACGGCGTGGCGGACACGTCCAAGGTCTTCGTGCAGGAAGAGGGCCTCGTCGCGCCGCTCGGCATCGCCGTGATCGGCAATCGCGTGGTCGTGTCCTGCTCGCCCGACATAATCGTCTACACCGACGAGGACGGCGACGACGTTCCGGACCGGCGCGAGGTGTTCCTCACGGGTTTTGGCGGCCGCGACCACGACCACGGTGTGCATTCCGTCGTGTTCGGGCCGGATGGACGGTGGTACGGCAACACGGGCAACGCCGGTCCCCACGTCGTCACGGACGCGGCGGGGTTCACCCTGCGCTCGGGCAGCCTGTACTCGGGCGGCGGCGCGACGTCCGCCAGGAACACTCCAGGCCTCGTCAGCGACGACGGGCGGGTGTGGACCGGAGGCCTCGTCTTCCGGATCGAGCCGGACGGGACAGGGCTCACGCTCCTAGCGCACAACTTCCGCAACAACTACGAGGTGGCGCTCGACGCGTACGGGGACCTCTACCAGAGCGACAACGACGACGACGGCAACCGGGGCTGCCGCACGATGTGGGTGATGGAGGGCGGCAATTACGGCTACTTCTCCGAGGACGGGTCGCGGAACTGGCAGGCAGACCGGCGCCCCGGGCAGTCGACGTTCACCGCGCACTGGCACCAGGACGACCCGGGCGTCCTGCCCGCCGGCGCGGAGAACGGCGCGGGTGGGCCGACGGGGGTCGCGGTGTACGAGGGCTGGCTGCTCATCAACTGGATCGGCGGCGCCGTCCTGAACGCCGACGCGGGGCGCAATCTCGTGTACGCGCACTTCCCGCGCCCGAGCGGGGCGGGGTTCGAGATGGAGCGGACCGTGCTCATCCAGCCGAAGGATTCGCTCGAGCGCGCGACCTGGTTCCGGCCCAGCGACGTGGCGGTCGGCACCGACGGCGCGGTCTACGTCGCAGACTGGTTCGATCCCGGCGTCGGCGGGCACCAGGCGCGCGACCGAGAGGCGTACGGGCGGATCGTGCGCATCGCGCCCACCGGCGACCGCACGCCCGCGCCGAAGATTGACCTCGAGACGCCGGAGGGGCTCGTGGGCGCCTTGACGAGCCCGGCGGTGAACGTGCGCGCGGCGGGCTGGCTCGGTCTCGCGTCGCTCGGATCCGAAGCGGAGGGTCCGTTGCTCGCACTCTCGAAGGAGCCGCCCCTGGTCCCCAGCAGCGTGTGGGACCCACGATCAAGGGCGCGCGCGCTCTGGCTCCTCGCGCGCCTGCCCGGGGCAGGCCGCGCCGCCGTCATCGAGGCGCTTGGGGATCCCAATCCAAACTTGCGCATCACCGCCTTCCGCGCGCTGCGTCAGGCGAATCCGGACGGCGTGATCGCGCGCGCGAAGAAGCTCGTCCGGGATCCCTCCCCCGCCGTGCGGCGCGAGGTGCTGATCGCGCTTCGGGATGTGCCGTTCGATGAGTGCAGCGACCTCCTCGTCGACCTCGCCAGTAGCTACGACGGCGAGGATCGCTTCTACCTCGAGGCATTCGGCATCGCCGCGGACGGAAAGGCGGACGCTCTCTACCCCCTCTTGGCAGCCGAGCTCGGCGACGCGCCGGCAGCCTGGGACGCGCGCTTCGCTGGCCTCGCTTGGCGCCTCCATCCGCCGGCCTCGATCGATGCGTTCGCGGCCCGGGCCCTGGACCCGACCCTGCCGGCCGAGGAGCGCGTGCGCGCGCTCACGGCGCTCGCGTTCCAAAGGGACGAGCGCGCCGGCGAGGCCGTGCTGAACGCCGCGCTCGGGGGCCCGCGCGATATCCAGGCCCTCGCCACCTGGTGGATCCAGAACCGCGAGACGAACGACTGGGCCGCGTACCGGCTCGCCCGCGAGCTCGGCGCCACGGGCTTCGCGCAGGCGGAGCCGCGCTTCGTGAGCGAGCTGATGACGTCCGGAACGGTTTCGATCGATGTCGACGTCGACGGCTCGCGGACGTTGTGGCTCGTCGTCCAGGACGGCGGCAACGGCAACTCGTGCGACTGGGCGGCGTGGATCGACCCGCGCTTCCGGATGGACGACGGCGAAGTCCGCCTCACGGAGCTGTCGTGGACGCGCGGCGAGGCCGGCTGGGGCGATGTGAACATCGACCGCGACTGCGCGGGGGGCGAGCTCTCCGTCGGCGGCCGTGTCTTCGCGCACGGCCTCGGGACCCACGCCCCCTCGGTGATCGAGTTCAGAATCCCGAAGGGCGCGCGCCGATTCGTCTGCGAAGCCGGGCCCGAGGACTCCGGCACTAGCCAAACCCAGTGCTCGGACTCGATCGTGTTCAAGGTGCTGGTCGACGCGCCGCGCGATCGCAGTCGGATCGTGGCGCTCGAGGCGGCTGTCACCGACGAGACCGCGCCCGAGCACGAGCGCGTGGCCGCGGCCCGGGCCCTCGCCGCCGACCCCGAAGGCGGCCTGATCCTCATCCACCTCGCGTCGAAGGGCGCGCTCGGCGAGCCGGCGCGCGCCGCGGCGGCCGAGGCCATCTTTCAGAGCCCCGACATCGCGGTGCGGGCCCTGGCGAGCGAACACTTCGAACGGCCCGGACGCGAAGGTCCCCCCCTGCCGCCCATCGACGCACTCGCCACCATGGCGGGTGACGCGCGGCGCGGCCGGGACGTGTTCTTCAGCGAGGGGGCGCAGTGCTCCACGTGCCACACGTTCCGCGGCCGCGGCGGCGACACCGGCCCCGACCTGACCGCGATCCGCACGAAGTACGACCGCGAAGCGCTGCTCGATTCGATCCTGAATCCGAACGCGGGCATCGCGCACGGTTACGACACGTGGCTCCTCCGGACGACGGACGGCGTCTTGTACTCGGGCTTCATCCTCGCGGACGGCGAGCACGTCGTGCTCAAGGACACGCAAGGACTGCGGCACGTGTTCGCAGCGGCGGAGATCGAGGAGCGCCAGAAGCAGAAGCTCTCCACGATGCCGGAGGGCGTCGCGCTCGGCCTCTCCGCCCAGGAGCTCGCCGACCTCGCGGAGCTCCTCCTCGACGATCCGGATCGCCCGATCTCGTTCGGTGAGCCGATCGAGCTCTGGAACGGGCGCGACTTCACGGGCTGGACCTGGCACCTCTCCGCCCCGGACGCGGAACGGGACGACGTCTGGAGCATCGCGGACGGCGTCCTCGTGTGTACGGGGCGGCCCGCGGGCTACCTGCGCACGGTCGCTGACTTCACGAACTACGAGCTCACGCTCGAGTGGCGGTTCGATCCGGAGCAAGGCCCGGGCAACTCCGGCGTCCTCCTGCGGATGGTGGGCGCGGACAAGGTGTGGCCGAAGAGCATCGAGGCCCAGCTCCACCATCGCAACGCGGGGGATATCTGGAACATCGACCAGTTCCCAATGGAGGTCGACGCAGAGCGAACGAACGGACGACGCACGAAGAAGCGCGCGCCCTCCAACGAGAAGCCGCTCGGCGAATGGAACACGTACCGGATCCTCCTGAACCACGGTGAGCTGCTCCTCGAGGTGAACGGGCTCGTGCAGAACACGGCCTCGTGGTGCGAAGAGGTTCCGGGGAAGATCTGCTTGCAATCGGAAGGCGCGACCATCGAGTTCAGGAACATCCGGTTGCGGCCGATCCTGGACTGATCGCCCGGGCCCCGGGGCCGGTGCCATTCAACTGGGGCATCGACGATCCTCCCCCACGTGTCCGGGCCCACTCGGAGCGCGGCCGCGGCATGCATCCTGCAGCGAAGAACTCAGTTCTTGCGGTCCTTCTTGAACGCCTCGAACGGGTCGTACGAGCGCGCGCTCCCCGCCGTCTCGGGCGCGGGCGCCACGGGCGGCGCGGCCGCCTCGGGTTCCTGCGAAGGTAACGGCGCCGCCGGGGCCTCGACCGTTGCGTTCTGCACCGCAGGCGCACCCCCGACGTCCTGCATCGGCGCGCCCATGGGGGCGGTGGCCGGCGCGCTCTCGCTCGCTTCTCCGAGCTTGGTCAGATCGAGCTGGACTCCGAGCTCATTGAGCTTCGCCATGAAGCCGGCCTTGTCCACGGCCTTGATGTACGCCTCCTTCGGGTCGACTTTCTTCTTGGCCACGAGCTCGGCCAGCGAGTCGTTGAGCAGTCGCATACCGAGCTTGCCCCCCATCTGCATGGCATTGACGATCTGGTGCGTCTTCGCTTCGCGGATCTGCGACGAGATCGCGTTGTTCACGATCATGATCTCGAGCGCCGCCGTACGTCCGCCCTCGATCTTCTTGCACAACGTCTGGGCGATCACACCTTTCAGTGACGTCGCCAGCATCGTGCGGATCTGAGCCTGGCGGTCCGCGGGGAACTGATCGATGATCCGGTCCACGGTGGACGGGGCTGTCGTCGTGTGGAGCGTCCCGAACACGAGGTGGCCCGTCTCGGCCGTCTCGATGGCGATCTCGATCGTCTCGAGGTCGCGCATCTCGCCGACGAGGATGATGTCGGGGTCCTCGCGCAAGGCGGCGCGCAACGCGACCTTGAAGCTGTCCGTGTGGCGTCCGACCTCGCGCTGGTTCATCAGGCAGCGCTGGTCCTTGTGCAGGAACTCGATCGGGTCCTCGATCGTGATGACGTGGTCGGAGCGGTTCTTGTTGACGTGGTCGACCATCGCAGCGAGGGTCGTCGACTTGCCGCTGCCGGTCGGCCCGGTGACGACGACGAGCCCCTTCGAGAGGAAGCAGAGGTCGAGCACCGCCTGCGGCAGGTTGAGCTGCTGGACCGTGAGCACCTCGGACGGGATGAGACGGAACACGCCTCCGGGCCCGCGGTGGTCCCGGAACAGGTTGCACCGATACCGGGCCACGCCCTCGATCTCGTACGCGAAGTCCGTGTCCCCCCCCGCTTCGAACTGCTTCTTGTTCCGTTCGGGAGTGATGTCGTAGAGCACCTGCAACATCTGCTCCGCCTGGAGCTCGGGACACTCGGCGACCTCGACCATGTCGCCGTGGATACGGAACATGGGCTTGCGCGTGGAGGTCATGTGCAAGTCGGAAGCGTCGAGCTCGACCATCCGCTTGAAGAGGGAGTCGATCCAGGGCATGGCGGTCGCCTTCGGGCTGAGGGAGCCTCGGGTGGGAAAAAAAGGACCCTCCTGTGTCGGCACGATTCCGATCGCGACTCAAGCGCATCAGACCGGGAAGGGTGCCCGCGTCCCCGCGCGGGAACGCCGGGTTCCCCAATCGGGACGGCCGCCTGCCCGGAGGACCCCAGGGGCTGCGAAGTGCGCTGGCACGGCGCTTGCCCGACCTCGGGACGTGAAAGCACTCTTGATCGTCCTGGGGTTCCTGCTGCCGGCGACAGCTTGGTTCCAAACGTCGGGACGCGAGCCCATGGTCGCCTCGACGTCCGTGCCCGATGCCCGCGAGGTGGTGCAGGCCGAGCTCGAGCCCCGCGCCGCGGTCGAGGTCGGCTCACGGCGAATTGCAGTGGTCTTCGAGCGTGAGACTCCGCGCGCGACGGAGGAGGAAGCGCGCGGAACCGTCATCGTGCACATCGACGCGCCGGCGGGCGTGTGCGCCATGGTGGAGGTCGCATTCGTCGACGAGTTCCCCACCGGGTTCCTTCCTGGCGGCGACTCCCGGGTCCTGAGGGAATCGCTGGACTACGCCTGCTGGGGGTGGAATCCGCTCGCCTCGCCGGAGGATCTCGATCCGGAAGATCCCCGGCCGCGCATCGTGGGTGACCGTGTGCTGGTGGAATTCCCCGCCTCGGACCTCCCTCTCGGACGACGGCTGTGGGCCTGCCTGTCGACCGTGCACTTCGACAACTACGACATCCAGCTGGGGTATACGCCCCGGGTGGTCGAGATCCCGCCGATCGAGAGCGTCGACGACCCGGCCAGGATCGAGTTCACGCTCCAGCCCTTCGGTGGCATCACGGGCAGGGTGCTCGGGTCCGAGTTGCGGGACGACGAGCTCGTCGAGCCGACCCGCGAGGAGCTCGCGTTGTTCGTCTACGATGTAGGCGCGAGACTTCGCGGCGCTACGTCAGCGCCCGACGACCTCCATGACGGTCGCTTCCAGCTCTGGCCGCTCGCATCGGGGCGCTACGAGTTCGACGTACTCGTCACGACGTGGGACTCGCTCCACCGAAGGGTCGACAGCGCCGTGGTGCGCGACGGCGAGTCGACCGATACTGGAACCTGGGAACTCCAAGCGACTCATCCGGTCTCGATCCTGCAATCCAGTGATGAGGACGGCGCGCCTCTGGACGGCCGATTCGTGCTGGACCTGGACGGGTATCCGGCCGCGTCCATCGAAACAGATGGGTGGGGACGGGCCTATCTCCACGGCGCGTGGAGCGAGTGTCGGCGAATCCGTTTCGAGCCGTGGGAAGCGCGTTTGTTCGAGCAGGCCTCCGTCGAGGTGAGCGGGATCCTCGATCCTCTCGTGACACTCGTCAGTCGGCGCCGCGGCACCGCCCTCTCACGCATCGTCCTGAAGCCGATGTGGCACAACGTCCCCATGTGGAGCCAGCGCGCCTGGGCCTACGTTCGCCGCGACGCGGATCAGAGCTTGCGAGCCGTGGACCTGGGCTACAGCGGCGGGTGCTCCGTCCACGAATCCGACCTGCTCGAGCCCGGACGACACGAGCTGATCGCGTGGCTCCCCGAGCGTGGTCTGGTCTTTCGCGGTCCCCTCGACGTGCCCGATTGGCGTGAGGACTTTCAGCTGCTCGGGGTCGAATTCGAGGACCCTGGGACCGTCGTGCGCGGCACCTTGCGCATGACGTCCGCGGGGGTCGAGGCCCGCGACCGGCTCGATGTGTGGCTCCGCCCCCAAGGGACGGAGGACGTCGTCCCGAGCCACCTCCACCGCGTATTCTTCAACTCGAGCATCGGCTTCCCGGGCTCCTTCGAGTTGCGTGGAGTGCCACCCGATATGGATCTGGAGCTCTCGTTTCGGGACGACACGGGACGCGTCCTCGTGCGACGGAAACTGCGAGTCGCCCCCGGCGAAACGCTCGAGCTGGGGGTCGTGGAAGCGGTGCTGCGCTGAGCTCTACCGGCAGATCGTCGCGGACCAACCCCTCGAAGCGGGGGAACGCTCAGACGACGCGATCTTCCAGGGTACCCGGATGCTTCGTCAGCAGGCTGACGACGACGAGGACCAGGATGCTCAAGGTCAGCGCGGGGAGCACCGCGTCGACATTCCCGAGGCCCGCCCAGCCCACGGCCCCTCCGAGCGCTTCGATTCCACCGGCCATCTGGGCCCACTGCCAGCCGAGCGCCACGACGACGCCGGTGAGCATCGACCAGGTCGCGCCGGCACGCGTCGCGCGCGGCCAGAAGAAGGCGGCCAACATGACGGGCGTGATACTCGCGCCGTAGATCGTGTAGGCGAACAGCGCGACCTCGAAGAAGTTGTCGGAGGTGAACGCGAGCCCGAGCGCCACGAAGCCGAAGATGACGACCACGACACGGCCGAGGAAGACGACATTGGCTTCGCTCGCTTGGGGGCGCAGGAAGCGCTTGTACACGTCGCGGACGAAGGAAGTGGACGGCGCGAGCAGGAAGGAGTCCGCGGTCGAGACCACGATGGCGATCACGGTGGCCATCAGCATCGCCCCGAGGATCGGGGGCAGGGCGTCGAACGCGATCGAGACCACGATGTGAGCGGGGTTGTCGGGCGCCGCGAGCTGGCCCTGCTCGACGAGGGTGCGCCCGAGCAGCGCGAGGGCGATGATGGCGCACTCCATGACGCCGATGCCGAGGATGAGCCAGGCGGCGGAGCGGCGCGCCACGGTGGCGTTCCTGGCCGAGAAGAACCGCTGGTAGACGTTGGCGTCGCCCAGGATCAGGAGGAACGCGGGCATGAGCCAGTTGACGAGCTTGATCGGCGTGTAGCTGCTCGTCATCGACAACTGGGCCGCCGGCAGGCTCTCCGAGATCCCGCTGAAGCCGCCCACCTGGAAGAAGAGGATCGGCAGCGCGATGAAGATCCCGACCACCATGACGACACCGTTCACGACGTCGGTGTAGGCGACGGAGAACATCCCCGCGAGGGCCGTGTACGCGATGACGAACACCGCGACGGCGATCACGGCCCAGGCGGAGCCCTCGATCCCGAACCACTCCGCGCCCTCGAGCCCGGGGAGGAGCCGACCGACGACCGCCGCGCCGGCGCGGTACTGGTAAGAGACGATGATCACGTACGCGAGCATCAACGCGACCATCCCGATGATGCGCGTCGCGACCCCGAACCGGCGCTCCAGGATGTCCTGGATCGTGACCTGCTCGAGGCTCCGGATGCGACCGGCGAGCCGCCAGAGGATCATGATCCCCAGGACCCCTGCGACCGGCAGGATGAACGCGCCGACGCCGATCTCGTAGGTCTTCTGGGCGTTGCCGAAGATGCTGCCCGTGCCCATCCACGTGGCGAGCAACGTGCCGACCAGCACGAACGTGCCGAGGCCGCGGCCGGCGAGGCTGAAGTCCTCCTGGCTCTTGATCTTGCCGGCCTTGAGCGCGCCGACGCCGATCAGGGCCAAGAGGTAGACGCCGACGAAGACGGCATGCAGGGGGTGCTCCGTGAAGCTCACGGGGGGATTAGCGTGGAAAGGGGGTGGTGCTGGCAAGCGAAAAACGCCGGCGCGGGGGCCGGGCGAGACGCAGTACACTGGCGTCCGTCATGCCGCGTCTGACCGCACTCGAGGCCGAAGCCGCGTGGCGGCGGGCACCGACGTTCGCGGAGCTGTGTGCGCTCGGGGCGCGCTTCATCGAGGGCGAGCTGCCGCTGTTCCCCGGTTGGCTCGCCACCGACATCGACGAGGAGACCGATCCGATCGTGCCCTACCTGGCGGCGTTCAACCGGGCCGGCTTCCTCACCGTCGCCTCGCAGCCCGGCCGCCCGTTCGCGCCGGGGCACGACGACCGCGTCTGCGCCCAGCGCGCCTTCGTCACCGGCTTCGCGACCGAGGCCGTCGCCCTAGAGCTCGAGCGCATCGCGCTCGCGACCGAGCTCCTCGTCACCGTGTACGCGGTGGAAGAGCGCGGCGGCTACCGCGTGCCGATCGGGACGCGCGGCGGGACGCCGTACCTGTGGTCGGGCTACGCGGCCGGCAGGGAGGAGCTCGAGCTGTTTGAGCAGCACCTCTCCGCGGACGGCCTCGCGGCGCTCTCGCGGACGCGCTACGCCTGCGTCGTGGACCTCGCGTGGGGCCGCCGCGAGCTCCTCTGGACCCACCTGGCCTGCGCCCTCTGCCCGACCCTCGAGGACGAGCCGAAGCAGCCGGTCTGACGCGGGCTCACACGCCTCCCGCCATTCCGTAGAGAGCGCGAAACCCGGCGCGCACTTTTCCCAACCACTCAGGGCCGCGCCTCCCTCCGAACCGTATCCTTCCCGGCCCGATCACCCTACAGCCATGGTCCCAGGGCCCTGGAGAGCAAGACAACGATGGACGACCAGCTCAGCGATTCGATCAGCGAGGAGGACGCGCGCCCCACCGGCCGCGATACGACGGCGGGCGACGTGATTCGCATCGCCACCCTGTGGGTCGCGGCTGGAGCGCTCTTCAAGCTGTTCGCGGGCTCGCCGAACGACCTGCCGCCGATGGTCAGGGACTGGTACTCGGACCCGACGCTGACGTTCAAGCTCGCGGTCGCCGTCGAGCTGTGCATCGTGACGCTGGGACTGTTCCGGCCGCGGATGGCGTGGATCCCGCTCGTGCTGCTGTACGGGCTCTTCGACTACGTACTGTTCCCTCTCGTGAAGGAAGGGGCCGACTCGTGCGGCTGCATGGGCTCCG
>SMVQ01000124.1 GCA_004357655.1 Planctomycetota bacterium
CGGGCGTCACAGGGGGGCCGAGGCCCGGCTCCACCCTCCCGGGGGAGGCGCGCGACCGGGCTGCATGCGATATCTAGGGCTGCCGCGCGGACAATGCAACGAACTGTCGGCGCCTCCGCGGTCCCGTGCGCCGTGAGCGTGGGGGGATCCGTGCCGTGCAGCCCTACCAGGGCACTCTGTAGTAATGGTGGCCGACGAAGAAGGCCAGCATCGTCGCGTTCGTGAGCCAGACGATCGCGATCGACGCTCCGGCCATCCGCCCCCTCCGGAGCGCGCCGAGCGCCAGCAGCGTGACGGCGATGCTCCCCGCGAAGCAGGCGGGGCTCTTGCCCAGGAGGTCGATCCAGGGTCCGTTGACCGGGTTGTAGCAGATGCAGTTCGGCACGAGGAACACGAGCAGGAACCCGCTGGCCGCCGTGAGCAGGCCCCGCCGCCCCGTCGCGAGCTGGAGCAGCACGAGCCCGGAGAGCACGGGCGCAGCGACCTGCACGAGCATGTTGCAGGTGGTGGTGCAGCCCCGGAACTGGAGCCCCATGCAGTCCATGATCGACGCCGTGAGACCGACGGGCACCGCGAGCGCGAGCGCGACGCGCTGTCCCTGCCCGAGCCCGCCCCGGCTCGCGTGCCTCTGCACGGCGCTGACGGCGTGCGTCGTCCCGACCGCCAGGACCCCGAGGTAGTAGGCCCAGAGTGGGATCGCGTAGACGAGATCGAGCCCGCGGAAGTCGAAGACCAGCCGGCCCAAGATCACGGCGACGGGGATGAGCACGGCCACGAGCAGCCAGCCGTGGAGCGCGGAGTCGCGCGATGGTTGCTTGCGTTGCATGTCTTCCCTCGCTTGTGGTCCTCGAGCGCAGGGGCCTCAGGGCCCGCGCAGAAATAACTACCCATTCTGGACGGCCCTCGTCGCCCCCGGCTGCGTTGCTCCTTCTCGGCGTATCACAGAGGATACGCGGTCGGCATCGCGCCTTGCCGGGAACGACGAGCGCTCGCCCAGAATGGGTAGTTATTCCTGCGCGGGCCCTCAGGGTAAGGCGTGGAGCACGGCCCAGATCCCGATCGCGATCGCCAGTACCGCCGGCCCCGAGGAGAGGCAGCCCGCTCTCAAGTAGCGTTGTTGCAGGGAGCCCATGCACTCCGGGCACACGCGCGGCCGCGCGTCCGGGAGCTTCGCCCCGCAATGGGGGCAGACGCGGCTATCGATCAGCCTGGGCATGGGCGGTCGGGAGCGCGATCGGCGTGGGTGCGGCGTCCGCCAGGCAGAGATCCAGCGCAGCGGCGCGTGCCTGGAAGGCCGCCAGCGCGGCGGCCAGCTCGGCGCCGTGGGGCTGGTACGAGCACTCCTCGGCGAGGTACTTCTGGCATGCCGCGACGGGCAGCTGCCAGGCCGCCGCCGCCTCGCGCGCGAGCGTGTCGGTGCTCGCGGCGCCGCGGGCGCGGGCCCGCGCGAAGGCGTCGAGGTGCGGCGTGACGTCGACGCCCGGGCGGACGATCCACAGCGCGAAGACGAACGGCAGGCCGGTGCGGCGCGTCCACTCCTGCGACGGGTTGAAGACGGGCTGGGCCTCGTCCGTGAGGTGCTCGCGCAGGGCCGCGTCGCCGATGCGCAGCCACGCGTCCGCATCGATCGCCCGCGGGTCGGCGCCGGCGGGCACCTCGATGTACTCGGGCCCGCCGTCCGCGCGCTCGGCGAGCAGCACGCGCACGAGCGCCGCCGCGGCCCGGCTGGAGGGATCGAGGGCGAGGCGCCGCACCTCGTCGATCGGCCGCCGGAGGAACACTTGCACGCTGCCCACGAAGCCGCGCCCGACGACCGCGATCCCGTCGAGGTAGCGGTAGTCCGGCTGCCGGAAGAGCTCGATCGAGCTGACGCACGCCACGTCGAGCCGTCCCTCGCGCAGCCCCTCGACGAGCCGGGCGGGCACCTCGCGGACGAACGTGATCCCGGGCTCGTGTTCGAGCCCGGTATCGACCGGCCGACCGACGAGATAGGGCACGCTGCCGACGCGGAGAGGAGCGGACATGGCGCGCCCATGGTAGGGCCGGGGCGCGGCCGTGTCGCTGAATGCTGATAGTCCCTGCCCCCAGGCCGACGGCATTGCCGTGTTGCCGTAGCGCTGAAGGTCCGGTTGTCGACAGCTAGTCGAGCGGGGGCCGCTCCGCGAGCGTCACGGGGACCCGCAGCTCCCGCCCGTCGCGCCAGACGTCGATCACGATGGGCGTCCCCGGTTCGATCCCCGCGATCATGTGCATGAGCTCGTTCCGCAGGAGGATCTCTTCGCCCTTGATGGCCAGGATCACGTCGCCCCGCTGGAATCCAGCGCTCTTCGCCGGGCTGTCGTCCGTCACGGATTCGACGGCCACGCGACTCTCGCCGTCGTAGCCGAATCGGCTCTGCGCGTTGTCGCGGGTCAGGATCCCGAGGAACCCGCGGCGCATGTGGCCGTCGGCGAGAATGCCCTCCAGCACCATGCGGACCATGTGACTCGGGATCGCAAAACCGATGCCCTGGCTGCCGCTCGCGCGCGTCCCGATCGCCGTGTTGATGCCGACGATCTCACCGTACAGGTTGACGAGCGGGCCGCCGCTGTTGCCGGGGTTGATCGCCGCGTCGGTTTGGAGGAAGTCCTCGTAGATGGCGATCTGCAGGTCCGTGCGGCCCTTGCCGCTCACGACCCCGGTCGTGACCGTCATCCCGTAGCCGAACGGGTTGCCCATGGCGAGCACCCACTCACCGACCGCGGGCTCGTCCGGGGCGAAGGGCGACACGTCGAAGCCGTCGCCGAGGATGTCGAGGATGGCGAGGTCGGTCTCCGCGTCCGTTCCGCGAACGCGCGCACGGAGCACTCGTCCGTCAGCGAGCAGGACGTCGAACTCGTCGGCCACCTCGAGGGTCTCGGGGTCGCGCACCACGTGGTTGTTCGTGACCATGATCCCGTCCTCGCGGACGATGACCCCCGAGCCCTGCTGCAACTGGCGGCGCCGCCGGCCCCTCCGCGACTCGGTCCACTTGTAGGCGGTCACGCTGACGACCGAGGGCGCTACCTGCTGGCTGATCGCCTGGTACGCCTCGGAGATCCGGAGCGCGGACTCACGCGGCCCTTCGCCCGCCCCCGATGAGGGCGAGCGCACTCCGCTGAGCCAGGTGCCGGCGCCGAAGCCCGCGGAGAGGAGGCCGAGGACGAGGGCGAGTTGCAGGGGCGGCGTGCGCTTCATGCGGCTCTCCATGCTCAGGGGGTCGGAAGGGTGACGGAACGAGGCCGGAACGGGACCGGGTCGCTCGCGAGTCAATGTACACCTTGTCTCGGGGATGGTCTGCTACGGGGCGAGGGACGATACGTGGGCGGCGGGGAGGCATTGCGCTTGCCTCGGATCCGAGAACAAGCCTTACGGAGGATCCGGCCCCCGTCTCCCCGCGCCGGGCGCCCTCAACCCAGCCCTGGGGACTCTCAGGGCCTGGTCTCGGCCTGCGGAGGTCCCGGACCGGTTCCATCCGGCCCTTTACAGGTCCGGAACCTCATCTAGCGGCGAGGATCTCGTAAGCTTGTGGGCCTTCCAGGGCGTCACCCCATCGCGCGTCCCTCCGGACGTCGCGGTCCAGGTGATTCCGCACTCTCACCCCCTTCAAATTCACCGTGGTCGGTCAGGAAGAGGCCGGTCCCATCCAGCAGAGCCACTCCCTATGAAAAAACTATTGCTGACCCTCGCTACGGTGGGCCTGGCGGCCGGCTTCGCGAGCGCCCAGACGACCCAGTGCTCCAGCAAGGCCAAGGCTTCGTGCTCCGACGCGAAAGCCACCCAGGTTGCGGACGCTGAGCAGGAGTGCCCGATCCAGAAGGCGCTCGCGGTCGCGGCCGCCGCGAAGAAGAGCACGTGTTCGAGCGCGAAGGCCACGCAGGTCGCTGACGGCGCGAAGAACGGGTGCTCGTCGAAGGCCACCGCAGTCGCCGCGAAGCAGGAGTGCCCGCACGGACCGATCGTCGCGCTCGCGGCCACGAACAAGAAGGGTGAGTGCTGCGCCTCCGTAACCAAGGTGGCGCTGGCGGCTGCCGATGGGAGCTCGTGCTCCTCGAAGGCCGCTGCGGCTGCAGTCGCGAAGAAGAGCTCGTGCTCCTCGCAGGCCGCCGTGGTCGCCGCGAAGCAGGAGTGCCCGCTCGAGAAGGCCGCCGCGCTCGTAGCCGCCAAGCAGGCGAGCGAGTGCGAGCAAGCGTGCGCGGCGAAAGCCGCCGTCGTCGCCAACGGCAAGAGCGAGTGCTCGTCCACGAAGGCGAAGATCGTGCTCGTCTCGGCCGATAAGAGCTCGTGCTCCTCGAAGGCTGCTGCGGTTGCAGTCGCCGATAAGAGTTCGTGCTCCTCGAAGGCCGCCGTCGTCGCCGCGAAGCAGGAGTGCCCGCTCGAGAAGGCCGCCGCGCTCGTGGCCGCCAAGAAGGCGAGCGAGTGCGAGCAGGCGTGCGCGGCGAAGGCCGCCGCCGTCGCCAACGGCAAGAGCGAGTGCTCGTCCACGAAGGCGAAGATCGTGCTCGTCGCGGCCGACGGAAGCTCGTGCTCCACGAAGGCCGCCGCCGTGGCCAGCCGGAGCGAGTGCTCCGCCTCGAAGTCAACCGCCGCGGTCGCCGTGGTCGCCGAAGACTGCGCGTCCTTGAAGGGGATGCTCCTCGCGCACCAGATGAACTGCGACTGCGGTTCCGTGCGCGCCGCGCTCTCGTCCATGGGCGTGGCGAAGGCCACCACGGTGGCGGTCGTCATTCGCTGAGCTGTCGGCGTTCACGTCGACGGTGACGAACAGGGAGCCGGTCTTCGGACCGGCTCCCTTTGCGTAGGATGACGGCCGTGCGCCAGGCCTGCTTTCCCTATCCAGCGTTTCCCGACTACGCCCTCCTCGATTCGGGCGGGGGCGAGAAGCTCGAGCGGTTCGGCGCGATGACCTTGCGACGGCCCGACCCGCAGGCGCTGTGGCGCCCGCGGCTCGCGGAGGAGGAGTGGCGGCGGGCGGATCTCGCGTTCGTCCGCGATCCCACGACCGGCGGCCGCGCGGGTGACTGGCAGGCCGGTCCGGTCGCGTCTGGAGCCGTCGGTGTCGACGGGGAATGGCCGTGCCGCTTCGGGGACGCGACCTTCCTGATCCGGCCGACGCCCTTTAAACACGTAGGCTTGTTCCCCGAGCAAGCGGCGAACTGGGCGTTCGTCGCGGGGCTGCGGGACGAGCTGGACGAAGCGCGCCCGAAGCTCCTGAATCTCTTCGGCTACACGGGCGCCGCGAGCATTCTGGCGGTTCAGGCCGGCTACGAGGTGACTCACGTGGACGCTTCGAAAACCGCGATCCAGTGGGCGCGGGACAACGTCGCGGCCTCGGGCCTCCCGCGCGATGCGATGCGCGTGATCTGCGACGATGCGCTCGCTTTCGCCCGGCGCGAGGTGCGGCGGGGCGCGAAGTATCACGGCATCTACATCGATCCGCCGCACTACGGCCGCGGTCCGAAGGGCGAGAAGTGGCAGTTCGAGGAGGGGATCGCGGCCATGATCGAGGCTGCCGGCAGCCTGCTCGCGCCGCGCTCCTTCCTCATCCTCTCGGCGTACGCCATCGGCACTTCGCCGCTCGCGCTCGCCGGTCTCCTGGCGGCGATCGAGGACGGTCGGGTCGAGGCCGGCGAGCTCGCGCTCTCCGAGGTGGATCCAGCCGGCACGGGGCGGCTGCTCCCCGCGGGGTTCTGCGCGCGATTCACGCGCGGCCTCGGAACCGGTTTCGGGGGATGAGCACCGGGATCGATCTCCTCTACTGCGACAACCACCTCCTGGCCGTCGACAAGCCCGCCGGGCTGCCGACGGTGCCGGACGCGAGCGGCGACGCGAGCCTGCTCGACGCTTGCAGGACGTACGTGAAGGAGCGGTACGGCAAGCCGGGCGCCGTCTACCTCGGCGTGGTGCACCGCCTGGACCGTCCCGTGTCGGGCGTCGTCGTGTTCGCGCGCACGAGCAAGGCGGCCGCCCGACTGACCGCCGCGTTCCGCGACCGCCGTGCCGCAAAGACCTACTGGGGCGTGGTGGCGCGCGACCCGGGCGCCGAGTCGGGCGCGCTCGAACAGTGGCTCGTGAAGGACCGTGATCGGAACCGGGTGCACGTCGTCCGCGCGGGCTCCGCCGACGCCCGTCACGCCGTCACCGAATGGCGCGTGCTCGAGCGGGGACGGCCCGGGCGTCTCGTCGAGCTCATCCCGCGTACGGGACGGCCCCACCAGCTCCGCGTGGCCATGGCGAGCCTCCACGCGCCGCTCCTCGGTGACCTCAAGTACGGTGCGCCCACTCCGCTCGCGGACGCGAGCATCGCGCTCCATGCGTGCGTGCTCGTGATCGATCATCCGACGCGGGACGAGCGCCTGAGGCTCGAGAGCCCCCCGCCCCTGACGGCCGCCTTCGGCTTCGATGCTTGCGAGGTGGCGCGCGGCGTGGGACGGCGCGCGGTGCTCATCGATCGCGACGGTCGCGAGCGTAGAGCCTGAGGCCGCGGCGTGCGAAGCCCGTGAGGAGACCGGCGCCGCGGAGCCGAGGATGCCGTGCGGAACCGATCGCATCGGAATGTTCCGGGAATTGACCGACCGGTCCTGCGCCCTCCCTGGCTGAAAAGAGTGTCCCACGATCACCGGCCCGCGGTTCTCTGCGGTCAGCTCCGAGGAGGAGAGCAGATGCCGGTCGACCAGCCTCCATCAACGCAACCTCACAGGGAGAAAGTCTGTCATGACTCAGCAAGCATCACTCCAAAAAGCCGCGACGATCCTGGCCTCGGTCGGACTGCTATCCGCCGCGGCGATCGCTCAGGACGGCTCGTCCTTGAGCGAGGCACGCCTCGCCCGCGTCGCCGGCGTGTCGGGCATCGGCGGCGCTGTCGTGGGCCTCTGGTACGCCCCCGTCGGGTTCGAGGGCCAGTTGTTCGGCGAACTGTTCGATGATCAGATGGAGCCCGCGTACGAGATCGAGGCGGTGATCACGCAGATCATCGCGACCCTCGACCAGGCGGTTCCGGACCTTCCGGACGAGCTCATGGAGGGTTTCCTCTACGGCGACGTCTACCGGGTGGCGACGGACCAGGGTCCGCGCGAGCTGGTGGGACGACTCGAAGGGACCTGGCAGGGGGATCAGCACGGCGCTGGACAATTCTTCGCGCTGATGTATCACCTGCGATTGACGCAGGAGGTCGCCGGCATCATCGAGGGTGAATTCCGCGGAGCGGTCGCCGCCGACAACACGTCCATCGACGACGGCTGCTCGGACGTCACCGTGTGCATCGCGAAGCACGAGCACGACGGAAGCCGGCGAACCGCGCGTAGGAAGTCCTTCGACGAGACCGGCGCTCCCATTCCCAATGTCGCCACGGCGCGTCACGCCGCCCGCGCTCGGTTCCTCCGCCTCCAGGAGAGCGCCCAGTGGTCCGCTGTCCAGATCAGAGGCCGGCGGGCCGTGGGTCTGCGCGAGGTTCAGCAGGACCTGAATACCCGCGTCCGGCTCCGCAGGCAGAGGGACGCGGGCCTCGCACAGGTCCCCGACGACTCGCAGGGTGCGAGCTGGACCGGCATCCAGATCGGCGGCGCCAGTTCCGTGCCCCCGGCGCTCGACGGCGTGAGCGACGCGGCTGCCAGCCTGCTCCTGGAGCACTCGCGGCCGGGACGCTTCCGCGGCCGCTGGAAGTTGTTCCTGTAGGTCGCGACCTCGTCCGGTCTGCAATCAGGGCCGGCACCTTCGGGTGCCGGCCCGCTCTTCATCACGCGTCGCCGCAGCGGTCCGCGCCCCGTCGATTGCGGCGCCAGTTCACGATCTCGCCGCGCGGCCCGAACTCGAGCCGGCAACAGGCGAGGAGCCGGTCACGGAGCCGCGCGCGCGCGCGCCGGACGCGCGACTTCGTTGCCGTGAGGGAGAGCCCGAGCTGCTCCGCCACCGCCCCCTGGGGGAGTCCCTCGAAGTCGACGAGCCGCAGCACGTCGCGATCGCCCTGCGGCAGCTCGTGGAGGAAGCCTTCGAGCCACGCCGCGACCTCCTCGTCGGGGGTCGGCGCGCGCTCGTCCGATGCGGCTTCGCGCTCGGGTGGCGCCTCGTCGGCGGGAGCGCGCGCCCGCATCGCATCGATGTAGACGTTCCGCGCGATACGGTGCACCCACGCCGCGAGCCGGTCCTCGTCGGCCAGGGATCCGAGCCCCGCGTGGATGCGCAGGAAGCTCTCCTGCAGGAGCTCCTCGGGATCCACGTCGCCGGGGACGCGGCGCGCGAACCACGTTCGCAGCCTGCCCGAGAACGAGCTCCAGACGGCGCGCGTGCGCTCCGAGACGTCGGGCTGACCATCGGTCATGGGACGAGCGTACCTCCGCGTCGCGGGCCGCACTAGCCGGCGCAGCAGGCGGAGGCGTCCGCGTCACGCCCGGAGGCATCGCGGAGGACCGTGAACACCTCCCACTCGTTCCCGTCCGGATCCGTGACCCACACCTTGTCCTGGACGGCGTAGCAGCAGGTCACGTCCTCCTCGCTGCGCGTGGCGAGCCCCGCGCGGCGCAGGCGTTCGCGTGCGGCCGTGACCGCCGCGGCGTCCTCGACCTCGATGCCGAGGTGCGCGAGACCGCCCTTCTCGGCGCGGCTTCCGGGCGACTCGTTCAGGGTGAAGTTCACCGGCGGCGCGGGGGGCTCGAACTTGGCGTAGCCCGCCCGGACCTTCGCGGGCTCCGTGTCGAACAGCTTGCGATAGAACTCGATCGACAGAGCGAGGTCCGCGACGCGCAGGGCGACGTGCATCCGGGTGGGGGTCGTGGTCGTGTCCGCGCAAATGGTCATGGGGCTTCCTCGCTCTTTCACGTGACAGGCGATCCGGTCCATGGGTCTCGGCCGGTGTGCCCTGAGAGACGGAGCGCGACTCCGGGGGACGCGCCAAATCTGGATTTGCCATCCCTGATGGAGAGCGGAAGCACCCGGAGCTCTCCTGCTCGGCCCCCGCCGGCACGCTTCACGCGCCGCCGTCCGGGGCGACCGGGTCCTGCACGGGGGCGCCGCCGCGCTCGCCTGCACGGCGAGCGGCCTGGAGTCTCGCCCTTCGAACAGGTCGAAACTCCAGACTAGAAACCCGGGGCTCGGGCGACGGCGATCACACTGAGCCCGAATGGAACGGGCAGGATCCGCTCCGCGCGCGCGAGCCAGGGGATCAGCTTGTCGTAGAGGCCGATCCTGTCCGCATCGAGGGAGTTGGAAAAGCTCGATTGCTGCTTGAACACCCGGCTCTTCAGGAAGTAGGGGAGCGTGGCCGCCATGTTCATGTACTTGAGGCGCTCGACCTCGAAGCCCGCGATCTGGAGCTTCTCCCGCAACTCCCCCTTGCTGTACCGGCGATAGTGGAGTGACTGCTCGTCCACCGTGCCGTAGAGCGCCATGTGCGCCGGTACCTTGATCAGGAGCCGGCCCCCGGGGCGCAGGATCTGGCGGTAGCGGTGCAGGGCGGGCAGGTCCGCCTCGATGTGCTCGAGGACGTCGAGCGTGATGATCGTGTCGAGGTCGTGACGCGCGAGGTCGAGCGCATCGTCATGCGCGAGATCGCAGAACGCGACCACGACGTCTTCGCGACCTGCGAATCGCGTCCGCAGGGTCGCGAGGTTGCGCTCCGTGAGCTCCGTCGCGAGCACGAAGTCCGCCTGCCGGGTCAGGAGCTCAGTGACGTTGCCGATCCCCGCTCCGGCGTCCCAGACGCGCCGGCCGATCGCGCCGTCGAAGTTGTCGAGGATCCACTTGTAGTAGTTCCCCATGCGCGCGAGGTGCCCCTGGGCGTCGTAGTGCGCGGCCTCGAACTCGGGTGTGATCTCCATGGCTGCTCGGCCCCCGAGGATACTCGCGGCGCGCTCGCGATCCGAGACGTCAGCGGACGAGGACGCGATGGCGACCGAGCAAGCGCTGCAGGTTCACGACCCGGAGGTCCTCCGCCGGACCATCGCAGTCGACCGCCAGCTCGTTGCAGCCCGGATCCAGCTCGAAGCGCCGGCTGGACGCCTCGCCGCGGACCGTCCAGGTCAGATCGATCGGGACGTGGAAGGGACTGTCACAGGTGCTCTCGTTGTCGATCCGCAACCGGACCGAGTCGCCCTCGGCCCACACTTCGCCGGTCAAGCGCGGCGCGCCCGAACCGTAGACCCACTCCTCGAAGAAGCGCTCCCAGTCGCGCCCGGTCGTCGCTTCGAGAACGGCGCGGAAGTCCTCCGTGCTGGCGTTGGCGTAGC
>SMVQ01000125.1 GCA_004357655.1 Planctomycetota bacterium
ATTCCTGTTCGCCTGGGTCGTGCTCTTCGTCATCTCGACGGGTGCGGCCGCCGTCGTGGCGGAGTTCTGCGCGCGCCAGATCGGGATTCTCGGCTGGGGCGCGGGTGGTGCGCCCGAGTCCGCGACGCGCGCGATCGGCGCGGCGATCCTGGTCGGCGTGACCGCGCTCGCATTCACGGGCCTCAAGCGCGGGGCGATGTTCCAGAACGTCTGCATGGTGCTGAAGCTCCTCGCGATCGGGGCGTTCGCCGTCGCCGGCGTCGCACTCTTCGACCCGGGCAGCGCCGTCCCTGCCGCCGCCACGGCCGCCGACGCGGCTCCGAGCCTCGCCGAAGGCATGATGCGCGCGGCGCTTCCGGTGCTCTTCGCGTACGGCGGCTGGCAATACGTGACGTACATCGCGCCGCACATCGTGAACCCGCAGCGGACGCTGCCACGGTCCATTCTCATCGGCGTGATCGGCGTGGTCGTCGTGTATCTCGCCGCGAACTTCGCCTACGTCCACGTCCTGGGCATGGACGGCCTGGCGCACACCGAGGACTTCGCCGCCGAGATGGCGCGCCGGACGTTCGGGGACGTCGGCGGAACCGTGCTCGTGGCCGCGATGGCGATCTCCTCGCTCGGCGTCTGCACGGCGATCCTCATCTCCACGCCCGGCGTCTACGTCGCCATGGCCAAGGAAGGGCTCTTCTTCGAGACCTTCGGCCGCCTGCACCCGCGCACGGGCGCGCCCGTCGCCGCCCTCGCGCTCCAGCTCACCATCGCCCTCGGCTACTACGCCTGGGGCCGCGCCGGAACGCTGGTGGACGCCGTCGTGTTCGCGGAGTGGATCTTCCACGCCCTCGTCGGCCTCGCCCTGCTGAAGCTCCGGCGCCTGCGCCCGGAGCTGCCGCGCCCGTTCAAGAGCTGGGCGTACCCGCTCTTCCCCGCGCTCTACGTGCTGCTGGCGTGCGCGGTCGTCGTCGGCTCGCTCATCACCGCCGAACGGGACCGGACGCTCCTCGGCCTGTCCGTGCTCGCCGTCGGCCTCGCCGTGTACGCGCCGTGGCGGCGTGTGATGGCTCAGTACGTCCGGAACGAGTCCTGATCGAGGCTCGCCGTGTGGTGCGAGGCCAGGCCGAGCGCGAGGCCCAGGGCGAGGAACGTGACGAGCAGCGACGAGCCGCCCGTCGAGAAGAGCGGCAGCGTGAGCCCCGTCATCGGCAGCAGTCCGAGATTGACGGCGGCGTTGATGAACACGTGCGCGGCGAAGTAGAGCGCGACACCGCCCACCACCAGGCGCGAGAAGCGGTCGCGCAGGCCGGCCGCGCTGGCCATGAGCAGGATCACGAGCAAGGTGTAGAGGAAGAGCAGCGCACCCGCGCCGATGAAGCCCGATTCCTCGGCGATCACGGCGAAGATCGAGTCGCTGTCGCGCTCCGGCAGGTGGCCGGTCTCGTTCGCGATGCCCCGCCCGAGGCCGGTGCCCAGCCAGCCGCCGTTCCCGATCGCGGTCCGGGCGTGATAGACGTGGAAGCCGAGGCGGTTCCGCTCCTGGATCAGGTCCTCCGGCTGGTACGAGTCGACCCACGTGTCGACGCGCTTGAGTTGGTACTCCTTCACCATCCCGGCCCGCACGCCGAGGTACCCGACGAACAGGCCGCAGGCGACGAGCATGAAGAGCGCCCGACCGCGCGCCCCCGCGAGGTACAGCATGCCCAGCGTGATAGGCACGATCGTGAGCGCCGTGCCGAGGTCCGGCTGGAGCACGACCATGCCCATGGGGACGAACGCGACGAACGCCGGCTTCATCCAGTCCTCGAGGTCCTTCAGCCGGCTCCGGTGCAGGATCTTCGCCAGCATCAGGATGACGCCGAGCTTGGCGAGCTCGGACGGCTGGAGGTCGAACATCGGCAGTTGGATCCAACGCCTGGCGTTGTTGCGCTCGTCACCGATGAAGGGCACGAGGGCGAGCAGGACGAGGCAAGCGAAGTAGAGCACGTGCGCGTTGCGCCTCAGCCAGCCCGGCCGCACGAGCATGCCGACGAGGATGAGCGGCGAGGTGAGGAGGACCTTCTTCAGGTGCCCCGAGAAGTCGATGTCCCCCTCGTACTGGTTCGACAGTGAACCGTCCATCGCGTTCAGGAAGAGCAGGCCGAACAGGAGCAGGCACCCGGCGATGATCAGGATGTGCCAGTCGACCTCGAACCAGCGTACGTGCCGCGCGGAGAGGACGCGACCCAGGCCGAACGGCCCCGTGCTGCGGGCGCTCACCGCCGAGCCTCCGGACTCCGGCTCGCGCGCTCGAGGAAGCGCTGCACCGCGTCCGAGCGCAGGAACTGCGAAGCGAGGTAGACGGCGCCGTGGGACGAGGTCGTCGAAGTGTCGTGCACGTACACGACGACGATCGCCCGCGGTTCATCCGACGGGAACCAGCCCGCGACCCAGGTGTGCTTGCGCATGCCGCGCTTCCACGCCCCCGCGTACGGGAGGAGCGGTTCGCTGGGGACGCGACCGACGCGATAGTCGGCGCTCCCCGTCTTGGCGGAGAGCTGGAACCCCAGTGTCTTCTCACCGAGTCCCTTGCCCGCGGCCGTCCCCTTGCGCACGACGTCCCGCAGTGCCTGCTGCACGAACGCGAGTCGCTGCGGCTCGAACGGGAGCTGCCGCGAGCGCACCGGCAGCTCGCGGCCGCCGACGGACATGACGAGGCGCAGCTCGGGCAACTGGCCCGTCGCGAGGCCCGCGTAGGCGCGCGCAACCTGCATCGGCGTGGCCTCCACGTCCGTGAGCCCGTTGCCGATCCGGTGGACATCCTCCGGCATGAGCCGGTCGGGGCTCCGCGACAGCTTGGTGCGGAGCTGCCAGTCCTCGGAGAGCCCCCTGGCGTCAGTTTCAAGGCAGCGGACGCCCGTCGGCTCGCCGAACCCGAACGTGTGCGCCATCTCGAGGAGCTTGGAGCCCGAGGGGTACTGTTCGGCCAGCGCCGCGAAGTAGGCGTTGCAGGAGTGCTGGAGCGCGTCGTGCAGGCCGAGCTTGCCGTGCCCCCACTCGTTCCAGCAGTGCAGCTTCGCGTAGCCCGCGCCGCCGCCGTCGAGACTCGCGCAATCGAACCGCGTATCGACGTCGAAGTCGAGGAACTGCATGGCCCAGAGCGCCACGAAGGGCTTGAACACGGAGCCCGGTGGCTGCGCCCATGGTCGGCGCAGCGTGCGTTCGATCGCAAAAGCGCGCTCGCCGTCCTGACCCGGGCCCGGCTCGCCCGGGCGATTCGGCGCGGACGCGGCGGCGAGCACATCGCCGTCCGGTGTGATCATGACGATCGCGCCCACGGAATGGTCGCGCCAGACGAGGTCCGGCTTGCGATCGTCCGCGGGGACGGGCGCCGGGTGTTCGAGCACCGTCTGCGCCGCGCGCTGCAGCTCCAGGTCGATCGTGAGCACGAGATCCTCGCCGTCCCGCACCGCCAGGTGGAGCGGATTCCGCCCCCCCGCCCCGCGGTCCTGCAAGCCCTGCGTCTCGTGGTAGCCGTTCGTACCCGAGAGGAACGCGTCGAAATAGCCCTCGAGCCCTGTCCCACCCTGGCGTTCGCCGGCGCGGACGAGGCTCGTCGCGAGGTGGGCGATCACGGCTTGGTCGGACTCCGATCGTTCGCGCTTCCGGCGCAGCTCGCCGAGCTGCTCCTCCTGCGGACGCTGCCGGAAGAGGTCCGCGAGGAGTGGCGTGCGCACCCGCCCGACCAGTTGCTCCGCGATCGGACGCGGCTCGCGCTCCTCGTCGAACGCGACGGGCACGCGGCGCGTCGTGCTCCTCACGACCATTCCGGCGTAGCGGTCCGGATAGCGCGTCACGAGCTGCACGAGATCGTAGTCGGGATTCTTGATGAGCCGCAGTGGGCGAGAGCTCCGGTCGCGGACGACGTAACGGTGCTCGTCGATCGCGCTCTCGCGGCGCTCCTCGGTGAAGACGAGTCGCCCGCCCACCTCCGCTTCCCAGCGCTCGAGCACGGTCTCGATACAGTCCTGGAGTCGGACGTTCCAGTCGACGAGGACGGGCGCAATGAGCTCCCTGTCCGCGGGCTGAGGTGCCTGGCGCCGGTTCCGCGCGATCTCCACGAGCTCCGACGCGACTTCGGCGATGGTCCGGGCTCCGAACCGCGACCCGTCGATCGCTCCGAGCGCCGCGGCGACGAGCGCGCTCCCTGCGAGCGGCCGCTCCGAGCGCACGCGTCGACGGAGTTCATCGGCTTGGAACGGGAGCGCCGCGCGGCCCACGTCTTCGTCAGGGGGCGATGTGCCCGCGAAGACACCTTCGAGCTCGGACAGGACGACGAGGTGTTCCACGTCCAACCAGCGCCCACCCCCGCCGGCCAGGAGGCCACGGCGCTCCTCGGACACCGCGAAGAACGAAGCGAGCGCGTCGAGCACACGCGAACCCGGCTCGCTCGATCCGATCTTCGAGTGCACGGCCGCGTGCGTGTACAGAACGCCCCCGGCGACCCGGTCCCACATCCTCCCGCGCGAGTCGACCCAGTCTTCCAGCCGCTCGGGGCTCCAGTGCAGCGCGCCGCGGAGCCAGTCCACATCGATCCGTGCGAGGTTCGCGCGCGACAAGCGCCACGCGTCGAAGCCCGCGGCGGTGGCGAAGAGCTCGTCCGCCACGCCATTCTGAACGTCGCGCCGCGCGCCCTCGAGCTCTTCGAGGAGGTGCTCGACCTCGCCACCGTACCCGTCCGCGCCCCACAGCCCCGCGAACTTCGCGAGATGGCCGCGCGCCGCGCGCACGCGCCGGTCGAGCTCGCCGTAGACGACTCCGGGCGCGACGTCGCGCCCCCGCGCAACGAGCTCGGCGAACGGGAGCTCGTACTCCGGCCGCCCGCGCAACTTCTGGATCGAGCGGCGGATGTCCCGGCTCTCGGAGTCGTTCCGATTCAGATCGAGGAGGGCGCGAATGTAGAACACGAGGTCGCCGCGGCGGCTGGAGCGCCATTCCGCATGGGGGTCCGTCGTGGCTGGAATGGTGAACGCCTGCGTCTCGAGCGCGCGACCACGCCCGAAATCGTCGAGTGCCTGGGGCGAGAGGCGGACGAGCTCCATCGCCCACGCGGGCAGGTGCTCGTACGCATCGCGCAGGTCGACCGGCTCGCTGAATAGCACCGAGCGCGCCTCCGCCACCTGGCCGAGCGGGTGGCCCCGGCGAAAATTGCGCCAGATGAAGTCGAGCTCGTACACGTCCTCGTCGTGCACGAGCAAGCGCCCTTCGCGGTCGTAGATGGAGCCCCGCCGGTAGGGATCGAACGTCCACGTCCGCACGAGGTTCGCAGCCTCGCGCGCCCAGGTCTCGTGCTCCAGGATCTGAACCTGGAACATCCGCGCGAGCAGGAGCGCGAGCCCAAGCGCGCTGGCCACCATGAGCGGAGCGAACCGGCGCATGGTCACCACCTGCGGGTCCTCAGCGGCGTGAGGCCCGGGAGGTGAGCGAAGACCGGTCCGAACGCGAGGGCGAAGAGCGCGGTCGAGAGCGCGATGCGCCACAGACCGAGGACCTCCGAGAGCAGCGCCACCGGTTCACCGCCGTCGCGCACGTGCCGGACGAGGAGCAGCCAGGCCGGGAACAGCCAGCCGGCGAAGCCTGCGACCACGGTCCGCAGGAGCGCGCCGTTCACCTCGAGCGCCGAGCGCATCGCGTTCACGAGGAGCGCCGTGCAGAGGAACGCGGCGAAGATCGCCGTGGGCGGTTCGATGGTGTAGGCGACACGGGAGAGGGCCAGGAGGAGCGCCGCGCCGGGCACGTCCTGCTTCTGGAAGCGGCCCGCGCAGGCGATCAGGAGCACGAGTCCGCCATCGGGCAGCCACGCGGCCAGGGGCGTCTGCGCCACGAGAATGCCCTGCGCCGCAACGATCCAACTGCTCCACACGCCGAGCATCAGCCAACTGATCCAGCGCTTCCTCATGGCACGGGCTCGCCCCCGCGCGCGACGCGTACCCGCAGGCTCCCGGGTTCCTGCGCGCCTTGCGGCTGGTGGATGCGGATGATGTGCGGCCCCGGCCCGCACGGTAGCTCTGCGTCGCCGACGAGCAGGCCGCGCGGGACGCCGGCCTCGCCCGAGCCCGTCCACACGCTCGCGCGGACGCAGCCCTCGCCCGGGATCTCGATCGTCGCGGGCCACTCGAACCGGAGCGCGCCTTCCGCGTCACGGCCGCCGCCCGTGATCCGACCCATGACGTGCGGGGACTCGCCGCCGTCCGGCGTCCGGATCATCGCCAGCGCGGCGAAGGCGAGACCCGGATCCCCGACCATGCGCACGTCCGAGATCGTGAGGCCCGCGCGCTCGACGCGCCCGACGAACCGCGCGCCCGAGGCGACCGCGGCCCCACGCTCGACCCCGTGGATCCGGCCGAGCGATAGCTTGCGCCCCTCGCGCCACCACGAGGGCTCCGAGCGTAGGAAGAACCGCGCGCGGCGCCAGCCATCGTCCTCCAGCATGCTCCCGCGACGCGCCGTGGCCCCGACCGGCCCGTCGCCCGGACACAGGACCAGGACCTGGTAGAGGCCCGTCTCGTAGTCGAGCCCGGGCCGCACACCGAGCACGTCCTTGCCGTCCTCCGCGACCCGCTCGAGCTCGCCCAGGAGGAACCCGTTCGCGAGGTATGTGAGGTCTTCCGCCAGCTCCTTCGAGTCGTTCACCACCACGCGGCCGCGCTCGATCCCCCTGCGCTCGGGGTTGTGGACGTCGAGGTACTCGCGCCCGCGAATGGGTGCGAGCCCACCCACCACGAGGTCGCTCAGCTCGACCGTCATCCCGTTCAGCTCGCCGCCCTCGACCGAGGCGCCGATCCGCGCCGTGGCGGAGGTGATCAGCTCCACCACCAGCTCGTCGCTCCCGGGCACGTCGCCCTGCCCGCCCCAGCGCTCCACCACCACCCCGACGTAGGAGTCCGCGCTGACGACGGGGAAGCCGGGTTCCACCCCGGAGCGCCCGTCCACGCGGATCCGGATGCGATCCAGGTTGCCGCGCTCGCGACGGACGACCTCCGCGTGGCGCCAACCGACCCCGTCGAGGCGATGGGGATCCGCGGGCTGGGCCGAATCGAGGACCGCCCGCTCGACCTCCGCGTACCGCCGCAGGTCCGCCGCGCGCGCCCCCGCTTCACTCGGGTCGCTGGCGCGGGCCCGACGCCCCTGGAGCCAGCCGACCGGCGCCGAGAGCTCGGCGAAGACCCGCGCGGGGGCGAGGAGCACGTCGAGCAAGCGGTCGACGGGCTCCACGGGTCTCAGCGAGAGCACGGCGAGCGCGAGGCAGAGGACCAGGTAGAGCGTGCGCGACCGGGAGAAGCCCAAGGCGATCCTTCGAGACGAATAGAATCGGACGAAGGGCACGGGCGAAGCGCACGCGGCGCATCGCCTTCCCCTCGGCGCCAGCGTAGTGATCGCGAGGGACGATTAGTACGGAGGCGGGACAAAATCAGCCGCCACTCCCGGCCGCCTCCGGCGGCCGGGAGTGGCGGCGGATTTTGTCCCGCCTCCGTACTAGTCCTCGTCGGTCCCCAGCACGCTGGCGAAGATGTCGAGCTTCTCGAGGAAGATGCCCGTCCCGCGCGCGACGGCGGTCAGGGGGTCGTCGACGACGCGCGCGTGCACGCCCAGGTGGTCGCTGATGCCCTCGGCGATGCCGTACAGGAGGCTGCCGCCGCCCACGAGGGTGAGGCCCGCGTCGAAGAGGTCGGCCGAGATCTCGGGCGGAGCCTCCTCGAGGATGCCGCGGATCGCCTCGCAGATCTGAGTCACGGGCACGGAGAGCGCCTCGCGAATCTCGATCGAGGTCACGGTCGTGCAACGCGGCAAGCCGTTGATCGAGTCGCGGCCCTTCACCTCCATCGAGAGCTCCTGCTCCATGGGCCAGGCGGACCCGACCGTCAGCTTGACGCGCTCCGCCGTCAGCTCACCGATCAGGAGGTTGTGGTGCCGCCGAAGGTGGCTGATGATGGCCTCGTCCATCTCGTCGCCCGCGATCCGGAGCGACGTGGAGACGACCGAGCCCGCGAGCGAGAGCACCGCGATCTCGGTCGTGCCGCCGCCGATGTCGACCACCATCGAGCCGCGCGCTTCCGTGACGGGCATGTCGCAGCCGATGCCGGCGGCCATGGGTTCGTCGATCAGGTAGACGCGGCGTGCCCCAGCCCGTTCGGCCGAGTGGATCACGGCCCGGCGCTCGACGGGGGTGATCCCCACCGGCACGGCGATGACGACCTGCGGCTTCACCCATTGGCGTCCCTCGTGCACCTTCGCGATGAAGTAGCGCAGCATCTTCTCCGTCACGTCGAAGTCGGCGATCACACCATGTTTCAGAGGACGGATGGCCTCGATCGAGCCGGGCGTCTTGCCCAGCATGGCCTTCGCCGTGTTTCCGACCGCCATGCCGTCGAGCAGCACTTCGTTCGTGCCCTTCTTCACGGCCACGACACTGGGTTCGTTCAGGATGATGCCCCGGCCTCGCACGCAGACGAGCGTGTTCGCGGTCCCGAGATCGATGCCCATGTCGACGGAGAGGTGCCCAAAGGCCCATTCCATCGGCTTGAAGAGGCTTACCATCGAGACTCCGGGCTAAGGCTTCCTACCGACCGGGGAAAACGGACGAGTCGCGGCAGGCAAATGCAGTGTATCGGCGGCGAGGGGGCATTCAAGCGGGCGGAGCGGGACTCGTGGGCACGGGGGGGGGCGGCCGAGATGCCCGGCGCCCAGCCACGCCGGGCGACGACCTCTAGGAATGCGGTTCTGCTCCCAGCCGATCATGGGCCCGGCCGGTCGAGACGCCTCCGGCCGCGATGGAACGAGCGCGGGCCGCGCCTCGGAGGGCACGGCCCGCGTGAAATCCGGGTCGGACGGGGTCCTACTTGAAGAACATGCCGCCGCCGTAGTGGGTCCCCCAGTCGTAGTCGACGAGGAGGATCGAGACGACCAGCAGGAGCGCGGTGACGATGGCGATGCCGTCGTCGATGCCCAGGCCCTTGCCCTCCTCGACCACCTCGATCGCTGCGGTGGCCGGGGCCTCCTTCTTGCGCGAGGTCGCGCGGGGCGTGCGGCCCCCGCTTCTTCCGGAACCCGATTTGGAGCGACTGGGTGCCATCTTGGTGCCTTTCGTGGGCTCGGGGCCTTAGAGGCGGGTGGAGGCGAGGTCGCCCTGGCCGATGGTCTGGCCGTCCACCGTGCGGATGACGATCGCCGAGCACATGCCGGCCTGGACGTTCTCGACGCGGGCCTGCCCTTTGTACTGGCTGCCCCTGTGGATCTCGAAAGTGAAGCCGCGCTTCACCCCGTGCTCCTCGCCCTTGTTGATCGCGATGAGGCTCATGTCGTTACCGAGCGCGACGACCTGCAGCACGGCGCCGTCGATGAGCGGCATCGGCATGAGGTCCGCGAGCTTCGTCCCCGTGGCTTCCGCCAGGGTCTGGAGCTGGGCGTCGAGGTTGGCGTTCGCCTTGCGGAGGGTCTCGCGGTCGATCTCGAGGTCGACGATCGACTTGCTCGCCGCGGTGAGCTGCTCATCAGCCGTGCGCTGGGCATCGAGGGCCGTCTCCTTGGCGTCCTCCGCGTCCCGCTTAGCGCTCGTGGCCTCGGCGACCGCGGAGTTGGCCTGTTCCAGGCGCTGGACGTTCTGGCGGTTGGTCTCGTCGTAGTTGGCGAGCGTCTCCTTGATCGCCGACACATCGGCGTTGAGCGTGTTGTTGCGGCGCCGCTCGGTCTCGTAGTCCGTCTTGAGCCGGTCCATCTCCGCCTTGAAGCCGTCGCGCTGTTCCCGCAGGCTGGAACTCGAACTCTCGAGCTGGGCGATCTGCGCGGTGAGGTCCCCGAGCTCCACTTCCTTGGTCTCGCGGTACTGGTCGTGCTCGTCGCGCTTGTCTTCGAACTGGCCTTTGAAGTCCTGGCTCGAAGCGAGGTTGTTCGACGCGAATCCAAGGAAGACCGCGGAGAGGACGAGGTTGAGAACGATGAATATCCGGCCGATCGGGCTCATGCTCTTACCTGAAGGAATAGGGTCGTTCCGCTGAGCGACCGAGAGGGGGGATGGGGCGATTCCTGTCGAGCTGTCGGGCAGCGATGGCCTTGGAAAGGCCGTGCCACCAACGAATGAGGGCGGGCGAGTATAGCAGTGCGAGAGGGTCGGTCAAGATTCACTCGGAGCGCGCCCGGCGTCCGGATGCGGCCTAGCCGATCGACCGACCCCGGTAACCGGGCGCCGGCCCGCAATCGCGAGGAACAAGGCGATTCCGGCCCACCAGGCCCCGATCTGCCAGCGCTCGGTCCGGACGTAGAAGGTCTTCGGGGCTGCTCCTGAAGCATCCCGGACCGGGATCGGGACCGTCGCTCGCAGGGTGCCGCGGACCATCTTGCGCCGGCCGTCCAGCTCGAGCAGCGCCACGTCCCGGCCCTCCGGATCGATCACGATCGAGATCCCGGCGTTGGCGACCCGCACCAGCGAGCGTCCGGTCATGATCGCGCGCAGCCGCGAGAAGGCCACCATCTGATCCATCTCGACCCCGGTCTCGTACCAGGCCTCGTTGCTCGCGATCAGGTGGAAGTCGACCTCGCCCTCGCGCACGGGGACCGTGTAGGGCCCGTCGAAGGCGTTGTCGAAGCAGACCGTGGTCGCGATGCGGACCCGCCCGCGCTGCGTCCGGAGCGACAGGACCTCCGTCCGCTCACCGGGCAGCATGTCGGGGATGTAGCCCCCCACCGCCTTCGCCACCCGGCGCACGGCGTCCCAGCGCTCGAGCCCGGCCATGTATTCCGCGCCGGGCACGAGCTGGACCTTGGCGGCCGGAGCGCTGCGGTTGTGGAGGCCGTCCGGCTCCCACAGGAAGACGGCGTTCTGGCGGCGGATCGCCCCGTCCTCGACGAAAAAGTACACCGCCCCGGCGAGGAAGCTCGTGCCCTCCGGCAACATCGCCTCCCCGTCGAGCACGCCCTGCGCCCAGGCGTGCCCGGAGCGCGCGAGCTCCTCGAAGCGCGCGGCGATCACGCGCGCGAGGAGCTTGCGCTCGCCGAAGAGGACGGCCTGCACGCACCCCATCTCCCACAGGACCATGTTCGTGATGTGCTCCACGTCGAGCCTGTGCTCCGTCCAGGGGAGCGGCCGCGCGCCGCTCCGGAACGCAGCCGCGAGGCCCGCCTCCGTGACCGGCGAGATGAGCATCGCCTCCCCCCATGCGACGAGGTCGGGGGTGGGCTCGCCCGCCGCGCGGATCTCCGCCAGACCTTCGGCCGTCAAGCTGCAGACGTCCGCGTAGTACTCGCGGAACGGGTCCGCGGCAAAGTTCTTGCGCTCCTGGGCGATCGCCGGCTGGACGATCATCACGCGCGGCCCGTCGATCGTCTCGGGGGCCGAGGTCGCGTAGGACAGCGCGATGACGGTGACGACCGGCGCGAGCCCGAAGAGCGTACACGTGCGCCGCGAGAACGGCGCCGGGTGCGCCGCATCGGCGCCCTTGATCCGGCGCAGGTCCGCGAACCAGCCTCCGAACGCCGCGAACATGTACGAGAGGCCCCAGACGCCGAAGATCCGCGCGCTCCCCGCGAGCCAGCCGGTGTCGTGCGCCATCGTCCCAAGCCGGATCCAGCCGACGCTGAGCGGGTGCGGCAGGTACCAGCGCAGCATCTCGAACGCCATCCAGGCGACGGGCACCGCGAGGGCGAGGGGCACCCGGCGCGCGAGGCGGCGCAGCACGACGCCGCCGAGGGCGAAGTAGAGCGCGAGCACCATCGAGATGGGCACGGTGATGCCGGGCACGACGTGGCAGAGCCAACCGAAGACGAGCGCGAGCCCGAGCGTGCCCGCGAGCCACTCGGCGAGGAAGGCCTTCGGTCCCGGGCGGCTGCACCAGAGTCCCCATGGCGCCAGCGCCAGGAAGGCGATGTGCCCGAAGCCGCCCGCCCGGCCGATGCCCGGCGTCGAGAAGTAGAACAACAGCCACGTGCCGAGCGCCGCGAGGAACCGGACCCCGAACGGAACGGAATTCGCACCGCGGGCTGCAACCGAACCCGATGTGGCGGAGTCACTCTCCTCCATGGGGGCGCGACGGTCGGACATCGGCGGGCGTCAGCGGAGGGGCCGGAAGGACACGATGGCGCCGCGCTCGAGGGTCTCCCCCGGAGGGACGACCGCCATCCCGTCCGCGGCGGCGAGCCCGACGATGTCGGCCGAGCTCGACCAGTCGAGCGGGGTGAGGGCGAGCACGCCGCCCGCGTCCTCGGTGACCCGCACCGGCAGGTTCTGCTGGCGGGGGTTCGGCCGCGGGGACGGGCCCTCCCAGCGCCCGAGCCGCAGGCGCTCCCGCCACTCTTCGGGGTCCGCCCCGCCCATCTTCGCGAGCGCGGGCCGGACGAAGACCTCGTGGCAGATCAGGCACGAGACGGGATTGCCGGGGAGCCCGAAGACGGGCCGCTGCCCGCGCATCCCGAACCAGATCGGCTTGCCGGGCTTGATCGCGACTTTGTGGAAGACCTGGCGGACGCCCAGCCGCACGAACACGTCGGCGACGAGGTCGTACGCGCCCATGCTCACTCCGCCGGTCGTGATCACGAGGTCGGACTCCTCGAGCGCCGCGCCGAAACGCCGCTCGAGCTCCGCGGGCTCGTCGGTGACGAGCCCGACGTCGACGATCTCGGCGCCCGCACGGCGCGCCAAGCCTGCTAGATGGAGGGTGTTGCCCTCCCATATCTGTCCCTCCGTGAGCGGCGTACCCGGTCGCACGAGCTCGTCGCCCGTCGTGAGGATGGCGACGCGCGGACGCCGGTAGACGGCCACCGGGTCGCGCCCCACGGAGGCCAGGACGGAGAGGTCCGTCGGTGTCAGGCGGCGCCCCCCCCCGAGCGCGAGCGCGCCGCGGGCCAGGTCGGCCCCCCGGTTACAAATGTTTTGCCCCGGTTTCGGCGCATCCTCGAGGGCGACGGCAGCACCATGGGAGGTGCTCTTTTCCACGATCACGACTGCGTCGCAGGCCTCCGGCACGACGGCGCCCGTGTAGATCGCCACGCAGCTCCCCGGCTCGATGGATCCCTCGTACGGCCCTCCGGCGCGGGCCTCGCCGACGACGACCAGGCGCGTCTCTCCGGCGACCCCGAAGTCGGCACAACGCACGGCGAAGCCGTCCATGGCGCTCTTCCGGAACGGCGGGAGGTCCACCCCCGAGACGACATCCTGCGCGAGGACCCGGTCGACCGCCTCGAGCAGGGGCACCGGCTCCACATCCCCGAGGGGCTCGACGCAGGCGAGAATCTCGAGCATGGCCTCCGCGGGGGTGCGCATAGGCGCAGTGTAGCGTGCGGGACAGGGCCGCGAGCAACGCCCAGATCGCGTACTTTCCTTCTGGCCCCCCGTGGCCGCGTCGGCCGGGGCGCTCCCATAATACGACCTCATGAAACCCAAGACCTGGATCCTTGCCGCCCGGAGTGGAGCTCACGACTCGCAGAGAAGTGCCTGGATCCGCGCCGGCGGCGACGCGGGTTCCCCTTCGGACGACCCTGAGGGGTCGTCCCTATCCGCCTTCGGTGGACAGGGGCGCACCCCGCCGAGAATCCCCCGCATGAGCATCCAAGCGCCTCGCCAGCCCGAATCCCGCCCCTCCCGAAGGCGCCGTGCGATTCACCACGGACTGCTCGCGCTCGGCGCGTCGCTCGGTGGAGCGCACGCCTGTTCGCCACCGCCGGACGCGCCGCAGACCAAGCTCGCCGGCGAAGTCCGCCCCAAGGAGAAGACGCGAGTGCTCGTCGCGCCGATCGAGGTGCGCGAGATGCTGCGCACGCTCACGACGACGACGGACGTCGAGTCGAAGAACGAGATCGAGGTCTTCCCGCGCACGGCCGGCGTCGCGGTGGAGGTGCGCGTCGAGGAGGCCGATCGCGTGGAGGCCGGGCAGGTGCTCGCGGTCCTCGACCAGCGCGACGCGCTCGCGGGGCTCGCCGATGCGGAGATGGAGCTGCGCGTTGCGCGGGAGAGCCGGCCCAAGCTCGCGATCTCCAAGTCCGACGCAGAGGAGCGAGTCGCGCGCGCCAAGCTCACCTGGGAACAGGCCGTCCGCGACGTCGAACGCAACGAGGGCGCTGGGCTCATCAGCCAGAGCGAGCTCGACCGGATCGCCCTGACGCGCGATCAGGCATTCCGGGATCACGAGACCTCGAAGCTCGCCCATGCGACGTGCGTCCAGGATGTAAAGGCGGGAGCAACCGCGGTGGACCGCGCCGCGCTCTCCGTCGAACGCGCGAAGCTGATGCTCTCCTACACGGAGATCGTCGCGCCGTTCGCCGGCTCGATCGCGGCTCGGACGATCAAGGTCGGTGATTCGGTCAGCGCCGCCGCGAGCGCCTTCGTGCTCACGGACCCCGAGAACCTGCGCGCGATCTTCGGCCGGCCGCAGCGCGAGCTGCCCTTGTTCCAGCGGAGCCGCGCCGGAATGAACGGTGAGGGCGGGGATCCGATCGAGATCACGGTCACGGCCGAGGCCATCCCCGACGTGACCTTCGCAGGCACAATCGAGCTGATCAGCCCGACGATCGACCCGACGAACGGTTCGTTCCGGATCACGGTCGCCCTCGAACAACCGACAGAGGAGAGCGGCCGCGCGCGCCTCGCGCCCGGGATGCTCGTGCGCCTCGCGATCGTCACCGAGCGTCACGAGAAGGCGCTCGTCGTCCCGAAGCGCGCGGTGCTGCGGGAGGGCGACGCGACCGTGGTCTTCGTGATCGCGGACGGCGTCGCACACCGGGTTCCCGTCCGCGAGGGGTTCTCGAACGACGCGAGCGTCGAGCTGTTCGCCGCCACCCCCGGCGGTCTGAACGTCGGGGACCTCGTGGTCGTCGTCGGCAACCGCGACCTCGAGGAAGGCTCCGAGGTCATCGCCGAGCCCTGGGGCGAAGCCGCCGAAGCGGATTCGACCCGTGCGGACGCCGGAGCGGCGGAGTCCCGCTGACTTGGACGCCTCCGCCTCGCCCCCTGCCGCGGACCCGAAGGGCCGGAGCGCTCTCGCCTTCGTCGCCACCCGCCCGGTCGCGATCACGATGTTCATGCTGGCGCTCGGCGTCTTCGGCGTCGTCTCGCTCAACAAGCTCCCCGTCGACCTCCTGCCGGAGATCAGCTACCCGACGCTGACCGTCCGCACCGCCTACGAGGGTGCCGCGCCGGAAGACGTGGAGGATCGCGTCTCCGTGCGGCTCCAGGAGGCGCTGTCGACCCTGGCCGGGCTCGTGAGCACGACCTCGATCAGCCGCGCGGGCTTCTCCGATATCGTGCTCGAGTTCGACTGGGGTACGAACATGACCTTCGCCGTGCAGGAGGTGCGCGACCGGCTGGACGGCGTGTTCATGCCGGACGGTGCGGAGCGGCCCCTGATCCTGCGCTACGACCCGAACCTCGATCCGATCCTGCGCATCGGCGTCAGCCCCGCCGGGAGCGACGCGGGCGAGGACGCCTTCATTCACCTGCGGTGGATCTGCGAGAAGAAGATCAAGCGCGAGCTCGAGGGCGTCGAAGGCGTCGCCGCGATCCAGGTCCGGGGCGGGCTCGAGGAGGAGATCCGCGTACAGGTCGACCCGTACAAGCTCTCGGCCCAGAACCTCGACCCGAGCGAGGTCGCCCGGCGGCTCCGGCAGGAAAACCTCAACGCATCGGGCGGGCAGATCCGCGAGGGCTCGACGGACTACCTCGTGCGGACACTCAACGAGTTCCAGAGTCTCGAGGACATCGAGAATCTCGCGATCGTGAGGCGCGGGGACACGGCCATCCGCCTGCGCGACATCGCGATCGTGACCCGAACGCACGCCGAGCGCGAAGTGATCACGCGCCTGAACGGCGCCGAGGCGGTCGAGATCGCCATCTACCGCGAGGCCGGCGCGAACATCGTCGACGTGGCGCGCCGGGTGCGGAACGCCGTGTTCGGAAACGAGGAGCAGCAACAATTCGCGCGAGAGAAGCTGGCGGCGGGTGAGATCGGGCGCGGCATGAGCTGGGAGGACCGGAGGAAGCTCGCGTTCCTGGGCTGGTACCTGCGCGACGAGGCGAAGCTGGAGATGCTCTCCGACCAGTCGACGTTCATCGCCGCCGCGATCGCCGACGTCAAGGAGTCCGCGATCCTCGGCGCGCTCCTGGCCATCGCGGTGATCTGGGTGTTCCTGCGCCACCTGTCCGCGACCCTGATCATCGCACTCGCGATCCCGATCTCGGTGATCGTGACGTTCGCGCCGATGTACCTGCTCGACGTCTCGTTGAACATCATGTCGCTCGGAGGCCTCGCGCTCGGCGTCGGCATGCTCGTCGACAACGCGATCGTCGTCCTCGAGTCCATCACGCGCTGCCGCGAGGAGGGCGACGACCTCGCGCAGGCCGCGGTCCGCGGAGTGGGCGAGGTCGCGGGGGCGATCACGGCCTCGACTCTGACCACCGTCGCGGTCTTCGTCCCGATCGTGTTCGTGTACGGGATCGCCGGGCAGATATTCGGCGACCAGGCCGTCACCGTCGTCTCGTCCTTGCTCGTCTCGCTCCTCGTCGCCGTGCTCTTCATCCCCATGCTCGCCTCGCGCACCTGGCTTGCGGGCGACGGCGCGCGACTCGGGCTCCGCCCGGGCGCGACCCCCGAGCAGCCCGGCATCCAGGGCTTCCTCACGGAGTTCCTCTTGAAGGGTCTCACCTGGTCGTGGATGGCGCTGCCCTCGAACCTGCTCCTGCTCCTGGGGCGCGCGCTCCTACTCACGGTCTTCCTCGCCCTGCGCCTCCTCATGCTGCTCGCGGGCGCGGCCTTCTTCGTGGGCCGCGTGCTCACCTGGCCCCTGCGCAGAACCTTCGACTGGATCTGGAACACGCTCGACGCCGTCTACCCGCGCGCCCTCGCGCTCGCCCTGCGCCACCCCCTGTTCGTGCTGCTCCTGGCGGGGCTGCTCTCGTGGGGCGCCATGCGGCGGCTCCCGAACCTCGGCCTGGAGCTCCTGCCCGAGATCCACCAGGGCGAGTTCACGGCGCACGTCGGGCTCGCCGTCGGCACGCCGCTCGAGCACTCGGACATCGTCTTCTCCAAGATCGACCGGGAGATCCGTGCTTACGACGAGGTCGCCGTCACGGCGCTCACGATCGGAGTCGAGCAGGACACGCTGTCGCGCAGGATCGAAGGTGAGCACACGGCGCGTATCACGGTGCGCTTGCGGCCCGAGTTCGCGGACTCCGAGACCGAGGAGCGCGTGCTCGAGCGTGTGCGAGCGCTCTTGCGATCGAACGCGGAGGTCCGGACGGTCGACGTGACGCGGCCCACGCCGTTCGCGCTCGAGTCCCCCATCGCGGTCGAGGTGCACGGCTTCGACCTCGAGCGCATGGGCGTGGTCGCGGAGACGATCCGTGCGCGCCTCGAGCAGCTCGGCGGGTTGACGGACGTGCGCACGACCGTCCGCGCCGGGCACCCCGAGGCGCGCGTGACGTTCGACCGCGACAAGATGCTCCAGTACGGACTCGACCTCGCGACGGTGTCGAATCTCGTCCGCGATCAGATTCTCGGCACGGTTGCGACACGCTTCGTCGATGGCGAGGACCGCATCGACATCCGCGTCATGGCCGACGAGCGCATCCTCGCTACCCTCGAGGACGTGCTCGACCTCATCGTGAACCCGGCCTCGGAGCAGTCGGTGCCGCTGCGATCGATCGCGGAGATCGAAGTGGTCCGCGGTCCGGCCGAGATCCGCCGCATCGGGAACAGTCGCGCCATCGTCATCACCGCGACCAGCACGGGGCTCGACCTGGGCGGCGTGACGAAGCGCATCGAGTCGACGCTCGCCTCGCTGGTGACACCCGACGACATCGACGTCGGGCTGGGGGGGCAGAAGCGCGAGATGGAGGAGGGCATGAAGAGCCTGCGCTTCGCCCTGCTCCTCGCCATCTTCCTCGTCTACGTCGTGATGGCGAGCCAGTTCGAGTCGCTCCTGCAGCCGCTCATCATCCTGTTCAGCGTGCCGCTCGCGGGCGTCGGCGTCGTGCTCGTGCTCGACGCGCTCGACATCCCCTTGTCGGTCGTCGTCTTCATCGGGCTGATCCTCCTCGCCGGTATCGTCGTGAACAACGCGATCGTCCTCGTGGACCGCATCAACCAGAAGTGCCGGGCCGGGCTCGAGACGACCGCGGCCTTGCTCGAGGCCGGGCGCGCGCGGCTACGACCGATCCTCATGACGACCGCGACGACCGTGCTCGGCCTCCTGCCGCTGACGGGCTGGCTCGCCGGGCTGCCGTTCGTCGGCACGCTCGGAGCGGGCGAGGGCGCGGAGTTGCGGGCGCCCATGGCGATCACGGTGATCGCCGGACTCTTGAGCTCCACGTTGTTGACGCTCATCGTGATCCCGGTCATCTATAAAGTGATGGGTGCCCGGCCCCTCGGGCGCACCGATACGAGCGGGCGCGACCTGGCCGTGGAAGGCGCCGGACCCCAGTGAGCCAGTACCCGGAGCGACCGCACGGAGGCTTCCACCGGACGGCCGTCGGGCGGCCCGTCGGGCTCTTCGTGATCTTCGTCACGCTGCTCGTGATCGGGGTGATCGCCTACCGCAGCATCCCGCTTCAGATGCTACCCGGCGGGCTCTCGGGCACGCGGCTCAGCCTCTGGGTGAACCACCCGGGCTCGGGGGCGCAGGAGAACGAGGAAAAGGTGGCGCGGGTGATCGAGGAGCAATTGCGCACGCTCCCGGATCTCGAGCATGTCTGGTCGCGTTCTTCCGAAGGCAATGTTCGGCTGTGGCTCTCCTTCGCGGGCAGTCCGGACATGCATCTCGCGAAGGCCGAGCTGCGCGACCGGATCGAGCGCGCGCGGCCGGAGCTGCCCGACACCGTCGGTCGAATCTTCATCTGGGCGAACGACGACGGCGACCTCCCTGTGATGTGGTTCGCGATCCTCGATGAGGCCGGCGACAAGCGGAACAACGCCCTGATCGACACGGTCCTGAAGCGCCGGCTCGAGGCCGTCGACGGCGTGAGCCGCGTCGAAATCATGGGGCTGCTGGACGACTCCGTACGCATCCTCCTGGACGAAGACAAGGTCAAGGCGGCGCGGCTCGACATCGGCAATTTGATCCGCCGACTCGCCACCGACAACTTTGCGCAGCCGCTCGGCAAGGTGAACGACGGCGGTCGCGAGTTCCTCCTGCGGTCGGACATGCGCTTCCGATCGCTGGAAGACATCCGGGACTATCCGTTGGGCGACGGCCTGCGGATCCGGGACATCGCCCGCGTCGAGCGCGTGGAGACGGTGCGCAACCGGCTCTCCCGCATCGACGGCAAGACGTCCTTCTACGGGATGATTCAAAAAGAAAGCACGGCCAACGTCGTCGAGGTCGCGCACCGTGTCGAGGACGTGATCGCGAGTTTCGACGACGACCCGCAGCTGGCCGGCAAGATCAGCATCGAGGTGCTCTTCAGCCAGGCGACCTTCATCGAGAACTCCCTCGCGCGCCTGCGCGCGACAGCCCTGTGGGGCGGCGGGCTCGCGAGCCTGGTCCTGCTCCTCTTCCTGCGCCGGATCCGGATGACGATCTGCGTCGCGCTCTCGATTCCCGTCTCGGCCCTGCTCGCGATCACGTGGGAGTCGTTCACGGGCGGCACGTTCAACATCCTGACGATGACAGGGCTCACGCTCGGCATCGGGATGCTCGTCGACAACTCCGTCGTCGTCGTCGAGAGCATCGCGCGCCAGCGGGCGATGGGTCAGGATCGCATGACGGCGGCGGTGAACGGGGTCCGGGACGTCGGGCTCGCCATCTCGCTCGCCACGCTGACTTCGGTCGTAGTGTTCCTGCCGCTCATCTTCATGGGCGACAACCCACGGATGCACGTGATGCTGAGCGCGCTCGGCATCCCGCTCTGCGCCTCCTTGATCTTCAGCCTGCTCGTCGCGCTCATCTTCCTGCCCGCAATGTCGGCGCGCATCACCGGCGACCGCGGCCCCACGATGAAGCGCGTCGCCGCGGCGCTCACGCCCGTCACGCAGGTGCCCACGCGGCTCCTCGCGCGGGCGATCGGGCTCGTGCGGGCCGTGTCGTACTACGCGATGGTGGCGGCGTTCCGCGGACTCCGAGCGCTCGCCGTGGTCTTCGCGCCCCTGCGCTGGACCCTGGCGGCCGCGCTGCTCGCCCTCGTCGCCTGGCGGCTGCGCGAGATGCTGGCGTTCGACGCGCTGGGCGAGCGCTTCCGCGCGCTCGGCATCCCGAGCGGGAGCCCCGACAACTTGCGTCTGTGGATCGGGCTCGGTGCCGCCCTCGCCGTCATCGCCGCCGGGCTCCTCGTCGTCGCCCTCCCGCGCGCCCGCCGGCGGCCCGCCCTGCCGCCCCGGCGCCCGACGCGGTTCACACCGGTGGGCGGGTCGCTCCTCGTCTGGCTGCAGAGCGCCAACCACGCGCTCCTCGAGTGGACGCTGCGCCACCGGATCCTCGCGACCCTGATCTCGGGGCTGTGCGCTTTCTCCATAGTCATTCCCCTCAGGGGGATGACGCTCACGGGCTTCGGGGAAGACGAGGATCTGTCCGAGCTCGAGGTCGACATCCGCATGGAGAGCAACTTCACGCTCGCGGAGACGAGCGCGGAGATCGCGAAGTACGAGGCGTTCTTCGAGGGCTACCGGGAGGAGTTCGGGTACGAGCACCTCGTGGCCCGATTCAGCGCGCGCGGGGGCGAAGTCAGCATGCGCTGGGCCGAGCGCCAGGACCCGGAAGTGCTCGCGAGCTACCGCCGCCGGCTGCGTCGGGAGCTGCCGCGGTACGCCGGACACGAAGTGCGGTTCTCGCGCGAACAGCAGGTGAATGCGGCGAGCCGGCAGTACGTCACGTTCCAGATTCGCGGACCGAGCGCGGAGGCGCTCGATCGCTATGGGCGCGAGGCCGTGGAGTTGCTCGAGACTGTCCCGGGCCTCCTGGACGTCTCGACGAGCCTCGATGCTTCGCCGGACCAGGTGCGCCTCGTGCTCGACAGCGACAGCGCCTTCCGCTACGGCGTCACCTCGGATGCGGCGCTGCAGAACGTCTCGTGGGCCCTGCGCGGGGCGAACCTGCCCCGGTACCAGGAAGAGGGGCGCGAGGTCCCGTTCCTGATCGAGTACGACTCCGAGCGCCTGGCCGGCCTGGACACGCTGCGCGATCTCGAGGTGTACACGGCGGAGGGCGTCGTGCCGATGTCGGCGTTCGCAGAGATCCGATTCGAGAAAGGCCGCAGGAGTATCTTCCGCTCGGACGGCCAGACGACCTTCAGCATCCAGGCCCGGGTCGACAACCCGAACCGCCAGGGGGAGCTCGTCGAGTCGGGCTACACCGCGCTCGAGGCGCTCGACCTGCCGCGCGGCTTCAGCCTCGGACGGGACACGAGCGTGCGCGTGCAACAGCAGGAGGAGATGAACGCTCTCATGGATGCTATGGGGCTCAGCGTGGTCCTCGTCTTCCTCCTCATGGGGATCCTGTTCGAGTCGCTCCTCCTGCCCATCTCGGTGCTGACGACGATTCCCTTCGCCGCGGCCGGGGCCCTGTGGACGCTGTACTTCACCGGCACGACGATGGACTCGGTGGGCTGGATCGGGGTGATCATCCTCGTCGGCGTCGTCGTGAACAACGGCATCGTGCTCATCGACAAGATCCACCGGATGCGGCTGGCGGGCATGGACCGGACGCAGGCCGTGCTGGAAGGCGCGGAGGCGCGTGTGCGCCCGATCCTCATGACGGCCATGACGACCGTCTTCGGACTCCTCCCCATGGCCCTCGGCGACGCCGCTCGCGAGGCCATCGACTACCGGGCCCTCGCCACCTGCGTGGCCGGGGGGCTCGCCATCAGCACCTTCTTCACCCTCTGGGTCGTGCCCCTCGCCTACACGATGATGGACGACCTCGCGGCGAAGCTCGGTTGGGTCGTCCGCCGCAGCCTCAGCGCGGGCCCTCTACCGCGGGCGGAGCGCTCGAGCGCCGGTGTGACGGCAGCCGTGGTCACGCGCTCATCCGAGCCATCCTAGCCCGATGCCGCTCACCCTGAATCGGTAGCGGTCTTCCCAACCTGCCCGAGCCGGAGCCCGACCTCCGTCCCCGCGCTTCGACTCCCTGCCTCGCCTAGGCTAGACTCTCCACTCCGCTTCGCCGCTCCTTGATCCCACCCGCAATGGCCGTCGACCCGAATAGCTCGGAACGAGCCCGCCGCATGCGCCCCGGCGTCCGCGTCGGTGCGGTCGTCTCGCGCTTCCACGGGGAGCTCACGGGTGCGATGCTCGAGTCCGCGCGCGACGAGCTGATCGCCTCGGGCATGGCCGCGGAGGACTTGCGCGTGGTCTGGGTGCCCGGCGCGTTCGAGCTGGCGATCGTCGCCCGGCGGCTCGCGGCGCGGGCGGACGTCGACGTCGTGCTGTGCCTCGGGCTCGTGCTCAAGGGCGAGACGACACACGACCTGCACGTCGCCCAGGGCGCCGTCCAGGGCATCGTCCGCGCGAGCCTGGACGTGGACAAACCGATCCTGTTCGGCGTACTGACGTGCGCGACTCTGGCGCAGGCGCGCGACCGCGCGCTCTCCGTGGAGCACGGCGGCAAAGAGGACAAGGGCCGCGAGGTGGCGCGCGCGGCCGTCGCCGTCCTCGCCGCGTTGGACGAGGTCGACGAGACGCCCGCAAGGAAGAGCCGAAGTTGAATAGACGCACCAGATCACGGGAGCTCGCGCTCCAATTCCTCTATCAGGTGGACCTCCTCGGCGACGACAAGCTCGCGGAGCTCGCGGACTTCCTCCGGCAGGAGGAGCAGGACGCGGAGACCTGCCGGTTCGCGCGCCGGCTCGTCGACGGGACACTCGCCCAGCGCGCCATCCTGGACACGGAGATCCAGGGGGTCGCGCAGAACTGGCAGATCTCGCGCATGGCGGTGATCGACCGCAACGTGCTCAGGCTGGCGGCCTTCGAGCTCCTCTTCTGCGACGACATCCCCCCGAAGGTCGCGATCAACGAGGCGATCGAGCTCGGCAAACGCTACTCCACTTCGAACTCGGGCGCGTTCATCAACGGCATCCTGGACAAGATCAAGAACCGCGCCGATGCCCACCGCTCGAGCGCTGATGCGGCGGCCGAGGCAGAGACCACCGTGCCCCCCGCACCGATCGCTCCCAAGGCCGAGAAAGACGTGGACTGATGGGTCTCCTGGAGCGCCTCAAGGCACGGCTGAGCCGGACGAGGACGGTGCTGGCCGACGGCGTATCGGCGCTGTTCCGTGGGGGACGGCCGATCGATCAGGCGTTGCTCGACGAGCTGGAGGAGCTCCTGTACACGTCCGACCTCGGACCGATCGCGGGCGAGCTGACGGCCGAGCTCGCGCGCCGCCACAAACGCGGCGAGCTGAAGGGCGAGGATGACGTGCGGCGCGCCCTGCGCGAGACGCTCCTGACGAAGATCGCTCAACCGAGCGAGGAGCTCGCGTGTGACGCGAAGCCGACCGTGATCCTGATCGTGGGCGTGAACGGATCGGGCAAGACGACGACGATCGCCAAGCTCGCGCACAGGTTTCAGCAGAGCGGCAAGAAGGTGCTCCTCGGCGCCGCCGACACGTTCCGCGCCGCGGCCGCGGACCAGCTCGAGGTGTGGGCCGACCGAAGCGGCGCCGACATCGTGCGCCAGACACAGGGTGGCGGCGATCCCGCGGCGGTGGCCTTCGACGCGCTGAACGCGGCGATCGCGCGCGACATCGACGTGGTGCTCATCGACACGGCGGGTCGTCTGCACACTCAGAAGAACCTCATGGAGGAGTTGGGCAAGATCCGGCGCGTCATCGCGAAGCGTCTGCCCGGCGCGCCCCACGAGACGTGGCTCGTGATCGACGGCACCAACGGCCAGAACGCCATCCGGCAGGCGCAGGAGTTCACCGCAGCCGTCGACGTGACGGGCCTGATCGTGGCGAAGCTGGACGGCACCGCGCGCGGAGGGGCCGTGTTCGGCATCAAGGCGGCCCTCGGGTTGCCCGTCCGGTACATCGGGACGGGGGAGTCGCTCGAGTTGCTCGAGGTCTTCCAGCCCGAGGCCTTCGTGGAGGCGATCGTCGGGGCCGTGGACGGCGCGCTTCCGAGGGCCTGAGGGCAGAGGCGATCCGGACGGGGCTGCGGACGGGCCGGCACGGGCACGTTGGGAGGGATCGCCGGTGCTCCATGCGAACGGCATGGGCCCCGGGGAGAGGCGACCGGCGCGGGCGCGGTCCGGTCGCACGCGAGTCGCGAGGTTCTTCAGCGCGCCGCGGATCGCGGTCCCTCCGTTGCAATCGCGGCCGGGATCGTCTCCCCTCTGCCCCGCCCGGGACGAGCGGCCCCGCGCGTCGTCCCCGCTACTCCATGACCCTCGCCGATCCGACCCCGACCGGTCCCGTCTCGGACACGCCGCGCGCCCGCGCGCTCGACCTCGTGCAGGCGTGCCTCACGCTGCTGCCCGCGGCCGTGCTCGCCACGCCGGTGCTCCGCGGCGTGCCGACGCACGTCTCGGCGGGAGCGGGCTGGGCCGGGCTGGCGGCGTTGCCCGCGGCGGCCGCGCTCATCGTGCGCAGGCCGGAGATTCGCGTCCGCGGCCTGCCGCTGTTCCTCGCCGTGATCGCCGTCGCGGTCTTCCACGGCGAGCGCGCACAGCCACCGTTCGACACCTTCGATGCCGACCGCTCGATCCTGGGACTGGCGACGGGGCTCGTGATGCTGCTCTCGGGCGCGAGCCTGGGAGAGCGCGGGCGGGCGCTCTTCGTGCGAGGTCTCGCCATCCTCTCCCTCGCGTGGGTCGTCGGCGCATTCGTCGACACGCTCCTCGACACCGAACGCTCGCTCGCGGGCATGCTCGAGAACACGGGCGACCTCTCCGAAGCGGCGCTGCCGGGAGCGCTCGCCGGTCTCGCGGTCGTCGCTACGGGTCGCAACCCGGCGCGCGTCGCGTGGCTCGCCGCGCCGCTCCTCTACGCTGCGTACGTCGGTTTCGTACCCGTGTATGCCGGCGTCGTCAGCATGGTCGTCGCCGGTGCGGCCGCGAGCTTCCTCGCGCGCGGCAGCTCGCGCGGTCGCACCTGGGGACTCGCCCTCGGGCTCGTCCTCGCCGTCGTGATGCTCGCGACGGGCGCGCGCGCCATCGCCGATCGGACCGCGGCGGGACCGCCGACGGCCGCCGGCACGGCGCTGGGAACGACCGCCGGGGAACCCGCCCCGCCGACGAGCCTGGGCGGCGTCGAGTTTCGCCTCCGCACCTGGCAGCGCCTCCCCGCCCTCGTCCGCGATCACCTCTGGGGCGGCGTCGGTCCAGGCCAGTTCGCCCGCACGTTTCCGCCCTACCGCGATCCGCGCGAGATCGAGCGCTCGAGCTTCGGCCGCTCGGCGCCCTACCAGACCGAGGTCGAGCACGCCCACAACGACTGGCTCGAGGGCGTGGCGGAATTCGGCCTCCTGGGCGGCCTCCCCTGGATCGCATTCCTCGTGGTCGCGCTCCTGCGCGCCGCGGCGGCCCTGCGCGAGCGCGACACGACGCGCACCGCGCTCGGACTCGCGGCGATCGGCATGCTCGCGAACGCCGGCTTCAACAGCCCGTTCCTGGAGGGCCCGGCCGCGCCCGTCCTCGCCTTCGCCACCTTCGGCGCCCTCCTGGGAACGGGGCGCACGAGCGGACCGCGCTCGCGCCGCGCGATGCTCCTCCCGATCCTGGCCGGCGTGCTGCTCATCCTGCACTCCATCCGCGCGCTGGACTTCATCCGGCACGGTGCGGCGCTCTCCGAGCTCTCCTACCGGGCCGCGGTCGATATCGGCGGCATCACCGGACACATCGCGAGCGAGAAGGAGCGCATCCTCGGCCGGGCGCTCGCCGCGTGCCCCGACTCCGTGGTCGCGCTGACCGAGCGCGCAGCGCTCCTGCGCGACACAGGAGCGGAGGACGAGGACGTCGCGCCCATCTGGGAGCGCGTCGTCAGCCGCCGCCCCAACCGCATCGAGGCGCTCATCGCGCTCGGCAACATCGCAGCGCGGCAGCGACGTTTCGCGGAGGCCCGGGAACGGTACGAAGCGGCCTTCGCGCTCGACCCGCTGCTGCCCGAGCTCCTCGCCAACATGCTCACGCTCGCGCTCGACGCAGGGACCGTGAACGAGATGGATCGCGCGCTCGAGCGCCTCGAGCTGCGCGGCCCGATCGCACCCGGTCTGCTGAGAAAGAAGGGCGCCGAACAACTCCTCATGGGACGTCCGCACCTCGGCCTGCCGCTCCTCGCGCGCGTCGAACCACGCTTCGCCGCCCTTACCGCCGAGGAGGCCCGCGCGCTCGCCGGCGAGCTCGCGGACGCGGGCGCGCCGATCCTCGCCGACGGTATGGCCTTGCTCGCGAACCAGCTCTGGGCCCGCGAGCACGCGGCAGCCGGGCGCCCGCACGACGCCGTGCGCCTCTACCGCCAGGCCCTCGCCGTCTCCCGCCGCTACGCCGCGCTCGAGTTCGGCGCGCCGGCCGTACGGCTCGAGCTCGCCGGTGCGCTCGTGCTCGACGGCGACGAGCAGGGCGCCCGGACGACGCTGGGAGCCCTGGTGCCCACTCCGGCCGAGCTCATCGCGCTCCCCGCCTGGGCCGGCCAGGCACTCCTCGACGCGGGCCTGCTCGGCGAATAGCCGGACATCCGCGTCCCGAGAGCCGGCCAACCGGACGTTCGCGAGGACCGCCGGCAACCTCGAGCGACTCGCGACGCTGGGCCGCCCGAACGCGCGGCCCCTGCCCTCGAGCGCGCGCTCGCCGCCCTGCGGGCGAGAGCGGCCGACCCGGCCGGTCCGGAAGCCGGAGCCTGGAGCGAGCCTTCGGTCCGGGCTCCCGAGCCCTGTACCGCGATCACAGGGGACTTACGGGACGGCGGCCCGAAGATCGTCAGGATGGCGCGTATCACGCTCCTCGACCGACCGCCCCATCCCTCGCTTGAAGCCGCCTCCCAAGGGAGTCATCATCATGAACCCCCCCATCGGAACCACCATGACCCCCGAGAACGAGACGCAGACCGAGTCCGCGACCCGCGACGTCCTGGTCGTCGAAGACGAAGAGAGCCTCGCGGTCGGGATCCGCGACGCCCTCGAGCACGCCGGCTTCCAGGTCGACATGGTGCACGAAGGCGTCGGTGCCCTCGAGCGCATTCGCCGTACCAAGCCGGGCCTCATCGTTCTGGACCTCATGCTGCCCGGCATGAGCGGACTGGAGATCCTCGCCAAGCTGCGCGAGGAGCGGCTGAAGGTGCGCGTGCTCATCCTCACCGCGCTCGCGGACGAGGACGACCTCCTGCGCGGCTTCGAGATGGGTGCCGACGACTACATGAAGAAGCCCTTCTCGCCGCGCGAGCTCGTCGCACGCGTCGAGGCACAGTTCAGGCGCCGGGAGATGGACAGCGAGCCCCCGCAAGTCCTCGAGCTCCCGGGCGACATCCGCGTCGACCTCCACCGCCTCGAGGTCCATCGAGATGGCCAGGTCGTCCCCCTCACGCCGCGCGAAGGCGACATCCTCTCGTACCTGATCAAGCACCACGACCGCGTCGTCACCCGGGATGACCTCCTGCTCGACGTGTGGCACTACCAGAGCGCCAACGTCGAGACGCGCACGGTCGACATCCACATCGTGGGCCTGCGGCGCAAGGTCGAACCCAACCCGTCCGAGCCGACGCTGATCCAGACGGTGCGCGGCAAGGGCTATCGCTGGTACAGCTAGCTCCGATGCCGCCACGCGAGGCGGACCACGATCAGGCAACCATGGCTCGAGCGGACCGAAGCTCCAACGTGCCGCGCCTGGCGACGAGGCAGACGGCGCTCCTCTTGTACTCGGTGCTCGTCGTCCTGCCCGCGGTCGTGTTCGGCGGACTGCACTGGCACCAGCTCGTCTCCGACCACGAGACGCAGCTGGAGCGCGTCCCTTCCAACGCGAGGGACGCGGCGACACGCATGCTGGAAGGCATGCGCGAGCGCGTGACGGCGCTCGTCGAGTCCGAGAGCGCGCGGCCCTTCTACCACTACCAGGAACGGTTCTTCGAGGAAGAGGGCACGACCGAGGAGCTCCCGTTCCTCACCTCGCCCTTGATCAAGCAAGTGCCGCCGGAGGGCATCCTGGCGTGGTTCGCCTACGACTTCCTCGACGGGCGCGACGTCAAGGTCGACATCTTCACGCAAGCGCGCGAGCCGGGGGCCGGTTGGTCGGATCGCGAACGCCTGCGCGGCTTCATCCAATCGCTCGTGAGACAGGAGTACAAGGAGCGCATCGAGGTCACCCTCGCGCGGTCCGGTGATGCGCAGCTCAAGCAGGTCTCGTTCCGCGAGGCCGCCGTGAATCGCAGCCCGCACCTGGACTCGGACTGCCTCAAGGTCGACCTCTCGGTGATCGCGAACCTGAAGAGCGACCAGGTCGACGTGCGCTACCGCCGGTTCGGCCTGCGATTCCTACGTGACGACGAGGGCGAGGCGCGGATCCTCGCCACGCGCCAGGTCGACATCGAGACGCAATTCGAGGCCGCCGAGCTGCCGGAGTGCTTTCGCTCACTCGGCTACAAGACGATCCTGATCCAGGGCTTCCTCATCGACGAGCGCTGGCTGCTGGAGACGATGCCCGTGGCCGTCGCTCGCCGGGTGCTCGACGGCTCGCAACGCTTCATCATGGGTGGCGAGACGCCCGCGGACATGCGCCCGACGGACGCGCTCGTCGAGCTCGACCTGTTCGAGGACCTCGACTTCGAGGTCGAGTTCGAGGAGGACCGGGAGCTCGGTCGCATGAGCGTCGCCGTCCACGCGGGCGACCTCGAAGACCGCTTCTCGCGCCAGGCGTGGCGTTTCTTCGGCGTCGCCGCGATGATGGTCATCTCGCTCGTGATCGGGATGGGGCTCCTCGTGCGCAGCGTGCGGAGCTCCCTCGAGGTGGCCCGCCGCACCGAGAACTTCGTGGCCTCGGTGACGCACGAGCTGCGCACGCCCATCGCCGCCGTGAAGCTCTACGGGGAGATGCTGCGCGACGGCTGGATCTCGGACCCCGACAAGCAGGCGGACTACCTCGAGCGCATCGTCCGCGAGACGGACCGACTCGACACGCTCGTCGACCGCGTGCTCCAGAAGCGCCGGCTCAGCGGCGAGACGATCCAGCCCGTGCCCGGTGACCTGGCCGGTGTCGTCGAGGCCCAGATCCCGGATCTCAAGCTGACGGCCGGCACGTACGGCGAAGATCTCGCCTTCGACGTCGAGCCCGACCTGCCCCCCGTGCTGCTCCTCGAGGAAGCCGTCCACTCGATCCTCACCAACCTCGTCGAGAACGCCCGCAAGTATGCGCCCGTGGACCAGCGGAGCGAGGGCGCGGAGCCGATCCTCGTTCGCGCGCGGCTCCACAAGGGGAGCGTGGTGCTCGAGGTCCTCGATCGCGGTCCCGGCATCGCCGAGGCGGAACGGACGCGGATCTTCGAGGCTTTCTACCGCGTCGGCGACGAGCGGGTGCGCACGACGCGCGGCACGGGCCTCGGCCTGCACCTCGTCGCGCTCCAGGCGCGCGCCATCAAGGCGCGCGTGCAAGCCCTCCCGCGGAGGGGCGGCGGCTCCGTCTTCCGCGTGACGTTCAAGACGTTGAAGCGGGCCTAGTCTCGAGTTGCGCCATCTTCAGGGGTCGCGGAGCACGCGGAGGGCGACTCCGCGCCGCCCACGCCGACCACCGTGATCACGCCGGGCTCCATCTGAAAGCTCCCGGCGTGGTTCCGTGATCCGGCGGCGGGTGCGGCACTCTCCGACCTGTGGGACGCCACGGCGATCACCTTCGCTCCCTGACGGGTGCCGCCAACCGGAGACGAGGGCGGGCTACTCGTCCGTGTCCGTGTCCGCGTCTGTGTCCGTGTCCGCGTCTGTGTCCGCGTCCTCGTTCTCTTCATCCCAGGAACGGAGGTGCAGGGCGTACTTCGTGCGGACGAAGTCGCTCGTAGCGAGGAAGCAGTTGTCCTCGAACTCGGTGGTCGCCTCGCGCACAGCCTGCTGGCGCAGGGCGTCGAGCTGGCGCGGGTCGAGCTTGGACATGTCCGCCGTGCGCGTGCCCGCGTACCGGACCAGGAAAGCATGCGCGCCCTGCACGTCCTTCTCGGCCGCTGACACCTGGCCGTCTTCCAACTCGAAGAGGACGGCGGTCACGCGGATGAACAGATCGCCGGGCTTCGCATCGATGATGTCGCCCTCGGGCAGCTCGTAGCGTTCGAGGTACGGGCGCGCGATCACTTCGAAGCCCGCCTCCGCCGCCTTCGCCGCAAAAGTCGCCTCGTCGACGATCGGCAGGTACTCGTCGTCGCCGGTCGGCGGCTCGCCGAACGTGGCGCGCAAGGCCTCGAGTTGCTCCATGGCGATCACCGCCGCGTGCTCCTTGGCCCATTCCTCGCCCACGGCCTCGCGGATGTCCTCGAACGGCGGCTCCTGCCCCGGGACCTTCGCATCGAGGCGCGCGATCATGATGGCCGACTCCTCCACGACGACGCGCGAGAGCAGCGCGTCCTCGAGGCCGAAGGCGAGCTGTCCGGCGATGTGCCGGCCACCCCAGCCCTCGGCCTCCTCGAGCGCCGCGCGCGTCGAATCGGCCCCCGTGGCCACGAAGGTGAGTCCGAGCGCGGCGGCATCGGCGGCGAGATCGAGCTCCTCACCGGCAGTCTCGCGGGTCTTCATGTCCGCGAGCCACGCCCTGAACGCGGCGTAGATCGGCTCCTCGCGGAGACAATCCGCCTTCACCTCGTCGAACGACTGGAAGATGCGCTCCGACGCCGGCGCGGGCTCATCGTCCTCGCCGTCCTCGCCGTCCTCAACGTCCTCGCCGTCCTCAACGTCCTCGCCGTCCTCGCCGCCCTCAACGTCCTCGCCGTCCTCGCCATCCTCCTGCTCCTCCTCAGGGATGCGGAACCGCACGTTCGAGAACTGGTTGTAGTAGCCCTGAGCGCGGGCCTCGGCGGCCGCGTCCGCGTCCTCGAGCTCGACTTCGGTCAGGGTCGCCGGGTACCGCTCGAGGAGTGCCGTCGCGTCGAACGTCCCGTCGAGCGGCGCCCAGGCGATGCTCGCCTGCAACGTGTCGTCGGTGAAGTAGGTTCTCTGCCTGAAGTTCGGCAGCGCGTGGAACCACGCGGCGAGCTCCTCGTCGGCCGGAACGTCAGCGGCCGCCTCTTCCTCGTAGTCGGCCGCGTCGAGCTGGACGTACTGGAAGGCGTACTCCGGGTGCTGCTCCTCCCAGAGCTCCGTGACGCGGTTCGCGTCGGCGATCCCTACGGACGCCTGCACGAAACCCTTGTACTTGTCCACGAGCATGACGAGCCGCGCATCCTCCGCTGCCGCCTTCGCCGTCGTCCTGATGCTGCGCGCCCAGGCTGCCATCCGGTCGTCGCTCTCGAAGGTGGCCGCGAGGCGCGCGGACAGCTCGTCATCGGTGACCCGCATCCCCGCCTTCTCCGCGAGGGCTTCGAACACGAAGACCATCGCGGTGTCCTCGTCGCTCACGCTCGCCCGCTGTCCCCCGGAGAGGGCTTCGCGCGGGATGAAGATGCGGACGTCCCACATGCGGGAGAGCGCGCGCTTCTGCTCGAGCCACTCCAGTCTAGGAATCTCGATCCGCTCGTCCGTGTCCGGGTCCGTCCAGGACATCGCGACATCGATGCCACCGCCCCCTTTCATGCTCCCGACGACCGACTGGAAGAGCCCGCTGACGGTGAAGATCAGGAGCACGAAGATCAGCATCGACCAGACCATGAAGAACTGGAAGCGACTCTGGCCCTTGGGGACGATGATCAGATCGTCGTCGTGCTCGTGCTCGTGCTCGAGCTCCTCGGGTGTCTCCGCCTCGTGCGCGTGGTGTGCCTTGTGCGCTTGGTGTGCCTTGTGCTGCTGCTTGTGCTTGTGTTTCTTCGACATCGGTTGCCGCCCGCCGCCGGATTCTCGGGGGTGATGCACCCCGCGGGGAGTCAGGGCGTCGCGAGCCGGGTCGGCCCGGACGAATTGGAGCGCAGCAGTCTACGGGTCACCCCGCGACCGGCGCAAGGAGCCCGGTCGCGCCACGGCCGAAGTCGCGCGGGGCCGGTCAGTCGCGCGTCAGCTCCGAATCGCGTGGCAGGTCCTCGATGGCCATGAGGCCGAATCGGTCGAGGAATTCCTTCGTCGTCGCGTACTGGAGGGGATGCCCGGGGACGTCGGCGCGGCCAACCACGCGCGCCAGCCCCCGGTCGACGAGCGAGCGCAGGATCGGTCCCGCCTGGACGCCGCGGATCGCCTCGATCTCGGCCTTCGTCACGGGCTGGCGGTACGCGACCACGGCCAGGGTCTCGAGCGCCGCGGGACTGATCCGCTCGACCGCCCGCGCGCTCGAGAGCCGGGCGACGACCGCGCCCATCTCCGGCACCGTCATGAGCGTGTAGCCGCCCGCGAGCGCTCGCAGCTCGAGCGGCAGACCCGCCGCCCGCAACCGTTCCGGGATCGCCGCGAGAGCAGCCGCGACCCGCTGCGGCTCGGGCCGCTCGAGCAAGCCCACCAGGCGCGACTGCGCGAGTGGCTCGGGCGAGGCGAAGAGCAACGCGAGGACGCGCTGCGCGAGCTCGTCGTCGTCGAGGTCGGCCCCCGGCCCGCGCCGCCCGCGCTTCGGCGAAGCCTCGTCCTGGCCCTCGGCCGGACCCTCGGCCCCACCTTGCTCCTCGGGCACAGCAGGTACCGCGCCCTCCGCGCCGGGCGGCAGCTCAGCCGTCTCGGCACCCGATTCCGTCGCTTGCCTCATGCGTGGAGCATCCACGAGGCGGGGGCCAGGATCAAGCGTCCGCTCCGTCCCTTGCTCTCCGTTCCTTTCCTGCTCCGGGAACAAGCCTTGGCAGGTCAGGAGGCGGGGAACAGGACGGAACGGAGATGGACGGACGGACTACCGCAACGGCTCACCCACGAGTCCGAAGAACGGCGACATGTCCACCTCGTACCGGTCGAGCATCGCATCTTTCCACTGCCAATACTCGGGGTCTTCGATCGACGTGACCTCGAGGCTCGCCTCCACCGCCTGCCCGATCTCGGCCCAGGTCCCCTCCAGCGCCGCGGGTCGCGCGTCCACCTTGAGGAACAGCGTGCGGTCCTGCTCGACGATCGGCCCCCCCACCTCGCCGACCGGTGTCGCGAACGCGAGTCGCGCGAGGGCGACGTTCGAGCGCACGACCGGCGGCATGCGGCCGCCGTCCACGCCCGAGTCCTCGATGCTGAGCTCGCGCGCCAGCTCGGCGAAATCCTCGCCCGCGGCGAGCCGGCGCCGAACCTCGTCGACAGCGTCGGCGGTGTCGAGCACGATCACCCGCACTTCGGCCCGCTCGTTCTCGAGCAGCCAGGCCCGCACGCAGCGCTCGGCGAGCAGGTCGACGAGCTTCTCCGCGCGCACGCGCGCCCGGTACGTCTCGGGGTCGAGCCCCAGGCGGCGCTCGATGAACTGGTCGAGCGTGAGTCCGGCACCGTTCTCCTGCACCTCCACCTTCATCTGGGCGAAGGTCTCGCGCAGTGCTTCGGACACGAGCTGGGGGTCGAGCTCGATCTCGAAGCGCCGCGCCTCGGCCGCGACGAGGCGCGACAGGATCACCTCTTCGAGGTAGGTCCGGACCGACGGGCTCTCGCGGAAGAGCCACGCGCCGAGCAGCTCGGACGCGAGCACGGGCTGATCGGCCACCATCGCGACGACGTCCGTGCCGGAAACCTTGGGCGCCGCGCGCGGCACCGGTGTCTCCCCCGCGTCCTGCGCGGCCCCGGCTTCCGCGCCGGTCGCCGGCGCGAGGGCCGTCGCCCGGCGCGCGGGGCGCGTGTCCGGGGGCGGGCGGTTGGCAGCCGATTGGCAGCCGAGGGCGAGCGCGAGGGCGAGCGCGACGCCCGCCGACCGGGTCGTATCCGTCGTATCCATGGGCAGGGCCTGGACCACGTCAGCGGTAGAAGATCTTGCGCACGACGCCCACGCCGTGGCACGTGGGGCACTTGTGGAGCGTGGTCCCGCCGCTGCCCGTTCCGCCGCCGCCGACGTACATGACCTCCACCGCACCACTGCCGGCGCAGGTCGCGCAGTTCTGAAACCTCGGCTTCGGCTTCAGCTCGACGTCGCCGACGTGCTCGGCGTAGAACGCACGGATCCACTGCGCGCGGCCGTTCACGGAGAACGTCGACCAGAACCGGTCGTAGTCCTCGGCCTCGTCGGTGCGGCTCCGCGCCTTGCGGGCGAGCTCCTGGTTCTTGAGGAAGCGCTTGATCTTCGCCTCCATCGCCGCGCGCTCCTGGTCCTTGACGGAGACCTCGGGGGCGGCCTGGCCCTCGTCCTCGATCCCCGCCCGCGCCTGATCCTCGCCGAGCAGCCACGTCCCGAGGCCGTACGACGCGAGCTGGTAGCGCCGCGCCGAGCGGTTCGCCCAGAAAGCCATGATGTGGTCGGGCTGAACCTCCTCCGATAACTGCTTCTGCACATCTGCCAGCACATGGTCGCGGATCTCCTGCGGCAGCCCCTCTTCGGCGTAGCCCACGGCCTCGGCGTAGGTCGTGTACTCCAGGGCGGCGGCCCGCGCGAACCGGCGCAGCCAGTAGTGCCAGCGCTTCTCGACGAGGTCCAGGATCGCCTTGTCCCGCGCCTTGAGGATCCGCGATTTCTTCTTGTTGACGTCCTCGTAGAGCGGGCTCTCCGGGAACAGCGCCTCGAACTCCTCGAGCGCGAGGAGCGCCTCGTCGAACCGCTTGCGCTTGCGGAGCGTGTCGACCTCGTGGAGGTAATCGATCTGCCCCTGCTGCTCGGCCTTCACCTGCGCGAGCTGAAGCGCGAAGGCGACCTCCTCCGGCTTGAACTCGGGATCGAGCTCGGCCGCTGCCGCGAAGTGCTCGGCGGCGCGGCGGAAATCGAGGATCCGCTCGCAGAGCCGCGCGAGCTCGAAGTGCGCCTCCGGATCGTCCAGGGCCGTATTCGCGAGGTTCTGGGCGTAGATCTCGTCGCGCGAGTAGACGTCCAGCGCGGGGATGCGCAGCCCTTGCGAGATGCTCTGCACGCGGAGTTTGGGGACCGCCTGGAGGTTGCCGCCCGTCTTCACGATCAGGTTGTCGCCCTCGCGCGACTGGATCACGCCGATCACCTCGCCGCCGCCGCGCAACTGGATGCTGACGGCGTCGATCATGAGCTCCTCGGAGGAGACGTCGACGTAGCCGAAGCGCTCCCGCAGGGCTGCCTCCTGCGGCGGGTCCATGAGGCTCCAGGGCAGGCGGACCCGGCCGCCGTTCGCGAGGAGCCCGAACTGGATCCCGTCGGGGTCGTGCTCGAGGATCTCGCCCCAGCGGATGGAGCCATCGCGCAGGCGAAGCATGATGACGTCCTTCGGCGCGCCGGCATCCTCGCTCGGCGAGAGCTGCACGGAGGCCGTCTCCGCGGGCGGGGTCTGCGCGGCGACGGCGGGCACGAGGAGCACAGGGCTCGCGAGCGCAACGATCGAAATAGTCCAGTTCATCATGGTTCTCCTATCGGGCGGTTTCCACCTTGGCCGGGGCGGGGAGGCTGCGCTCGACGAACTGCCTGCGCATTCGTTCCCCGAAGGGGATCTCGCGCAGCATGATCGTCGTGAAGCGTCGGGTGCGTTGCACGCCGGATGACTTCCACTTCATGTCGACGTCGACGCGGTATTCGAGGGGGCGGTCGGGGTTGGGCTCGGCCGTCGCAGAGTAGAGCACGGCGGGCGCGGCCGGCACCTCGCGGTCCACGATCGGCAGCGGCTCGCCGGCCTCACCGTCCTCGCCGAGCGGAAACATCGACTCCTCGAGGTCGGCGAGGACCGACTCGATCGCCGCCGAGGCCGCGGTGCGCATCGCCGCCGTGCGCGACAGAGCCGCGCCGAACGTCAGCAGGCTGATCAGCACGGTCATCCCGATCACGAGGATGCCCATGGCGAGGACGACCTCGAGGATCGTGAAGCCTGCATTCCCAGGTGCTTTCGATACGGCCGGAGTCATAGGTTCCAGTCGTCGTTGTACAACGCCAAGGTCACTTCCGTGACCACGAGACCGCCGAAGTGCACGCGCTCCCCCGCAGGATGCTGCACGGGTGCCGTACCCCTCCGCCCGCGCTGGACCTGGACTCGATCACCGTCGACCGACTGGATCAGCATCCACTCCGGTCCGATCAGGACGAGCCGTCCGGCGCCCGGAAGGCGCGCGCCGTTGTCGACCTGGAAGCTCGTGGCGCTGGCCTCGAGCATGTCGGTCGTGCGCGTCCTGCGGCGGACATCGACCGGCCGCTCGAACTCGAGCTCCAGGCGCACGCGGCGTGGCAGCAGCGGCGCGTTCGCCACGCGCGGCATGCCGGCACCGGGCTCGTTCCACTCGTGGTACGTCGGGTCGGGCCGATCGCGCTTCCACGCGTCCCACGACGCCGAGCTGTCCGCCAGCTCGAAGCCGATGTGCCAGCCTTCCCTCACGATCGAGGTCTGGGTCGCGAGCTGGATACCGAACCAGAGCAGCCCGCCCGAGACCTCGTTCAGCGCGCCGACCGGCGGCTCGTTGCGCGCGTCGAAGAACCCCGGCGCGAAGTACGACGTCCGATCCAGGCGACCGTACAGTTGTTCGCCGCGCCACAGCACGCCCTCGTGCGGGGCCGCCTTGCCCGCCGGCAGGATCGCCCAGCAGACCTCGATGAGGCCCGAGCGCATGGCGCGCCCGGTCGCGCCCGTCGGGGATTTCGCCGCGGGCTCCGTCGCGTCCTCTGGGCCCTGCTGCGCGACGAGATCGCGCTTCCGAAGAATGGCGAGCTCCGCCGCGGAGGCCTGACGCACGAGGCGAACGCGCGGCCAGACGCGCTCGAAGGCGCCATCGGCGTCGACGTCGAACTGCGCCCACTCGACGAGGAAGTCGCCCTGAGCTCCGTTGTGCAAACTTCGGAGGTCATGCGCGAAGATTGCGGCGACGACCGAGGCCTGCTCCGTGAGGCTGCGCTGGACCTCGCCGCGGCTCCACAGCCGCAGCGACGTGTCGAGCAGCCGAAAGACCGCCACCATCAGGATCGAGGCCAGGCCG
>SMVQ01000007.1 GCA_004357655.1 Planctomycetota bacterium
CGAGCTCTTCGCCAACGGGACGCCGCGCCCCGAGAACGAGCCCGCCGCGCACCGCCACATGCTGGAGCAGCACGAGGTCGTGCTCGGCATCGACCTCGCGCGCGGCGAAGCCTCCGCGGAGGCCTGGACGTGCGACTTCTCCGCGGACTACGTCCGGATCAACGCCGACTACCGGACGTGAGCGTCGCGGCCTTCCGAGTGATCGCTCTCGGATCAGAGGTCGGCCAGAAAATCGGAGGCGGCGTCGTCGTCGTCGTCGGAGGACCACGCCGAGACCTCGTCGGTGTGCTTCCTGACGGTCGCGACCAGCAGGAACCCGAAGACGAGGAACGACCCGATGTAGGCGAGTGGAACCCACCAGGGTACGAAGCCCACGCGGAGAAGGCCGCGAACGTCCGGCCAGGTCTCCGCTCCGCTCGGGTCGACGTGGCCGAAGACCTTGACCACCCAGGCGAACAGGAGGACGGCGTAGATCGCCCAGTAGTTGCGCACGAACCGGGCCCGCAAGGCCTGTAGCTTCGTCATCTTGAACCGCGGCCGGAACAGGTCCTTCGCCACGAGCGCGCCCCACCCCTTCTGGCGACTGACCGGGTCGCGGCGGAGGATCGGTCCGTAGAAGTTCTCCTCGATCATCCGGACCCGCGCGCGCCACACGTCGGCGAACCGGAGCCGCCGCGCCTCGAAGCCGAGGAAGACCGTGATCAGCGCCATTCCGATCAGCAGGATCCAGTGGGAGTGGAGGCCCTCGCCGAAGGAGAACGTGAGCAGCCCCGCCGTCGTCAGCACCGCCCAGTTGGTCGTGTTGTCCAGCCGGATCCGCCACGAGTTCGCCCGGTAGAGCTCCCCGCGGTACAGGTGCACGATGGCGGCGATGTACTCGGACCGCGTGAGCGGCGTGCTCTCGTAGCTGACGTCGGGGCCGACATCCGAGCCGACAACCGGAGCGACGTCTTCATCCATCGCTTTCGCGGCCTTCGCCATGGATTCAGAGTAGTCACCACCGGCGAGTTCTCAACCGTGGCGCCCGGGAATGTCAGAGATATCGCTCTTCCAGGACGGCGCGATGGTGCAACTCGTGGCCGGCCATGATGTAAGGGATCACCTCGTCACATAGTCTTCGTAGGAGCACTCGGACGGAGCGGGGCGCATGCTCATTCGTCTCTGGCGGAGCCGGGACGTCGGGCTGGGATGCCATGGAGCGTACGCCTCGGCGAGCGCACTGCAAAGCCGCCGGACGTGATCAGCGTGACCCGCTCGCGGCTTCAGGGCGAGAACGTCACGGCGAGCGCGTGCGAGAGGTTGAACCCCGAATGGCATGGGCCATCCGGGTCGCGGTACCACGCCTGGAAGTTCCACGTGCCGCCAGCGAGCAGGTGCGCCTCCGGAGGAAAAGTCGCCCGCGCGAGAGCGACGAGCCCGGGACCGAGGGTGAGCGCGCCGTCCGCATCGGCCTGCCGCACTGGGAACCGGAGGAGGCCGGCGTCACCGGCGGCGACGGCGAGGAGCCCGTCTCCGAACCAGGATTGCGTGGCGCCCGCGCCCATGAACAGGAGCGTGGGCTGCGCCGCGGGCAGACCCGCGAGCACGAGCAGGAGGTCGTCCGCCGCGACGCTCGCGCTGCCGCACGCGGCGAGCTCGGCCCCGGTGCCGGTGGAGTTCGCGCACCCGGCAAGGAGGTCAGGGTTGCCGCACGCGCCCTTGCGCACCACTCCGACAGCCGAGCCCGTCTGGGTCGCCGGCTGCCCTCCGCAGAATCCGAACGGGACCGCGAAGTCCGGCACCTCGAAGAGATAGGCCGCGCCGGCCTGGTCGCCCGCGTTGTCGTCACCCCTCGCGCCGACGGCCACGGTCCGACTCCGCACGGCCACTGCCGCCCCGAGGAAGTCTCCCGCCACCAGCTCCTCAGGCACGAGCCGCGCGACGTGTCTCCAGTCCGAGCTCCCACGCACGAACACGTAGGCCGCGCCGGAGATGAAGCCCGTCGTGTCTTTGAATGGAGCGCCGACGACCGCGATGCCGTCCGCGATCGCGCCGGCGCTGCCGAACCGATCGCCGCTCTCCGCGTCGAGCGCGACGAGCTTCGCCGTCTGCGTCCAGTCCGTGCCCGACCGCTCGAACACGTAGGCCGCGCCGGTGTTCGAGCCCCCCTCGTCGTCGCCCGAGGCGCCGACGAGGGCCCGCTGCCCGGACACGGACACGAACCCGCCGAACCCGTCGTGCCAATCGGCGTCTGCGGCGGACAGGCGCGCCTCTGGCTCGAAGCCCGAGGGCCCGCGCCGGAAGACGTAGACGGAACCGGAGGAGTCGCCGGCGTGGTCCTCACCCGGCGATCCGACCAGCACAGTGTCACCCGCGATGTCGACCGCGGCGCCGAACGCGTCGTTCGTGAAGGCGACGGTCGGCAGGAGCTTCGCGGCCTGCTCCCAGCCCGTCGCGGTCCGCTGGAACACATAGGCTGCGCCGGAATCCTCGTAGCCCGTGGCATCGTGGTCCGGCGCGCCGACGACGATCGTGCTGCCCGAGATCGCCAGCGATGCGCCGAAGCGGTCCTCCGCCGCACCATCGCGCGATCGGAGCCGAACCGTCTCGATCCACCCCGCGCCCCTGCGTTCGAACACGTACGCCGCCCCCCGCTCCACCCCGCCCACGACAGCCCGCTGGGCGCCGACGACCGCCGTGTCCCCGTCGAGCGCGACCGCGATCCCGAAGAGCGCCTTGCGCGCTCCATCGCTCGCCGTGAGCTTGGCCGCTTCGACCCAACCCGACGCCGTCCGATCGAAGATGTACGCCGAGCCCGAGTTGCAGTCGGGGTCGAGCGGGCAGGCCTCGTCGTCGAGCCACGCGCCGATCAACACGCGGCCCTCGGCGAGCGCGACCGCGCGGCCGAAGAGGTCGGCGCCCGCACCGTCGCGCGCGACGAGCTTCGCATCCTCGCACTGTGCGGAGGCGACCGTCGCGCTCACCGCGAGAGCGAGTAGAGCCAGTGCGGGGCGCGCGGCGTGCGGGGAGCGAGGGGTCAGGCGAGGGGTCATCGGAGCGGCTCGGCGCGAGATGATACATCGTATCCGAGGCGCTACCGCGCTCGCTGCGCGGGGCCTGATAGACTGAGTATCGCCCCCCATCGGAACAGCCCATGCACAGCCTGGCAACCCGAAGTGAACGCTCCCGGTTCCCGTCATCGTTCGCCGCCGCCCTGCTCGCCACCGGCTCCGCGCACGCCGTGCAGGGTGCCGACGCGCGAGCGCTGGCCCGCGAGCAGCTCGGCGTCGAGCCGTTCGAGCTCCTCCGGCTCAACCTCCCGGACGCGCTGACCCTCGACTCGGGCGAGCCCCCCGGGGCCGGCGTGCACGTCACTCCGGGCTCGACGGGGCGGTTCCGGTTCTGGCACCGCGACCCGGCGGATCCGGGCGGTCCGCGTTTCAAGCTCTGCAAGGCGCTCTCGGCCACGTCTTGCCCGTGACCCATGCGAACCCTGCTCCTCTCCACGGCGGGCGCCGGGGTGCTCGCACCGCCCGAGCGCGAGGACCCGGGGTTCGAGCTCGGGGGCCCGCCCCCGATCGACGGGGGCGGCGGCAGGGATGACGACGGCGACGACGACGGCAACCGTGGCAGCAGCGGTGCTGATGGGCAGGGCTCCCATCAGGAACCCGAGGCATTCTCCATCGGCCTGCTCGAGGTGGCCTTCGGACTCCTGCTCGTCGCGATCTGCACGCTCTTCCTCACGTTCCTCGCCGCGAGCTTGTTCTTGCGGCGGTCCTCGGTCGAGTGGCCGCCGCCCGGTACCCCCAGGGTCCCCGGCGGGCTCTGGTGGAGCACTCTCATCCTGCTCGTGAGCAGCGCCGCCATGACACGGTTCCAGAGTGTCCTCCGCCGGGGAGACCGGGCGCGGGCGCGCCGGTGGCTCGCGACGACGATGGGCCTCGGGTTCGCGTTCCTACTCGCGCAAGGCTACCTGTGGCGCGAGCTCATCGCGGAGGGCCTGCAGACGTCGAACGCCTACGGGACGATCTTCTATTCCCTCACGGGTCTCCACGCGGTCCACATCGTGGCGGGCCTCGTGTACGTGGCGCTCGTCCTGGTCAAGCTCGGGCGCGTCGCGAGCATCGACACGGCGCGCTCCTCGGCCACGTTCTGCGGCGTCTACTGGCACTTCATGGGCGCGATCTGGCTCGCGCTCTTCGCGACCCTGAGCTTCCTGCACTGAGGCGGCACTTGTCCTTGCTCCGCGAAGACCGGCCTGCACTCCATGTGCTGATCATCGTCGTCGCCGGGTTCGTCGCCGGGCTCGCCCTGCTCTTCTACATCATCGCTACGGACCTTTGACGACCGCCTACTCGCTGCCCACCGTCACGGAAGACGACGAGGACACCACGAGCGACGCGACCTCGGACTCGTCGTCCTGCTCGAGCGCTTCGGGAACCGCCTCGCGCATCGGCGCGGACACCAGGTTCACCAGTGAGCACAGCTCCTGCAGCGAGTCGCCCGTCCGCAGGGAGCACGGTCGCTTCTCCTTACCCGCGAGGACCGCCTCCAGGTAGGTCTCGATGCGATGGAGCGGCCCCGCGATCCGGAAGGTGAGCAGGACGCCGACGGCGATCAGGAGTGGGGTGAGCAACGCGAGCGTGAAGAGTATGTTGCTCGTGATGATGCCCGACATCCGGGTGAGGACCAGGGCCCCCTCCGATGGCAGGTCACCCGCGACGCGCATCAGCGAGTGCGAGAGGTTCACGCCCTGCACGACGACCACGATGGCGGCGATCGCCAGGCACCCCAGCCCGATCTGGATCTGGAGCCAGGGCTTGATCAGCTTGGTCTTGCGACGGGTTTGCTCCATCGATGAAGGCCCTCCATCAGACCTTGGGAAGCGGGGGGCAGAGTGAATGGCGGAAAAGTGAATTCCGAAGCTCCTTTCGAGCGTGCTGCGCCGCTCCTTGAGCCGAATTCAGGCCGGAGCCGCTCGTGACGAAAGCCATACCTGCGGGCGTCCCCCGACCAGGCGTCAGGCGCGCGGACCGCGACCGGGCTTTGCGGTCGGATTCCAGGATGATGCGCTCCGGAGATGGAGGAACGATGCCCCCGGTTCTACCCTAGACGAGACATGCCCCCCGCCAATCGCACGCTCATCGTCCTGCTGGGGATCCTGACGACGATCATGCTCGGCTGGGTGCTGCACGTGGGTGCGGGGATCCTCCAGCCGCTGGTCATCGCGCTGCTCCTCGCGAGCATGCTGCAGCCCGTCGTGCGCGGGCTCGCGCGGGTGAAGATCCCGCCCATCGTGACGGTGGTTCTGATCGTCAGCATGCTGTTCTGGGGCATCGCCCGCGTGAGCCTGCTCGTCCGGAACAACTTCGTCGCAATCCTCGGGAATCCGACCGAGACCGCCCAGCCGAGCGAGTCCGAAGAGCCCGGGGAACCCCGCCGGCCAACCGACCCATTCAGCGAGGTGCCCGAGACACGTGCCGAGGCGATCAACGGCTGGAAGGCGATCATCCAAGGCATCCGGGAGCGCGTGGAGGCCTCGTCCGTTCCGCGGCCCGTCGCGACTTTTCTCCTCGCCTCGCTGGATGAGGTCGACGCGCCGGGGCTCCTGACAGGCGCCATCGGTAGCGGCATCGACTTCAGTCGGAGCACTCTGCTCGTCCTCATCTACATGCTCTTCATCTTCGCCGAGCAGGCCGTGTTCCGGCGGAAGATCCTGTCGATCTCCGGCGACCGCCGGGAGGAGACCGCCGAGGTGCTCGACACGATCGGTCGCGGGATCCAGCGCTACCTCGGGGTGAAGACGATCACGTCACTCGTGACGGGCGCGATCTGCTATGCCGTCCTGACCTGGCTCGAGCTCCCTTTTGCACCGCTCTTCGGGTTCCTCACGTTTCTGCTCAACTACATCCCCACCTTCGGCAGCATCATCGCGGGGATCCTGCCGACGGTGACCGCGCTCGCCATCAACAGGCCCTTGAACGTCGTGCTCACCGTGGCCGCGACCTACCTCGCGGTGAACCTCGTGCTCGGAAGCTGGATCGAGCCCAAGATTCTCGGCCGCGAGCTGAACCTGTCGCCGCTCGTCATCATCATCTCGGTGGTCGTATGGGCCGGCCTCTGGGGTGTCGTCGGCGGCTTTCTCGCCGTGCCCCTCACGGCGACGATCCAGAGCATCCTCGCGAGCCGCGAGAACACGCGCCCCA
>SMVQ01000126.1 GCA_004357655.1 Planctomycetota bacterium
ACCGTCGCCCCGAACGTGGGGAGATCTCGCGCGTGCTCGAGTGTTTCGAAGCGCTCGCGGAGGCGCTCGACGAGGCCCACCGCCACGGGCTCGTACACCGCGACGTCAAGCCCGGGAACGTCATGCTCGACTCCGCGGGCCAGCCGATCCTCGTCGACTTCGGGCTGGCGCGACAGCTCGACATCGAGAGCAGTTTCCAGACGGACGCGGGCGCGTTCGTGGGAACGCCCGCGTACGCTGCGCCGGAGGTCCTCGCAGGCGCTGTCCCTGATGCGCGCGTGGACGTCTACGGGCTCGGCGTCAGCTTGTACGAGCGCCTGACGCTGGAATTGCCCTGGAACGCGCCGACGTGGCAGGCGCTCGTCGTGCGCGTCGAGCGCGAGCCCGAGCCCGACGTGCGCCGCAAGAACCCCGCGGTGTCAGCGGCGGTTGCACACGTCGTGCGGACGGCGATGGCGAAGGACCCGCGCCGGCGCTACCAGAGCGCGCGCGCGCTCGCCGCCGATCTGTCCGCTGTCCGGCACGGGCGGCCGACCGCCGCGCAGCCGCCCGGCCGCTTGCGCCGAGCCGCGCGCTGGGCGGCGCACTACCCTGCCGCAGCGGGCCTGGTGGCGGTGCTGACCGTCGGCTTGCTCGCGACGGGCTGGCTGTCGCTTCGACTACGCTCGACGCTGCGGGTATCGCGCGCCCTCGGCCTGGCTGCCATCGCCGATCCGATCGAGACCGGTGATCCCGACGTCAGCGTACTGCTCGCGCACCGAGCGGCCAGCACGCTCGAGCATCCGGCCACTCTCTCGCGTTTGGTTAACGTCGTCGCCAACTACCATCAGTCGCGCACGGTCTGGCGCCACGGCTCGCGGGTGAAGTTGTGCAGGTACAGCCAGGATGGCGAGCGGCTGCTGGTGATCGTCGACCAGAATCGGGTCGCTGTCCTCGATCCGAAGCAAGCGCTGGGCGACGTGAGTCTCTGGCCCTCGGATGCGCCCATCGTCGACGCGCGCCTGTCCTCCGACGGCGAGCGGCTGCTTGCGCGGGACGCAAAGGACGCCGTACGCTTGTGGAATTGCGGCACCGACCCCCGCGCGACCGCGGTTCGAGTGCTCGGTGACGGGCTCGCTTGCGCGTTCGTCGGGGCCGAGGAGCGCGTGACGAGGGTAGTCCACGATCCGCTTCGAGGGTTGCTCCTGGTCGCACAGGGCGAAGAGCGCGTGCTGGCGAACAGCCGCGTGGACAGCCGCTGGCTGGGTGCATCGCTCGCATCGAATGGACGAGTTGTCGCGTGGGACGCGGCGGGACATGTTGCCGTCTGGGACGCCGCGGGTGAGCTGCGGGCCGGCGCGGAAATCGGTGAGTGGGACGAGGTGTTCTGCGCGAGCGACGGTCTGCGAATCGTAGTGGTCCCGCAGGCGGATAGGGAACAGCTCGCGATATGGACGCTCACGGACGACGAACCGGCGGTCCGGTATGAGATCGAGCTCCCGCTGCCCGTGCGAGACAGAGGAGTCCTCATGGCTCCGGAGAGTGGGCACGTCCTCACACTCCACGAGAACGAGGTGGCTCACGTATGGGACGCGACTGGCAAGCTCGTGGGAACGATCTCGGCTCAGCACAACAACCTGGAGAGCGCAGCCTTCGGACCGCGCGGCCGGCAGATTCTCGGCGGACACGGCGACGGTGTCGTGCGGCTCTACGACCTCGGGGGCACCCTCATCACCGAGTTTCGCGGGCACGAAGGCCACTCCGAGCGAGTCGCCTTCGCACCCGATGGCGCCGAGATCGCGACTGCGTCGATCGACGGTACCGTGCGCACATGGAGGGTGCAGCCGGCGGTCGGACGCCTCCTCGCGGGACATCGGGATACCGTTGCCAGCGTCGACGCCGACCGCGACGGCCGAATCCTGACCGCGTCCTGGGCTGGTGAGATCAGGCTGTGGGACGAGGACCGCACGGAATGCCAGGTGCTGCCCTGGGAGGGCGCGAGGGTGAACCACGCGCGCTTCACTGCCGACGGAGGTGTGCTCGCTTGCGGTCGCGACGGTCTCGTGCGGCTCTGGGACAGGCAGGGGAACATCGTGCGCGACTGGCACCCCGGGGGAGCGGAGAGAGCTTCGCCCGTCGAGGAGGTCGCGCTGGGGGCCGACGGGACCGTCTACGCGGCTAGTCGGAGTGGGAGCATCCACGCCATGACCTCCACCGGTGAGGACTATCACATCGAGTGTCCGGGCGTGCCCCTGTCCCTCGACCTCTCCCCGGACGGTCGGATTCTGGCAGCGGCGGGAGAGCACTCGCCCGCGGTGGACGGCTCGCTAGGCTGGGTGCGGCTGTACCGCGCCGCCGATGGCGCTCCGCTCGCCGTCCCTGCGCTCGAGCAGGCCCACGACAAGTTGGTCCATTGTGTGCGCTGGTCTCCCGACGGCAACTGGATCGTCACCGGTTCCCGGGACAACACGGCCAAGCTCTGGCGCATCGAATGGCGCGTCGATGGCGCCGAGGCGCGCCCTGCCGTGGAGGCGCCACCGCTTACGCTCGGGCCGCACGGAGGAACGGTGCCCCACGTGGCCTTTTCCCCCGACAGCCAACGGGTTGCCACCGCTTCGACGGACGGGACCGTGCGCCTCTGGAGCCTGGACGGCGAAGAGCTGTTGTCGGCGAAGGTCCACCGCGGGATGGTCTGGTCAGTCGCCTTCCTGCCCGGCGATGGCACGCGGCTGGTCAGCGGTTCGTTCGACCGAACCGCGCGGGTCTGGTCGACGAGCTCCGCCGAGCTCCTGGACGTCGCGCGACTCCTCGTGCCGCGCGAGCTCACCAAGGATGAGCGCGAGCGCTACGCGGCGTACTTCGAGTGAGGTCTGGACCGTTCTCGAGTCTGGGTCATCCGACGCTCAGAACCGATCAGTGCACCCCCTGAGCAAGAGTCCGGAGTCGCTCCCCGACCGCTGCACAGATACCGTTGTGTCCCAACGCCTAGCCGCGTGCCAGTAGCAGGCCGTTCTCAGCCCCCTGGAACGCTCGACTCGGAACTCACTGGCCGACGGTCGCGCGGGTGAGCTCACCCGAACGCACTTCGAGCTCCCACTCCCCGGCCATGGGCTCGCGGACCAGCTCACCGTTCACTCTTTGGTGGGTTTCACAACGCACCCGGTAGCGACCGGGGAGCAGGGGCTCCGGCTCGCTCTGTGGAGCGCCGCCGGCCTCTTCCTCCAGATAGAGCTCTAGCGACCATTCGGCATCCCCGTCGAGACGGAGCGTCGCCGCTCGCCACGCCTCCGCGGGGACGACCCACTCGGGTGCCGCCACGAGCTCGAGCGCGCCGTGGCGCGGCACGACGAGCTCGAGCTCCTCGTCGTCCGCGGCGAACGCGCGCTTGTACTCCCGCTGCCCCCAACGCGCACTCACGACCCCCGCGCCGGGAGCGAGCTCCTCGACCACGAACCGCCCCGGCTCGAGGGTCTGCGCCCACAGGCCTTCGTAGCCAGGCACCGTCGCGATCAGCCGGGACAGCGGAACGGGTTCGAAGGCCTCGTCGAAGACCCGCACACGCAGCTCGCGCGACCGCTCGAGCACGATCGGGGCGAGCTCACTCGCGCCGGACTCGATGAAACCGTCGAGCTGTCGCGTGGCGTACCCATGGAGCGACGCATCGAGATCGAGCGACTCGTCGCGGGGGTAGATCCCCAAGAAAGCGAAGCGGCCATCTTCGTTCGAGCGGGCCGAAGTGCGGTTCGAGATCGAGAGGCGCACCCCCTCGAGCGGAATCCCCCGGTCGTCGCTGACCGTCCCCTCGAGCTTCATCGGCACGGTCCGCAGGCGGACCTGGTGGACGACCTGCTGGCCGGCCACGGGCGCCACGAGTGCCTGCTCGTGGACGACGTGCCCCGTGTAGTCGCGGATCTCGAGCGTTAGCGGCGCGAGCGGAAGCAGCCCATATACGGTCACTGCGCCCTGATCGTCGGGCTCGAACAGAATCCACCCGCCCCGTCCGTCCGTGCTCCACGACGCTGTTTCCATGCGCGGCTCGAAGAGCCTGTAGTGAATCGACGACGGTCCTCCAGTTTCGCTGCCCTCGAACAACGCGCTGTCGCTCGCGAGCTTGATGCGCAGGTTCGAAGGGATCGCGCCAGACGGCCCCTCGAGCTCGATCCGCATCACGGAGCCCGGCCCTAGAGTGACCCGGATCGGATGCTCGGGACTCGACCCCTCCTCGACCGCAACGGTCTAGATTCCGTAACCCCTGGCGCCGACGACGGCGAAGTCCGGAGCTTCCTGCAGTCCCCCGAGCACCACGCGCCCATCGACGTCTGTTTGGACAGTCGAGCCGTCGGCGCGAACGAGCGCCCCCGCGACGGGCTCCCCGGACGGACCGCGGACCAGGAAGTAGGCCGCGCGCCCGCGTTCGACCTCGACGTCACCCACGAAGCAGTCGTCGGCGAGCTCCTCGTAGCTGAACCTGATTTCGCGCGCCAGCAGCGCGCCGCCTGACTCGATCCGCAGACGAAGAACACGGATCGCGGGCCGTAACTCGGCCGTCTGCCAGCGCGCCCTGTCGCTCAGTGAGCTGCTCCAAAGCCCGATCGCGAAGGTGCCGTCCGCCTGACCCGTGAAGCCGTAGCTCGACGAGGTCGCGTCGTCCACGAACTCAGCCCAGGCCATGAGCGAGACGCCTGGGACGGGCTCGTGGGTGTCCTTCCAGACGATCCTGCCCCGAATCCCCGGCAAGCGAGTGACGCGAACCCGCAGGCCCTCGGCGGGTGCGGCGAGTGACGCTCGGTGCTCGGAGACGGATAGGATCGGGCCGCCATCGGGAGGCGCGGAGAAGCCGTGCGTGTACGGCAGTTGAATGCGTGGCTTGCAGTCGGCCGTGAGGCCTGCGTACTGGAAGTCGCCGGCTCCGCCAGTGACGACGCGCTGTTCGGCGCCTGGAGCCCCGAGCTGTTCGAGCGCTCGCACGGCGGAGTCGCCGAGACCGGCCAGATGCGGAGCGCTCGTAATGAGAGTGAGCTCGATCGGCCACCGCGGCACGTGTCCGTCCTCGACGAGCACACCCGCCAGGATTGCGCCCGGTTCCAGCAGGATGTCGTGCGTCCCGGTGAGCTCGGACAGCTCGAGCCGCGCTACGGGAAACGCCTGACGGTAGGCGAGTAGGATTCCGGGTTCGTCGCGAACTTCGAACTGCACCCCACTCCGGGCTGTCGCCAAGCCGCGATCCGCAAGCTCTCCCGCGACCGTGAGCAGGACGTCGGCGTCGACCGGTTGCCCGTCGGGGGCCAGGACGCGCACGCTCAGCATCGGAATTGCGACGCTCGATTCGATCGCCGCGCGCTCGCTCTTCGAAACATGCAGCGCTGCGTCATGTTCGGCTTCCAGCGCATCGAGCGAATCCAACCGTGCGAGTTCATGATTCACGTCCGGCGCGAATTCGATCTCGCTCGTGCGGGTCGCGAACCACCCGGCCACACCGGCAGCTGCGACCGCGAGCCCGCTCGCGACCGCGATCTTCTTGCTCCCCATGAGGGCTCCTTTCGCAATCGGGTACCACGCGAGAGGGCCCGCTCCCAGGACCCCCCCGAGCGCGCCCACCCAGGTGGGTCGGCTCCCAAAGTCATCGTCGAGCCGCTCCCGTAGCTGCGCGAGACCGCGCGACACGTGCTGGCGGGCGGTCGCGGGCGAAGCGCCCGTGCGGCGCGCTATCTCGCGCGGCGGGAGGTCGTCGAAGTATCGCAGAGTGATGGCGGTCCGGTACGGCTCGTTGAGTGACATCACCGCCTCGACGAGCTTGTGGTGCACACGCAGGCGTTCCAGAGCCTCACCGGTATCCACCTCGGGACGCGCCGCACGCAGCTCGCGTGCGGGCCGCTCGAGCTCGCGCGACCGTGCGCGCCAGGCGAGGTGGCGTGTGATGCCGGCGAGCCATCCGCGTAGGCGCTCGGGACTGGACGGAGCTCCGGGTTGGACCAGCGCGGCGGTCATGACCTCCTGGGCCACGTCCTCAGCAAGATGCGCGTCGCGCACCAGACTGCGAGCGAGCCGGCGCACCCAAGGCGCGCTCTCCAGCAGCAGGTCGGGGTCCACGGTCGAATCGTCCAGCATCGACTGTAGGGTGGAGTCAGGCTAGCGATCGTGACAGGAAAACTGGACACGCCGCGTTCGTAGACAGTTGCGTACCTCACCCCCGAACGGCCTACGGCCCTCCGGGAGTCGTGGGATCGCAGGGGCCTGCTTGACGAATCGTGATTAGCGCCCCACGGGCAGCCGCTCCGACAGCTCCTCGAGCATGTTCATGGCCTTCATGGCCTCGAGCGAGTTGTAGTTGATTCCTCCGGCCGTGAGGCTCGACCCCTCCTGGAAAGGAAACTCAGGGATCGTCTTGAATAACTGACTGCGTCCTGGGCTGGTGAGGTCAGGCTGTGGGACAAGGGCCGCGCGGCATACCGGGCGCTGCTCTGGCCGGGCGCGGAGGTGAACCACGCGCGCTTCACTACCGACGGAGGAGTGCTCGCTTGCGCTCGCGACGGTCTCGTGCGGCACTGGGACAGGCAGGGGAACTTCGTGCGCGACTGGCACGCCGGCGGAGCGGAGAGAGCTTGGCCCGTCGAGGAGATCGCGCTGGGGGGCGACGGAACCATCTACGCGGCTTCTTGGAGTGGAAGCATCCACGCCTTGACCTCCGCCGGTGAGGACTATCGCATCGAGTGTCCGGGTGTGCCCCTGTCCCTCGACCTATCCCCGGACGGTCGGATTCTGGCAGCGGCGGGACTGCACTCGCCCCCGGTGGACGGTTCGCGAGGCTGGGTGCGGCTGTACCGCGCCGCCGGTGGCGCTCCGCTCGCCGCCCCTGCGCTCGAGCAGGCCCACGACAAGTTGGTCCATTGTGTGCGCTGGTCTCCCGACGGCAACTGGATCGCCACCGGATCCCGGGACAACACGGCCAAGCTTTGGAGCATCGAATGGCGCGTCGATGGCGCCGAGGCGCGCCCTGCCGTGGAGGCGCCACCGCTTACGCTCGGGCCG
>SMVQ01000127.1 GCA_004357655.1 Planctomycetota bacterium
CCCTCGGCGCCGGCCCAGACGCGCACTTCACCACCCGCCAGGCCGGCGACGCTGAAGCGTCCATCGACTTCGCTCGTGGCGCTCGCGAGGACGTCCGGCGGTCGGACGGCGCGGGGCTCGGAACCGAGCGGATTAAGGGGCGTCACGAGCACCTCCGCGCCCGGGAAGCCCGCGCCGCCCTCGTCGACGACTCGCCCCGCAACACTTCCGGCGGGGCCCAGGACGATGTCGCCGAGGTCCAGCTCCTCGCCCTCGACGGTGAGACTCAGTACGTGGCGCGCCGAGCCGGCCATGCGCGCGACGAGCTTCAGTGGCTTCCCGCGCCGAGCGTGCGCGAGTCTCACCTCGAATCGGAACCGCCCGAGCGCGTCGCTCGTCAGCTCCCGCTCAGGAAGCTCGAGCTCGACGTGGACCCCTGCCAGCGGCATTCCCGCCGTGTCCACGAAGCGCCCGAAGACGGCGCAGGGGAAAGTATCTTCGGGCTGCTCCGCCCGCGCGACCGCCGCCCGCGCAGGCGCATGCTCCGCTGCCCCCGCCGCCACGCCCGGGTCGACGAGCTGCACCTCGGGCGCTTCCGCCGCAACTTCCGACGCGCGCGCGAGCAGCACTCCCTCGGCCGAGTGCATGGGGCTGTCCCGCTCGCCCGACCGGACGATGAGAATGGTGACGCCGCCGATGATGGCGACGGTCGCGGCCAACGCTCGAAGGGTATTGCTCTGCATGGTCGGAGCCTGGCGAGGGGCGGCTCGGCGAAGCCAGTGTAGCCCGCGCGGAGTGCCCGCCACCGATCCCGTCCACCTCACGGAGGTTCAGCTTGTGTGACAAGCAGCGCGCCGCAGCCGCGTCAGCCGCCGACGCAGAAGAGCGTCGTGTTCGTGCGGATGAACAGCCGCCCGTGGGCCACTGCGATCGAGGCGCGAATCTGGTCGTCGTCCTCCTCACCCATGGCGACTTCATGGAGGATCGTGCCGTCCTTCGGATCGACGACGACGACGTCGCCGTGGTGGTTCAGGCACCAGATCTTTCCGTCCGCACCCGTCGGCGAGGCGCGCCAACGGTGCTTGCCTGGCATCTCGATCGTCCACTCGACCGCGCCGGTTGCGGGGTCGACGCGCGACAGCGACTCGCGCACATCGCTCAGCACGAAGAACTTGCCTTCGAAGAAGAGCGGCGTCGGCACGTCGCTGGAGACGGGGTTGGGGCGGCCGGCGCTCTTCCACGCGAGGCCGTCCTCACCGAGGGTGCCGCTTCCGTCGAGTCGGACGGCGTAGACGGGGGCCCGTTTCGGCGCGCAGACGAGGACGCGCCCGGCACCGACCACCGCCGAAGGCACGAGGCGCCACCACATCTCCCGGTGGCCTGCGTTCCACGTCCCCCACCGCCAGAGCTCCGTGCCGGTGGCCGGGTCGTGCCCCGTGATGACGTCGCCGCCGACGACCAGGAGTGCCTTGCGGCCCTCCGGCCCGACGTACGGAATCGCCGTCGCATAGGACTCGAGCGACTCCTTCTTGGCGTCCGAGGCCCGCGGGTGCTCGTAGAGCGTCGCGCCGGTCGCGGGGTCCAGCGCGAGCAGGAAGGATCGCGGGTGGTCCGGACCGCGGCCGTGCACGGGCTCGTCACGCTGCAGGATCGGGAGGAACACGCGCCCCTCCCAGATCGTGGGCGTGGCCGAGAACGTCCACTGGAACGCGAAGTCGTCGAAGTCCCGCTGGAGGTTGCGGGCCCAGAGTCGCTCGCCGCCGAGCGTGAACGCCACGAGGTCGCCGTTGCCGTAGAAGAAGAGCACGCGCTCGCCGTCCGTCACCGGCGACGGCGAGGCGTAGTTGCTGCGGTCGTGGACGCCGGTCTTCGAGCCCTCCCCGCCGGGCCGATAGCCGCTGCCCGCGTCGAGCGCCCACAGCTCCTCGCCCGTGCGGCGATCGAACGCCAGCGCGAGAAGCCGCCCGCTCTGCTCATCGATCGCCGAGACGAACACGTGCTCGCCATGAATGATGGGGGTGCCCGCCCCGGGCCCGGGCAGGGCCGCGGCCCAGGCCACGCGCTTCGTCTGGTCGAAGTCGATCGGCAGGCCCGTGGCGCTCGCGGATCCGTCGTAGTGAGGGCCGCGCCAGTTCGGCCAATCCTGAGCTGTGGCGGTTCCGAGCGTGAGGACGCCGGCGAGGAGAACGTTGAGGGGGCGGAGCATGGGGGTCCTCGTGTGAGACTGCGGGACCCGTGATCCTACCGAACTGGCCGGCGGCGCAGACGGGCCCGGCCGAAGGCGCACTCCGGTCCGGGCCCAGCCTGTGCTACTTGCGCGCGAGGGCCTCGACCATGGCCCGGAGCTCGGCCAGCTCCGCCCGGAGCGCTGCGAGCTCCGAATCTCTCGCCTGCACCAGGGCGTGCAAGCCCTGGATCGCGACGAGCGAGATCCCGTCCAGGTCCCCGGTGTTGATGGTCACGTCGTCCTGGCCGAGCCCGTAGGCGGCGCGGAAGTCCTGGGCGGTCGGCCCCACGTGCCGCACCGACTCGCCCTGGGCGATGTAGCTCCACTCCTGGATTCTCATGTCGGCGAGCTTGCGCAGGACCTCCTCGGGGTCGAGGTCCTCGAAACGCTCCTTCTTGTCGCGGTCCGAGATCATGTTCCAGGAGCCGCCGCCCGCGGCGAGGAAGACCCCCGCCGTGCCGGCCGGGTTCGTGAGGAATGCCGCGCCCCCGGTCGAACGAACGAGGAACTGATTCACGGTCGTCGAGTTGAGCGCCAGACCGTTCCCATCGGCGAAGACGAAGGAGCCGGAGTGCAGCGCGTGGGCCATCCAACCGGCTGCGAAGCTGTGATCGCCCGTTGCCGTGTTGGACTCCCCGCCGGGGATGGTCGCGTGGTCGCCGCTCGCCTCGTTGAGCTCGCCACCGCCGACCGTCGCCGACAGCGCGCTCGCGACGTTCCCGTTGCCGCCGCCAACCGTCGCGTAGGCCTGGCCGGCGACAGACCCGTCGGAGAATCCCGCGCTGTTGCTGGCTCCGCCGCCGACCGTCCCGAAGAAGTCGAACACGCGGTTCGCGCTGCCAGCCTGGCCGCCACCGGAGATGGACGCGCCGCCGACCCCCGGGTCGGAGTCGTTGCCCGAGTGGCCCAGCAAGATGTTGGGCGAGATCGGCTGGGGCTTGATGCGCAGCGCGCGATTGTCGTTGACACGAATGTCGAACGCAATGCTGTCGGTCGTCCCGATGAAGTTGGTGCCCCCGGTCGTGCCGGCATCGCCCGTCAGCGACCAGCTGTCACCCGCGATCACCGCGGTCGTCTGGATCGAGAGGTCGGGGAAGACGAACCCGGTATCCGTGAAGATCGCACCGATCACCGACAGGGGCGCGATGGGCGCCGTCGTGCCGATGCCGACGCGGCCTGCAGGGCCGACGAAGAGCTGCGTGCTGACGGGGAAGAGCTTGCCGAGCGTCGGTGCGCTCGAAGCCTCGATGCCTGTCCCCGGGTTCGCGGCGTCGTCGATCGTGTCCGCGTTCGACGGTCCGGGAAGGCCTTGGGGTCCGGTCACCCCGGCCGCGCCGGTCGCGCCGTTCGCGCCGGTCGCACCGTTCGCGCCGGTCGCGCCGGTCACCCCGGTCGCGCCGGTCGCACCGGTCGCACCGGTCGGGCCCGGGGGACCGCCCGAGGGACCCGTCGGGCCGGTGGGACCGGCGGGGCCGATGAGGGTAGCCGTGGCCTGTACCGATCCATCGGGGAACTCGAAGCCACCGGTCCTCGAACGCACGAGGCCGTCGACGTCCAACCGGCGCGTGGGAGCCGTCGTGTTGATCCCCACGAAACCCGTGCCCGCTCGAATGAAGAGGTCGTTCCCGAGCGGGTACAGCATGCCGTTCGTCGCGATCGACGACGCCATGAGGCACACGCCGAGGACGCCCTGGTCCTCGATCGCGCTCGCGCATATGACCAGGGACGGGGCGGGCAGCGCTCCCGGAGCGGGCAGAGCGGACGTCGAGCCCTGGGCCGCCGGGCTCCCGGTCGGACCGCCGAGCGGGCGCGACCGGTCGACGGCACGGGGCCCCGCGAGCGTCGTGTGATCGAACGGGAGGGTGCCGAAGACGTCGAGCAGCGCCTCCTCGAACTGGCCGTTCCCGAGGTTGTGGTAGATGACGTCGCCACGCAGGAGGGTCAAGTGCAAGTCCGAAGCGCCGTCGGCATCGTAGTCGATCCACTCCGCGGCGATCGGGCGCGCGTTCGGATCGATACCGGCACGCAGGGTCACGTCTCTGAAGGAGTGCCCGTCGACCTGGCGCAGGAGCCTGCTGGCGCCAGCGTGCGCAGCGAGGAAGAGGTCGAGCCGACCGTCGCCGTCGTAGTCGTTCCAGAGCGCGGAGTGCGCGACGTTCATGCCGTCCAGACCCGCCGCGCGGCTGACGTCCTCGAAGTTGCCGTCGCCGGCATTGTGAAGCAGGTAGGCGATTCCGCCGGGCGCGATCACGAAGGCGTCCAGGAGCCCGTCCGCGTCGTAGTCGGCCCAGAAGAAGCTCGCCGATCTCGACGCGCGCGCAGGCACCGGCGCGGTCGCCCCCGCGTCGGAAGGCACGGGGACGTCAGCGGAGAGAGGGGCCAGGGCGAGCAGGGGGAGGAAGAGTACAGAGTTGATGGGGGAAGCTGCGGATTGCATGGCGAGCGTGGAGGGAGGGGTTTCCTGGGGGAGAGCACAGAGCCGAGAGCGGGCATCCGCCCACGGTTCTTATAAGGGGCACCCGAGATTCTCGCTACGAGTGTGCGAATCGGACGGGAGGGGACGAGCAGAGCCTCCGTCGTCGCGGCTCGGCGCCGCACAACGAGGCCCTCGCGGGCAGGGTTGCCACGCACCGTGGGCGGGACTGTCCAGACGGCCCTACGGGCGGTGGGTTCGCACCCTGCGCGAGATGCCGGCGGCGCCATCGTCGCGCCGCCGGCCCGCCTGCACCGCGGGCGCGGGCGCTAGCGTTCCCCTCGCAGGTCGAAACAGAGCAGCCGCGGCGCGCTCCTCGCGCCGAAGCGCTCGCGCGTGTTCTGACAGACGTAGAGCAGTCCGCGCGAGATCACCGGCGGCGACCAGGACTTGTTCGCGTGGAAGAGCGTCGCCCGCGCGAGCACTGTCGCACCCGCGGGTGAGGCCGCGATCCACAGGAGGTGGCCGTTGTCGCCGAGGCACAGGAACCGCCCGTCCGCGTGCAGGAGCGAGCCCTCGCCGACGCTGAACGAGAGGACCTGTTCCTCGCCCCGCAGCAGGACGGTCTCCTCCCAGTCGAGATCCGTCCGCGAGCGCTCCACGCCCGTCGCGGCATCGACGCAGAGGAGCGCACCCATGCGGTCGGAGACGCCGTCGATGCCGTACAGGTGGCCGCCGATGTGGATGAGGTTGCTGAACTGCAGGCCGAACCGCCGCGTGGTCCACGTCTCCTCGAGCTCGCCGTCGGGAGCGAGGCGCAACCCCGCGCTGCCGGTGTTGTAGGACGCCGTCAGGAACACAAGGTCGCCGGTCACGACCGGGCTCGATGCGCTGACGGAGGTGTAGGTTCGGCTCCGGTAGGAATAGGTGGATTCGAGGGCTCCCGTGGCCGCATCGATCACCAGGAGACCGCCCGTCGGCGGCCGCGAATCCCCGCCGGCGATCACGAAGACGTGTTCGCGCCCGTGGACCTCGGCCGCGACCGGTGAGGCGCAGCTCGCCCCCCACTCCGTGCCCGCGCCCCACACGAGCCGCCCCGTGCGCTTGTCGAAGGCCGCCACAGTGGGACCGCCCGGCGCGCCCAGGCTCTGGATCAGAAGGTCCGCGACCACGAGCGGGCTGCTGACGACACCGAAGAACTCGTCCGGGATGGAGAACTCCGCGGCCAGGTCGCGCCGCCAGATGATGCGGCCCGTCGCCAGGTCGAGGCAGTGCAGGACACCTCCCACGCCGTGGACGTACACGCGCCCCTCCGAGATCACCGGCGTCGAACGCGGACCGCCGTCCGAGAAGAAGCGACCGCCATAATCGCATGGGTACCGGAGTTGCCAGAAGCGCCGTCCCGTCTCCGCGTCCAGGCAGTCGATCACGGTCTCGTTCTCGACGCGATGCGTGTAGACGAGCCGAGACCCCTCCACGACCGGGCACGCGTAGCCCGCGCCGCGCTGCATCTCCCACACGAGCGTCGGTCCGCCGTCCGGCCAGTCGACGAGCAACGGGGACTCCTTCGAACGGCCGTCCCGGGCCGGGCCGAGGAAGCTCGGCCACGACTGCGTCACGGCGCCCTTCGCGAGCGGGCGTGGCGCCGCGTGGAACCGCAGCTCGGGGAACGCCTTCGGAGCCGGGCTCTGCACCTCCGCGAGCTCGTGCACCTTCGGCGGATGGGGGTCCGCGAAGGTCGGCGGGCGATCCTGCGCCGCTGCTGTGGGGACCTGCGTAAAGAGCGCAGCGCAAGCGAGGAACGGGAGCAGGCGCGGAGGTACCATGGCGCGATGCTACACGATACGAAGCGATCGTCCGCTCGAGCGGCACACGGCGCGTGCTCGCGCGCGAGTCGTCCGTCCGGCCGAGGGCTGCTCGGTCTCGCACTCCTGGCGCTCGTCTGCTCGGGCGCTCCGGCGCAGGGAGATCCGACCACGAAGCGCCCGAACTTCGTCTTCTTCCTCGCGGACGATCTCGGCTGGCGCGACCTCGGAGTCTATGGAAGTACGTTCTACGAGACGCCGAACCTGGACCGGCTCGCCAGCGAGGGAGCGCGCTTCACCAACGCCTACGCCGCCTGCCCCGTGTGTTCGCCGACGCGCGCGAGCATCCTGACCGGCAAGTACCCGGCGCGCATGAACACCACCGACTACTTCGGCGGGCGGCGCAAGGCCAAGCTGCTCCCGGCACCCTATGTCGACCACCTGGACCTCGGGGAGGTCACGATCGCGGAGGCGCTGAAGGCGGCGGGCTACGCGACGTTCTTCGCCGGGAAGTGGCACCTCGGCGGCGAGGGCTTCGAGCCGGAGGCCCAGGGCTTCGACGGCAACGCCGGCGGCTTCGTGCGTGGTCATCCCCCCGCCGGCTACTTCTCCCCCTACAAGATCCCCACCCTTCCGGACGGTCCCAAAGGCGAGCACCTCACTGCGCGCCTCACGGACGAGTGCCTGAAGTTCCTCGACGGCCGCGGCGAGGAGCCCTTCCTGCTCTACTTCTCCTACTACGCCGTGCACACGCCGCTGCAGACGACGCCGGCCCTCGAGGCGAAGTACACAGCGAAGGCCGCGAAGCTGCCGCCGGCCGAAGGTCCGCGCTTCATCCCCGAGGGCAACCGCAAGGCGCGCCAGGTCCAGGACCACGCGGTGTACGCCGGCATGATGCAATCGCTCGACGAGAGCGTGGGCCGCGTCCTCGCCAAGCTCGAGGAACTCGGGATCGCGGACGAGACCATCGTCATCTTCATGTCCGACAACGGCGGTCTCTCGACCTCCGAGGGCTCCCCGACCTCCAACGTGCCCCTGCGCGCCGGCAAGGGTTGGCTCTACGAGGGCGGGGTGCGCGAGCCGATGATCGTCAAGTGGCCGGGGGTGACGCGTCCGGGGGCCGTGATCGACACCCCTGTGATCAGTACGGACTTCTACCCCACGATGCTCGCGATGTCCGGGCTGGAGCCCATGCCGGAGCAGCACGTGGACGGCCTGAGCCTCGTGCCGCTCCTCGCGGGGAGCGGATCGCTCGAGCGCGAGGACATCTTCTGGCACTACCCGCACTACGGCAATCAAGGCGGGCAGCCCGGCGGCGCGATCCGCTCCGGAGACATGAAACTGATCGAGTGGTTCGAGGACGGCCGGGTCGAGCTCTACGACCTCGCGCGGGATCTCGGCGAGGAACGGGACCTCAGCGCGGAGCGCCCGGAGGAAGTCGCCCGGTTGCGCGCGAAGCTCGCCGCCTGGCGCGATGCCGTGGACGCGCGCATGCCGTCACCCAATCCGGACTACGAAGCCCGCTGACCGCGCGCCGCACCCTCTGGGCGCGACTCCTGGTATTCGGCACGCCACAGGTCGGCACACGACCCGGCCCCAAGCAATCAGGAGGCACCCATGACCCTGCGCGAGGCCTCCCTACCCGTCGGCCGGGCCTACGCGTGGACCAGCCCGATCGGTTCTCCGCCTCCGCGCGGGCGAGCGCCGCGGTCGCGAGCCGTGTCACGTCCTGCACACGCTTCACCCGGTGCTCGCGCGCCGCGTCCTTGCGTGCCCGTTGCACGCGGCGCAACTCCCCCGCGACCCGCTGGCGCAGGTCGTCCGGCGCGAACGGCTTGATGACCTTTACATCCATGCGGAAGTCGTAGTGGAGCGAATCAGGTACGCTACGGCCTCCCCCCCCTCGAAAGGCAGGAACCCCATGCGCGCCATCGCCGTCTGTCTCGCCGCCCTTGCGACCTTCCTCGTGCAGGAACCCGCGCAGAAAGGGCCGGTACTGCCCGACGTGGGCGAAGCCGCGCCCGAGTTTCGGCTGAACACGCACGTGGGCGTGTCGGCGTCGATCGGAGGAGAGTCCGAGACGTGGACCGTGGTCGCTTTCTTCCCGAAGGCCGCGACGCCCGGCTGAACCCGCGAAGTCTGCTCGCTGCGGGACGCAGCGACCGAATTCGAACAACTCGGGGTAGTCGTGTACGGAGTGAGCCTCGACGACGTGGCGACTCTCGCGAAGTTCGCGCAGGACCACGAGCTGGCCTTCCCGCTCCTCAGTGATCCCGATGGCAGCGCCGCCGACAAGTACGGTGTACGGCGCGGCCGTTTCGCCCGGCGGGTGACTTTCGTAATCGATCCGAAGGGCGTGCTGCGGCTCATCGACGAGAACGTCGACGTGTCGACCCACGGCAGCGACCTCGCGGAGAAGATCTACGAACTCCAGAGCTGACGACGTCCCGGCCCCCCCACCGCCCAGCACGAGGATCGTTCGATGAAGCGACGCTGCCCCCTTCCGCTCTTCGCCACGTTCCTCGCCGGCTGCATCGCGCCGAGCTCGGACGGACAGTTCGACGTGATCATCCGCAACGGGACGGTCTACGACGGACTGGGTGGGCCGGCGATCCAGGCAGACATCGCGGTGACCGGCGACACGATCATGGCGATCGGAGAGCTCGCCGACGCGACGGCGACAAGGACGCTCGATGCGACGGGCCTCGCGGTTGCGCCTGGCTTCATCAACGTACTCAGCTGGGCCACCGAGTCC
>SMVQ01000128.1 GCA_004357655.1 Planctomycetota bacterium
CAGAGCCTCGAGACCCGGGCGACGATCGTCCGGGCACGGTTTAGCCAGGACACGCGCGACGAAGAGCGCCGGAGCGAGCTCGAGGCGGTGAACGCGATGGCGCCTCGGATCACCGAGCTCGACGTGCGCTTGAAGCATGCGCTGCTCGACAGCCCTCATCGACCAGGCCTCGAGGCGCGCCTCGGCCGGACGGTATTCGATCTCTGGGAGGTCGAAGTCGCGGCGTTCGAACCCGCGATCGCGGACGACTTGAAGCGCGAGAGCGCGCTCACGACGCGCTACACCGAGCTGACAGGGTCCGCGAAGTTCCCGTTCCGCGGCGCGGAGCTCACGCTACCCGCCCTGCTGAAGTACTCGCGCGACTCCGACCGCGCGACGCGACGTGAGGCGGAGACCGCGCGGTGGGGCTGGTTCGAACGCAACGCCGACGAGCTCGACAGCCTGTTCGACGAGCTCGTCACGGTTCGGACGCGAATGGCGAACACGCTCGGCGAGACCACGTATACGCCCCTCGGCTACCGGCTCAGGCGGCGCACGGACTACGGTCCGGACGAGGTCGCCGCCTTCCGCGCCGCAGTGCGCGAAGAAGCCGTGCCGTTCGCGACCGAGCTCCGCGCGCAGCAGGCACGGGCACTCGGGCTCGGCCGCCTCATGCTGTGGGACGAGCGGGTCTACGAGCCGGGCGACAGCCCCGCGCCGCAGGGTGGGCGCGAGTGGATGATCGCCCGCGCGGGGGAGATGTTCGACGCGATGGGTCCCGCGTTCGGCGAGCTCTACGCCTCGATGGTCGCGCGCGACATGCTCGACCTCGAGAGCCGGCCGGGTAAGGGGCCCGGCGGCTTCATGACCTGGCTGCACACGTACCGCACGCCGTTCGTCTTCGCGAACTTCAACGGGACGCACCACGACGTACGGGTGTTCACGCACGAGATGGGTCACGCATTCCAGCGCCACAGCAGCCGCGACCTCTTCCCCATCGACTACGTCCGGTGCACGTCCGAGACGGCCGAGATCCACTCGATGGCGCTCGAGTTCCTCACGTGGCCGGAGATGGAACGGTTCTTCGGGGAGCGCGCCGGGGACTTCCGCCGGACGCACCTCCGCGAGACGGTCCTGATGCTGCCCTACTTGGCGGCCATCGACCACTTCCAGCACCTCGTCTACGCGAACCCCGCGGCCTCGGCCGTCGATCGCAACGAGATGTGGCTCGAGATGGAGCGCCTGTACCAGCCTGAGCGCGACGCGGGTGACCTGCGCCACCCCGCACGCGGCGGCCTCTGGCAGTCGCAGCTGCACGTCTACCAGTACCCCTTCTACTACATCGACTACGCCCTCGCGTCGACCTGCGCGCTGCAGCTCTGGGCCCGCTCGCGGGGGGACCACGCCGGCGCCATGGAGAGCTACGTGGCGCTGTGTGAAAAAGGCGGAACCCTGCCGTTCAGGGCGGTGCTCGGGACCGTCGGCCTCGAGTCACCGTTCGCCGAGGGCTGCCTGGCGCGCGTCCTGAAGGGCGCGCGCGACTACCTCGCCTGACCCTCGTGTCACTTCGCGTCCGCGGCGATCGCCGCGAGCACGGCCCGGAACTCGGGCTCGCCCCGGAACGGGTCCAGTGCGTCCGTCGCGGCCAGCTCGTCGACGTCCGCGAAGCCGTTCTCGACCGCCAGGTTCAGGAAGTAGTACATGCGCTCCTTCCCGTAGCGCTCCATCTCGTCGCGGAGCGCGGCATCCGGCTCGTTCCGGCGCACGGCGAGCACCCACTCGTTCCACAGGTCGGCGGCCTGCCGCAGCCCCGTGGCATCGAGGAACGGCAGGGCCTCGTACTCCTCGACGCGCGGCGTCGCTGCTTCCATGTCGTCACCGAGGCAGTGCGCGAGGGCACGGAAGTAGTATGCACGCGCCATGACGCGCGCGTAGTGGCCGTCGCCCGGGTCCGAGGTCGGGCCTCGCTCGAGCATCTCGATCGCATGCTCCGCGATCCCCGCGGCACGCTCGTAGTCTTCAATTTGGAAGATCACGAAGTTCGCGAGATTGTCCAGGAGCAGTGCCGCATCGACTGCGTGCCCCAGCCAATCCGGGTGGTCGTCAGCGAGCTCGGTCGCTCGCTGCACGACATCCTCGAACACCTCGAGGGCCTCCTCGTACCGTCCGAGGGTCACGTAGACGAGCGACAGCGTGCTGAGGCTGTCCGCGAGGCCCGTCTTGTGCTCGAGTACTTCGGGGTAGCTGACGGTCAACTCACGGAACAGCGCGAGACTGCGCTGGGCCATCTCGAGCGCCTCCGCACTCCGCCCCAGGAAGTTCAGCCTGGACGCGACGAAGTTCTGCCGTAGCGCCAGGTCGCTGGCGTAGTTGCGGTCGTCGGGGTACTCCGTGTGGAGCCCCGCAAGGAGCTCCGCGGACCGCTCGTACTGCTCGAGCGCCTCCTCGCCCTCCGCGCGAACAGAGGCGAGCAGCCCGAGATTCCCGTGGCACCGCGAGAGCTGGAACCGACATTCGGGGTCGCCGGGCCGGACCGCGAGCACGCCGGCGGCGAGATCCCGGGCCTCCAGCAAGGCGTCCTCGGCCTCACGGAATCGGGAGAGGGCGAGGAGCACGCCACCATGGTTCGAGAGGATGATCGACAGGTCGAGGCGGTACTGCGGTTGCTCCGGCCCCAGCTCCACGACCCGCCGCATCCGGGCGGCGGCGTCTCCGTACGCCGCGAGCGATTCGTCCATGCGACGGAAGGTGAAGAGGGTGGTCCCGAGCTGTTGGATGCAGCCGGCGAGCTGCCAGTGGTCGGCGAGGCGCGATTCCGGGTGCTCGACGAGCTCCTCGTAGAACTCGATGTGCAGCCGATACTCCCGGCAGGCTTCGTCCAGTCGACCGAGGTCCTGGAGGACGTCCGCGCGACTGCGGTGCAGCCGCGCCGACTCCCTGCGAAGCTCCAGGTCCACGGGGCGCTCGGCGACCATCTCCGCGATCAGCTCGAGCGCCTTGTCGATGGTCTCGAGGCGCACGAGCTGCATCTGGGGGACGTTCTCGAGCCCCTTCTTCCCCATCTGGTGGAGCGAGAAGTGGATCGCCTCGAGCGCGCGCGCGAGGTGCCGTTCCGCGCTCTCCCGCTCCTCTTTCTCGCGATCGTAGGCCGCGCGAACCTCACCCATCGCCCAACTGCGGTTGATCCCCCAGGCGAGGGGCGCGACAGTCAGGAGCAACACGCCGAGGACGAAGGCGACGGCCACCGCCGGGCGCCGCTCCGCCCACCGTCGAAGCCGCAGGACCGGTCCCGCGGGGCGCGCCGCGATCGGGCGCCGCTCGAGGACGTTCGCGAGGTCGCGTGCGAACGCCGCCGGATCCGCGTAGCGTCGCGTGGGGTCCCTGTCCATCGCGCACAAACAGACCGTCTCGACCTCCTCGGACAGTGAGGAATTGCGCTGCCGCAGCGAAGGCGTGCGTGCCTCCAGGACGAGTTGGCGCGTGAGCTCGGCGCTCTCGCTGAAGTACGGCGGCCTCAGGGTGAGTAGCTCGCAGAGCGTGACGCCGAGGCCGTAGACGTCGGTCCGCGGGCCGACGTCCTCCAGTCGCCCCTCGATCTGCTCGGGTGCCATGTACGGCAACGAGCCGAGCATCGAGCCGGTTCGCGTCAGAGAGTCCGTACCCTGGAGGCTCGCCAGGCCGAAGTCCACGAGGAGCACACGCCCGGTCGGCGTGATCATCACGTTGGAGGGCTTGACGTCGCGGTGCAGTACGCCACGTTCGTGCGCATGCGCGAGTGCACCCGCCACTTCGCGCGTCACGCGCAGGCAGAAATCGACCCAGGTGCCGCGAAAGAAGTCATCGTTCCACTCCGCGGGCGCGGGGTCGCCCCGCCGGGAGCACGCAGCCGCCATCGCCCCGCGCGCGTCCCGCCCGGTGAGGCCGTCGGGCGCGCGCGCGGGCACGGCGCGCAGCATCTCATCGAGGGAACACCCCTCGACGTACTCCATGGCGCAGTACGGGATGCCGCGCTCCTCCCCCACCGTGTAGACGGGCACGATGTTCGGGTGGGCGAGCCGGCTCACCGCCTCGACCTCGCGCTGGAAACGGGCCCGGGCGCCGCCGAAGTAGAGCAGCTCCCCGCGGATCAGCTTGAGCGCGACCGGCCGCCCGAGCGAGGTCTGTTCGGCGAGGTACACGATCCCCATCCCACCGCCGCCCAGCCGGCGCAGGAGGCGGAACTCGCCGAGGTGTTCCGGGAACGAGTCCGAGCCGCCCTCCTCCTCGATGAGCCCGGTCTCGCGCAGGGCACTGATCGCGTCGCGCAAGTCGTCCGCCCGCTCTGGATGCGCGGCGCAGAGCTCCTCCAGGACGATCCGCGAGTCGCGATCGAGCTCCGACTGCTCGAGGTATTGGAAGACGAGCTGATCCAGCTCGGGGCTGGGGTCAGCGGAGGGTTCAGGGGGATCCGCGTGCATGGGGCTCCAGGCGGCGAGCGACTCGGGGCACGGTCCATCCTAGGCGACCGGGCCCGACCGTGCCCCGATGCCACCCGTGTCACCCGTGTCACCCAGGGGACATCATCCGGGGCGGCGGCCCGACGTTTCGACCATTCTCCGGAAACGGAGTAGGCTGGGAGAGCACGAGGTACAGCTTGGACGAGGGACCGGAAGATCAGGAGCTCGAAGTCCTGACCCGCGCCGCGGCGGGCGGCGAGCGCGGGGCCGTCGACGCCCTCATCGCCCGTTACCTCCCCGAGCTCCGGGCCTTCGTGCGGCTGCGCGCCGGCGCGTTGATCCGCCAGCGCGAGTCCAGCTCCGACATCGTCCAGTCCGTGTGCCGCGAGGTGCTCGAGCACGCCGAGCGGTTCCAGCATCCGAGCGAGTCCGCGTTCAAGCGCTGGCTCTTCACCACGGCGCTGCGGAAGCTCTCCAATCGGCGGGACTTCTACCTGGCGGAGAAGCGCGATGTGCTCCGGGAGGCGCAGCAGGCGGATTCGATGCATGGGGACCGCGAGCTCCTCGACTGCTACCGAAACTTCTCGACGCCCAGCCACGGCGCGATGATCCGCGAGGAAGTCGAACGCGTCGAGGCCGCGATGGAAGGGCTCTCCGACGCGAATCGCGAGGTCATCACCCTGGCGCACGTCGTCGGGCTCTCGCGCGCGGAGATCGCCGAGCAGATGGACCGGAGCGAGTCGGCCGTGCGCGTGCTCCTGCACAGGGCACTCGCACAGCTCTCCTTGCGGCTGCGGGACCGGGCGCCGGGCTAGGGCGCTGCCGTTCCCTCTCCCTTCCTCTCCCTTTCCGTTCCGTTCCCTTCCTGTCTTCCTGCTATGTCTGCTTCTGGTCAGGCATGGGCGGCCGCCCATGCCTGACCAGAAGCAGACATAGCAGGAAGACAGGAAGGG
>SMVQ01000129.1 GCA_004357655.1 Planctomycetota bacterium
GATCACGGAAAAATGGGCGGTCAGCGGTGCCCGATTGCGTCCCCTTCGCCGAAGCGACGTGGTCCAACCCGCGCCCATGCGCAAACCGACCGAGATCGCACGGTTCCTTCGATGCTCCGCGGAAGCGGATGAATCCTGCGAGCGGCCTCGCCGAGGCCCACGTCAGGCCGGAACCTGCTCGTCGCCCCTGATGCGGGCGTGCCGGATTGCCGGATCGGGCTCGGCGCTCCCGTTTCTTGGAGTTCGAGGCCCCGAGTCCTGGCCCGCGTCCTCATTCTGAGGGGTGGCAGAGGAGGCTGGAGACACCTCACCTTTCCCCTCCGTTCCTGCTCGCCTGCCCTGCCTGCCTACGGAACGGGATTCCCCTTCCCATAGTCGATCAGCTTGACGAGCGTGCGCCGCATGTCCTTGCGGGACACGATCATGTCGATCTGGCCCCGCGACATGAGGAACTCGGCGCGTTGGAAGCCGGGTGGCAGCTCCTGGCGGATCGTGCTGGCGATCACGCGCGGGCCTGCGAAGCCGATCAGCGCGCCGGGCTCGGCCAGGGTCAGGTCGCAGATCGACGCGAACGACGCTGTCACACCGCCCGTCGTCGGGTTGGTCATGATGCAGATGGAGAAGCCGCCCGCCTCGTTGAACGTGGCGAGCGCCGCGCTGGTCTTCGCCATCTGCATGAGCGAGAGCATGCCCTCGTGCATGCGCGCCCCGCCCGATGACGTGAAGATGATCAGCGGGTCGCCGGACTTGCGCGCGAGGTCCGCGGCGAGGCTGATCTTCTCGCCCACGACCTCGCCCATGGAGCCGCCCATGAACTTGAAGTCGAGCACGGCGAGGACGACGGGGCGGCCCATGATCTGGCCCGTTCCGCAGTGCAGCGCATCGTTCATGCCCGACTTCTCGATCGACCGCTTCACCTTCTCCGAGTACGGCTCCTTGTCCCTGAAGTCGAGGCGATCCAGGGAGGTGAGGTCGGCGTAGAGCTCGGTCCACGTGCCCTCGTCGAGCACCATCTCGATCCGGTCGCGGCCGGGCAGGGTGAAGTGGAAGTCGCAGGAGGGGCAGACGAAGCCCTTCTCCTCCAGGTCCTTGCGGAAGATGGTCTGACCGCAGCTCTCGCACTTCAGCCAGAGCCCGCCCGGCATGTCCTTCTTCTTGAACCGCAACCGCGCGAGCCGACCGCGCTCGCGGCCGCCCTCCTCGGGGACGACGTCCGGGCTCTGCTCCTCCGCGGCCGGCTCGGGCTTGGGCTCTTCCTTCGCCACGGCTTGCTTCCTAGACATTCCCGCCGGTGGCCTGGGCCTGGCGCGCGAGCGTGCGGAGCTTCCCGATCGCGGCCGCCATGTCGTCGGCGCCGAAGATCGCCGAGCCGGCCACGAGCACGTCCGCGCCGGCCTCCGCGCACAACGGCAGGGTCTCCGCGTTCAGGCCGCCGTCCATCTCGACGTGGCCCGTGTAGCCGCGCTCACGCAGCCAGCGTGTCTTCGCCAGGACCTCTCCCATGAACGACTGACCGCCGAAGCCCGGGCAGACGCTCATCACGAGTACGAGCTCGACGTCCGGGAGGAGCTCCGCGATGCTCTCGACCGGCGTGTCGGGGTTCAAGGCGACGCCGACCTTCGAAACGCCCTCGTCCCTGAAAGCCCGGATGATCTCACGCGACTTCTCGATCGAACCCGCGGCCTCGATGTGAAACGTCAGCACGTGCGCCCCGGCCCGCGCGTACGCGCCCGCGAACTCGAGCGGGTTCGTGATCATGAGGTGCACGTCGAGCGGTTTGGTCGCCGCGCGCTGGATCGCCGCCACGAGGGGCGGTCCGAACGTGAGGTTGGGCACGAAGTGGCCGTCCATCACGTCGACGTGCAGCCAGTCCGCGCCGCACTCCTCGACCCGCCGGGTCTCGGCGCCGATCTGCGTGAAATCGCAGGCGAGGAGCGAAGGGGCGATCGTGATCTCGCGCTGGGTCATCGTGGGCATGGCGGTGTCGGGGGCCGGGGGTCCGGATTGTAGCTACCGTCCGTGCCGTTCACCTAGAGCGTCGGCGGCTCTCTCATCGAGCCCGAGCCCGACCCGTTCCGGGTTCCGTGCCCCACCCGTTCCGCAGTCCAACTTCCACCGCCAGTCCCGAAGAGTCGGAGACGGAACGGAGCGGCATCGGGCTCGGGCTCGCTCGGGCACCGAGGGAAGCTGCGCCGATGCCCTAGGCCGACGGCGCCGGCGCCAGCGCCGCGATTCCCGGCAGCAATTTGCCCTCCAGCAGCTCGAGCGAGGCCCCGCCCCCCGTCGAGACGTGCGTCACCCGGTCGGTGAGGCCGAGCAGCGCGAGCGCGGCCACCGAGTCGCCGCCGCCGACGACCGTCGTGCCCTCGCACTCGGCGAGCGCGCGCCCCACGGCCTCGGTTCCGGCGCGGAACTGTTCCAGCTCGAACACGCCCATGGGGCCGTTCCACACGACCGTCCGCGCGGTTCGGATGCGGTCCGCGAAGAGTGTGCGTGTCTCCGGTCCGATGTCGAGCGCCATGCGACCGGCGGGGATGTCGACGCCGCAGGCCTCCGCCTCGGCGTCCGCCACGAAGCGCTCGGCGACGACGTGGTCGACGGGGAGCAGCAGCTCGACGCCGAGGGTTGCCGCTTTCGCGAGCGCGGCCCGGCACAGGTCCACCTGCGACTCCTCGAAGAGCGAGTCGCCGATCGTGTGCCCCTGCGACGCCAGGAACGTGTAGGCCATCCCGCCGCCGACCACGAGCGCCGTCACGCGCTCGAGCAGGTGGTCGACCACCTTCAGCTTGTCGGAGACCTTCGCCCCGCCGAGGACCGCCACGAACGGCTCTTCCGGATCCTCGAGCACGCGCGCGAACGCGTCGAGCTCCTTGCGGACGAGGAGCCCCGCGGCGGAGGGCAGAGAGTGCGCGATGCCGGCGACCGATGCATGCGCGCGGTGCGACGCGCCGAACGCGTCGTTCACGAACACGTCGCCGAGCGCCGCATACTCGCGCGCCAGGCGCTCGTCAGCCTTCGTCTCGCCGGGGTGGAAGCGCACGTTCTCGAGCAGGATCGTCGTGCCCGCGGGGGCCGCGGCGATCGCGCGCGCGACGCCCGTGCCCGTGCTCTCGTCGAGCTTCATGACCGGCGAGCCCAGGAGCTCGGCCAGCCGCACGCCCATGGGATCGACGCGCAAGCGCTCGACGACCTCGCCCTTGGGTCGGCCGAAGTGGCACAGGAGAATGGGCTGGCCCCCGGCCGCGAGCACGGCGCGGATCGTCGGCAGCGCCGCGCGGATGCGCGTGTCGTCCGTGATCGCGCCCGCCTCATCGACGGGGACGTTGAAGTCCACGCGCACGAGCACGCGCTTGCCGGCGAGCTCGAGCGCCTCGAGGCCCGGAACTGTCAGCGACATGCGTGAGCCCGGCAGTCCGTGGTGGAACGCACGGCGCGCTCGGGGGTGGCGGGGTCCGTGCGGGCAGGGCGCGCGAGCGGCGCGTCGTGGGCGGAGGCTCGACGCCCGTGCAACCCGGCCGGCGTGGACTCAGTCGATTCTGAGCAGGTCGTGAGCTTCGCCACGGGCTGCTAGCGCTTCTTCTTCGCGGCCTTGCGCCGCGCGCCGCCCTTGAGCTTGTGCGCGGCGATCATCAAGTCCACGACGCGGTTCGAGTAGCCCCACTCGTTGTCGTACCACGACACGAGCTTGACCATGTTGCCGGCGATCACCATCGTGCACTTCGCGTCGAACACGGAGCTGTGCGGGTTGCCGATCACGTCGCTCGACACGATCGGGTCCTCGGTGTACTCCAGGATGCCCTTGAGCGGGCCCTGGGCGGCGCGCTTGAAAGCCGCGTTCAGGCTCTCGACGGTGGCCTTGGTCCGCACCGACGCCACGAGGTCGACGACCGAGCCGTCCGGCACCGGGACGCGCATGGCGCACCCGTCGAGCTTCCCGGCGAGCTTCGGCAGGACCTGGCCCACCGCCCGGGCCGCCCCCGTCGTGGTCGGGATGATGTTCACGGCCGCCGCCCGGGCCCGGCGCAGGTCCTTGTGCGGGAAGTCCAGCATGCGCTGGTCATTGGTGTAGGCGTGGACGGTCGTCATCAGCCCGTGCCGGATGCCGAAGGCATCGTCGAGGACCTTGACCAGCGGCGCGAGGCAGTTGGTCGTGCAGGAGGCGTTCGAGATGATGCGATGGGAGGCCCGGAGGCTCTTGTCGTTGACCCCCATCACGATCATGGCGTCGATCGCGTCCTTCGGGGGGACCGTGAGGAGCACCCTCTTCGCCCCCGCGTCGATGTGCTTCTGGCAGGCCGCCCGGGTCGTGAAGACGCCCGTGGCCTCGACCACGAAGTCGATCTTGTCAGCCGCGTGGGGCAGGTTCGCGGGATCCTTCTCGTTCGTCACCCGGATGGGGACCCCATCGACGACGAGCCCGGCCCTGGTCGCCCGGACCCGGCCCTGGAACCGACCGTGGACGGAGTCGTACTTCAGGAGGTGGGCCAGGGTGGCGTTCGCCGTGAGGTCGTTGATGGCGACGACGTCGATGCCCTTCCGCGCGGAGAGGATGCGGAACACGTTACGGCCGATGCGGCCGAAGCCGTTGATGGCGATGCGCATGGATATGGGTCGCTCGGAGGGAGGGTCGGGGGCGCCGCGGGGCGCTCCGCCGGGTCGGGTTTGCACTTACGCGAGTCCTGGCTGCCAGGGATGCCGCAGCCACGCGCCCGCACAGGAAATTGCTAATTGCAAGTCCCCCAAGTCGTCACGAAACCCGCTGTTCCGAAAGGTTTAAGGGGGAAACGGGCGGAGAGAATACCGCCCTCCGCCGATGGGATCAACGTGCCTTTCACACCCCACCCGGGCTCGCGCTAGACTGGGTCCCGGGCGGACAGGCTCCGCGGCGGCCGGCGCGCGGTCCGCTCGCTCTCCAATCCAGAATCACAACCCCGGGCATGCCCCAAGTGAACAGCCGAGTGAGCACCGAGTTCCCCTGGGAATCGCGCTGGGGCTACCTCGCCCGCGCCGTCGGCCTCGCGCCGGAAGACCCGGTCGTCGTCGCGCTCTCGGGCGGCGCGGACAGCGTGCTGCTGCTCCACCTCGTCGCGCGCTTCCAGCCGCGCGCCCGCGTGACGGCGGTCCATGTCGAGCACGGACTGCGGGGCGCGGAGAGCGCGGCCGACGCCGAGTTCTGCGCCGCCCTGTGCACACGCCTCGGCGTGCCCCTCGTCCGCCGGCGGCACGCGCTGGACCCGGAGGCGCCGAACCTCGAGGCCCTCGCCCGCGAGGGGCGCTACCGGGTGCTCGCGGAGGAGGCCCAGCGCCTCGGGACGGGCGCCATCCTGACCGGCCACCACGAGGACGACGCGCTCGAGACCCTGCTCATGCGCTGGATGCGCGGCTCGGCCCTGCCAGGCCTGGCCGGCCTGAAGGCGTGCAACGTGCTCGCGACCGGCGGCGGACCCCAGGTGGCCGTCTACCGACCGCTCCTCACCATGCGCCGCGAGGAGGTCCGGCGGCTGCTCGCCGACCACGGGCTCGCCTGGCGCGAGGATTCCAGCAACCGGAGCGCCCGCTTCACCCGCAATCGCGTCCGCCACGGGCTCCTGCCCCAGATCGAGGAAGTGTGCGGGCCGGAGGGCCTCGAGCACCTGCGGTCGTTCGCGTCCGTGGTGGAGCGCCTCGAGGGGGAGCTCGCCGCCCGCACCGCCCACCTCGCGTGGTCGCCGCCCCTCCACGCCCCCGCCCGGCGCAGCTCGCGCGAGGCGCTGGTCGGCGGCACCATCGAACGCTCGGCGCTCGCGGACCTCGCACCCGCGCTCCAACGCCGTGCCCTGTGGCGGCTCCTCTCCGAGGGCACGGGCCGGGCGCCCTCGCGGGCCCTGCTCGCGCTGCTCCAGTCGGATCTCGCCGAGGGGCGCAAGACCCGGCGCACGCTGCCGGGCAACTGGATGCTCCAGCTGCGCGCGCGCGAGCTACACCTCCTCCCGCCGCGCTCGATGACCCCGGACGCGGAGCTCGATCCGGCGCCCGGGAGCTCCGCGCAGCTCCTCCTGCCCTATTCGGACCATGCGCAGCCGGCCGCGCGCCATCAGACCAGCGTCACGGCCGGGCTCGCGCTCGGCGTCCCGGGCCTGGCGAGCCTGCCCGACGGCCGCGCGATCCAGGCCGAGATCGTGGCCGTCTCCCCGTCGCGCTCGGTGCCGCGCCGCGCGGACGAGGTCGAGCTCGACTCCGAGGACCTGCGCGGGGAGCTCTCCGTGCGCTGGGCCCGACCGGGGGACCGGTTCCACGGGATCGGCGCGCCCGGCAGCCGCCCGCTCAAGCGGTTCCTCGCCGATGCGGGCATCCCGCGCGAGGACCGCGCACGGGTCCCGCTCGTGTTCTCGGGCGACGAGCTGATCTGGGTGGCGGGCGTCCGGCCCTGCGAACGGCTGCGCGTCCGCTCGCGGACCGCCCACCGGCTGCGACTGCGCCTGCTCGGCGCGGCGCCGTCCGTCGCTCCCCGCCCGTCCCTCACGGACAGCCTCTACGGCTGACCCAGGGCGCCGAACTGCCGGTCGTCGGATACACTCGTGCCCCAGGCCGATGCTCCCCGACGTGCGCCCCCACGGGCGTTGCCGGCCGGCCCGGGCGGTGACTTCCGCCCGGAAGGGGGCTATTCTCTGCACCCCGACCGTCGTGGGCGCAACCCAGATCACACCGAGCGTACCCCCTTCAAACCTCGTGCAGAGCCCGCTGGAAGAGAACCTGCGCGGCCTCCGCCAGCGCCTGGAGCGTGCTGCATCCGCGGTCGGCCGCCGCCCGGACGAGATCCGGATCCTCGCGGTGACGAAGTCGGTGGAGCCGGACGTCGCGGCCGACATGGCGCGCCTCGGGCTGCGGGACCTGGGCGAGAACCGGGCCCCGGAACTCGAGCGCAAGGCGCGCGCGCTCTCCGCGATCGAAGGCAGCGGCGCGGAGCGTGTGCCGGAGATCCGCTGGCATTTCATCGGACACCTGCAGCGCAACAAGGCCCGCCGGGTGGCGCGGATCGCGGCGGTGATCCACTCGGTGGACAGCCTCGCGCTGCTCGAGACGCTGGAGCGGATCGCGTCCGAGGAGGACCTCCAGCTCTCGATCTACTTGCAGGTGGACGCGACGGGCGAGGCGCGGAAGACGGGCTTCGCGCCCGACGCCGTGCGCGCCGCCGTCCTGCGCGCCAAGGCGTGCGCGCACCTCGAGCTCCTCGGCCTCATGGCGATGGGGCCGCTCGCGGGGCAGGCGGATCGGACGACGCGCGCGGTCTTCGCCGAGGTCGCGGCCCTCGCCCGGACGCTCGAGCGCGACCCGGCCCTGATCGACGTCTTCGCGGACGGTCGCTGCCGGTTGTCGATGGGCATGAGCGGCGACCTCGAAGAGGCGGTGCGGGCCGGCACCGATCTCGTGCGCGTGGGCGGCGCCCTGTTCCGCGGAACTTCCACCACGGCGAACGAGCGCCCGGGGGCGGCGTAGCGTGGGCGACGAACCGACCAGGCTCTCGATCGAGGTCGTCGGCGGCGATCTCGCGCCGGCCGAGCTCCCGCGCTCGGGCCGGCTGATCATCGGCTCGTCGAAGGAGCGCGCCGGCTTCGTCGTCGAGGGCCAGGGCGTCGAGGCCGTCCACTGCGCGATCGGCCGGATCAAAGGCGGCGGTTGGGCCCTGAAGGACATGGGCTCGGAGCACGGCACACTGGTGAACGGCACTCGCGTCAGCTCGGCACGGCTCACCGTCGGAGACGCGATCGTCCTGGGTTCCAAGCGGCTGCGCGTGTTCGATCCCGAGCGGCCCGCGGAGGGCGCGCGGCCCGAGCCCGCGGCGCCCGCCGCAGCGGCGCCGCCACGGGCGCCGCGCGCGACCGGCCGTCCCCGTGAGGGGAGCGCACCACCCAAGGCCGGCAACGGCAATGGCAATGGCGAGCTCCAGGTGCGCGGCTACCGCATCGAGCGCATGATCGGCCGCGGCGGCATGGGCCGTGTCTTCCTCGCGGTGCAGGAGAGCCTGGATCGCCGCGTGGCGCTCAAGATCCTCTCGCCCGAGCTCGCGAACGACCGCGAGTTCGTCGAACGCTTCCAGGCCGAGGCGCGCGCCGCGGCGGCCCTCAACCACCCGAACGTCGTACACGTGTACGACGTCGGCGAGGACCGTGGCCAC
>SMVQ01000130.1 GCA_004357655.1 Planctomycetota bacterium
TCCGTCCGAGCACCCTTCGGTCCGCGCCTCGGCCTTCGCCCTCCGGGACGAGGGCTTCGACGTGCGCGAAGCGCGGCTCCGGCCCGATGGCGGGCTCGATCTCGATTCCTTCGAGGAGCTGCTCTCGGAGGACACCGTGCTCGTGGCGCAGATGCTCGTGAACAACGAGGTCGGGAGCGTCTACCCGGTGTCCGAGCTCGCGCGCATCGTGCGCCGCAGCGCGCCGAACGCGGCGCTGCACGTCGACGCGGTCCAGGGCCTCGGCAAGCTCGAGCTGTCAATCGAGGAGCTCGGGGCCGACACGCTCGCGCTCTCGGCCCACAAGGTCCACGCCCCGAAGGGCACCGGCGCGCTCGTCACGCGCGGGAAGGTCGCCCTGCGCCCGCTCGTGTTCGGGGGCGGGCAAGAGGCCGGGCGGCGGCCCGGGACCGAGAACGTGGCGGGCATCGTGGCGTTCGGCGAGGCCGCGCGGCTCGCGGACACGGGGCGCGAAGAAGGTGTGCGCGCCATGGCGGCGGCGCGCGATGCGTTCGTGCGGGGACTCGAGCGCGTCCCCGGCGCGCGCCTCCTGATCGACGGCTCGCCCGTCGTCCCGTCGATCTGCGCCATCGCGCTCGCGGGTGCGCCGGCCGAGGTCTGGCTGCACCACCTCGAGGCGCGCGGCGTGTGCGCGAGCGCCGGGAGTGCCTGCAACGCGGGCAAGAAGGAGCTCAGTCCGGTGGCGCTCGCCCTCGGCCTCACACCCGATGAAGCCCGGCGGGTCATGCGCTTCTCCTTCGCAGCCGCGACGACCGTGGCGGAGGCCGAGCGCGCCGCGGCCCTGCTCGCCGAGCTCGCGACCGAGCTCGAGGCCGTCCAGTCATGACGCCCGGGCTGCCGCCGCCGGAGCTCCTGCTCGTGCGCTACGGGGAGCTCGCGCTCAAGGGCGGCAACCGCGCCGTCTTCGAGCGCGCGCTCGTTCGAAACATTCAGCACGCGACGCGCGACGTCTCGCCCGTGACCATCGCCCGGACCACGGGACGGATCACCGTGACACCCGAGCGGCGCGCGCTCGAGGTGGCCCGGCGCATCCAGGACGTCTTCGGGATCAAGTCCGTCTCCCCGGCCTGGGGTGCGCCGCTCGAGCCGGAGGCGATCGCGGAGGTCGCCGGCGCCGTGTTCGACGACGCGCTCGCCGACGTCCCGCCCGGACGCATCGTGACCGCCCGAGTCCGGACGAACCGGGCGGAGAAGCGCTTCCCCATGACCTCCACCGAGCTCGACCGCTACGTCGCCGAGCGCATCCTGCCCGGGCCGGAACGGGTGCGGGTGAAACTGAAGGACCCGGAGCTGCAGCTCGAGATCGACGTGCGATCGGAGCGCGCCTACGTGTTCCTGAAGCGGCTCCCCGGGCCCGGGGGTCTCCCGGTCGGGACGCTCGGGCGGGCGCTCTGCCTCCTGTCGGGCGGGATCGACTCGCCCGTCGCCGCGTGGATGGCGATGAAGCGCGGTTGTCGCGTCGGCTTCGTGACGTACCACTCCGCGCCGTACATCGGCGAGGGCTCGAAGAAGAAAGTGCTCGACCTCGCGCGCGCGCTCGGGCGGTACCAGTTGCGGAGTCGCCTCTACGTCGTGCCCTTCACGGAGATCCAGGTCGCGATCCGCGACTCCGCGCCCGAGAGCTACCGCACGGTCCTCTACCGCCGGATGATGCAGCGGATCGCCGCCAGGCTCGCGCGCGTGGACGGCTACCAGGCGCTCGTCACGGGCGAGTGCATGGGTCAGGTCGCGAGCCAGACGCTCGAGAACCTGATCTGTATCGGCGCGGCGACCGAGATGCACGTGCTCCGCCCCCTGATCGCGTTCGACAAGGAGGAGACGATCGTGATCGCGCGCAGGATCGGCACGTTCGACATCTCGAACCGGCCCGACCCGGACTGCTGTACCGTCTTCCAACCCGCGCGGCCGATGATCCGCGGCAAGCTCGCCGAGTGCCTCGCGGCCGAGGACCAGATGGACGTCGAGGGGCTCATCGACCGCGCCTGCGCCGGGGTCGAGACCACGGCGATCGATTGAGCACGTTGCACGCAAGCAGTGCGTTGGTACCTTGCCCGGGCCTGCTCCCGGTGGGGCGTCGGCGACGATGAACCGCGGAACCGCTCTGCTCCTCGCCATGGCTGCGCTGCTCGCGCACGCCCTCTACATCCACCAGGGCAGCGGTCTCGACTTCGCTCCGCCGTACGACTCGGCGCACGTCGCCTATCGACTGGGGCGCAACCTCGTTCACAGCGGCGAGCTCGCCTGGATGCTCGATCCGACCGTCGGCGGGCTGGACAGCTATCCGTCGCCGGCGTTCGTGGGCCTCGCCGCCATCGCGGAACGCCTCTTCCTGCCGGTCACTCAGTTCACCCAGACGTTCGGGATGCTCGCGGCGCTCTTGACGGTGGGCCTCATCGCGAGCTTCGCCACGAACCAGGTGGCCGGCGTGATCCCTCCGGTCCTGCTCGTGGCCAGCGGCGGCATGGCGGCCGCCGCGGCGAGCGGCACGGAGATGCCGTTCGTCTGCCTGTGCCTGGCGGCGTCCTTCGTCGCCTTCGAGCACCGCTGGTGGAAGCGCTTCGCCATCGCGCTCGCGGTGCTCGTGGCGTTCCGGGCGGAGGGCGTCGTGCTCGCCGCCGTCTTCTTCTTGTTCGCCCTGCTCGAACGGGCGATCCCCCGCCGTGACGGCGCGCCGGCGATGCCGCTCCGCGCGCTCATCCCGGCGGCGCTCACGGCGGCGCTCCTCCTGCTCCCGCTCGGACGAAGTGGCTCGGTCTACGGACCCACGCTCCTCCAACTCTTCACGCCCGACGCCGAGCGCGCGACCGCGGGCTGGGCGTACGTGCTCGACTTCATGGTCGCGGCCATCTCACCGCTCCTCGTGGGGATCCCGCTCGTCTTCCTCGCCTTGCGCCGGCTGTCGGGGGCCGGCACCAGAGCGCTCGGACTCGCGGCCGTGTGGGGTCTGCTCGTGATCCTCGAAGGCGGCGGCCCCCTGCCCTTCTCCGCCGCGATGGTCCCCGCGCTCCCGCTCGTATTCGTCGCCGTCCAGCAGGGGGTGCTCGCAGCCCAGGACATCCGCATGAAGACCGTCGAGCGGATGAGCTGGGCGGCGCTCGTCGTGGCCGTCGCGTTCTCGGCGATCGGGAGCAAGTTTCCCGGCGCCCTCGGACCGATCCCCGCCGAAGCCTGGCACCGCCGTTGGATGACCGCCTCGAGCCCGACACCGACCGGCAAGCGCCCCGTGCTCGGTCGACTCGCGCTCGCGGACGAGATCGAGCTGACGCGGACGCTCCGCGACCTGGCAAACTTCCTGCGCGAGAACATCGAAGCGGGGCGCACGTTGCTGACCCCGTGGCCGGGCGCGCTCGGATACCTCTCGGGCATGCGCGTGCTCGACTTCTACGACCGGACGGCGGCACCCACCGGCGCATCGAAGAACGAGTGGTTCCCGCCGACCCCGTCCGTCGACGTGTTGAGCGCGCTGGCCCAGGAACCCGACTTCATCCTGCCGGGGCTCGTCACGGACCCGCTCTACGGCAGGGGCGTCGCGGGTCGGCTCTTCGGCATCTTCCTCGACCAGTCCCCAGACCTCGAAGTGGAGATCCGCAAAGTACTCGATGCCTACGAGCTCGTGACCCTGCCCGTCGTGAGCTCGCGCGGCGCCGACCTGAAACCGTTCTACCTCCTGCGCCGGCGCGACCTCGGCCTCGCGCCGCGCCTCGTCGTCTACCTGGAGGAAGGTCGCGTCGTCGTGGACACGGAGCGCAGGCCCGAGGACGAGCCCCTCCGCGGTCACCCGCAGCTCGCCCAGCTCCAGGTCCAGGCGATCGACCGGAACGGCGCGAAGTTCTGGTTCCGGCCGACGGGCGAGCTCGAGCACGATCCCCGGGTGTGCGCACGGACCGGCCTGATCCTGCGCCCCGGCGGCGACCGCCCCGTGCGCCTCTTCGACGCGCCGGTGCCGCCGTCCCCCAGCGGAGTTCCCTTGGTCGAGATCCGCGCCTGGCTCCTCAACCCCGGCACGATCGGGCATGACCAGTACACCAGGGTCAGCGAAAAGGCCAGCCTCGCCCTCGAGTAGCCCACGGTTCTCCCTTCCGTTCCTCTCCGTTCCTGCTCCGATGTTGCCGCGCTCACGATCGTCGCGCATCGCCCCGGAACGCCTCGCCAGTGGGGTACGATGGGATTCTCGGCATCCACAGAGGGGGCCGAGGCGAGTTTGATTGACAATACCCCGGTCTGGATTGTCAAATAATCAAGGTATGGTTGACAATAGCTCCCCACGAGACCCGTCGAAGGCGAACGGGGCCACACGCGACGATGTGGATTGGACCATCCTCGAGAGCGTCTCGCCCCACCCAGGGGACCTGGTCCGCTTTGTCGTCGAGAAGACGGGGCTCTCTCGGCAAGCCGTCAACAAGCGCGTCTCGGCGCTCGTCGAGGAGGGACTGCTCGAAGCGTCGGGTGCCACGAAGGCCCGCCAGTACCGCTGGCGTCCGCTCGTGCGCGTTCCGCTCTCGGAGGGGCTCTCGGAGGACCGCATCTGGCGCGAGAGTCTTGCACCCCGGCTCGGTGACGTGTCGGCGAATGTGCGAGCAATCCTGCAGTACGGCACCACCGAGATGATCAACAACGTGATCGATCATTCGGACGCCTCGGAGCTGGTCGTTCTTCTGAAGCCGCTCGAGGACGACATCGAGATCTACATCGAAGACAACGGAGAGGGCTTCACGCAGAAGCTCGTGCGCGAGCTCCGGCTCGAGAATGCGCAGCACGCTCTGCTCGAGCTATCGAAGGGCAAATTGACGACGGACCCCGACAATCACACGGGCGAAGGCATCTTCTTCACTTGCCGGATGTGTGACAAGTTCATGATTTGGTCCCGGGACATCTGTCTCATGAGGATCGAGGGGTCGGGCTTCTTCGTGCTGGATGCGCCCGAGTCAAGACCGGGCACCACCGTCCGCATGATCGTCCGTCGAGATACGGAGCGGACACCCGGTGACGTCTTCGATCAGTTCGCGAGTGCAGAGGACGACTATGGCTTCACACGCACCGCGGTGTCGGTCGTTCTTGCTCGCTACGAGGGAGAGACCTTGGTCTCTCGCTCACAGGCCCGCCGTCTGCTCGCCAGAGGCGACCAGTTCAGGGAGATTCACCTCGATTTCCGAGGCCTCGAGGTCATCGGCCCCGCGTTCGCGGACGAGGTCTTCCGCGTCTACCAGCGCGAGCATCCGAGGATCTCACTGAGCTGGGACAACGCCACGGACGAGGTCACCAAGATGATCAGGAAGGCGGAGCGGGCGTTCGCCTCCGAGAGCGGCTCGGACTGAAGAGCGCGAGACCCGCGGGGACCACGCGCAGCGGACTCAGGCCTCGATCTCGAACTGCGGCGCGTTCGTGAGGCCGGTCGTGCTCGCGCTGGTAGCACTGCAGGCTTCGCGGGTCACGCGACGTGCACGCCGACGATCAAGAGCCCGGTCGCGAGCGCGACTGCGCACAGTGCGTAGATCGAACGCGTGACCGACGAATCGGAGGGCAAGCCCAGCGGCCACAACAGGCACGCGTTGCCGGCGACCATCAGCGCGGCCGCGAAACCCAGGGCGGGGACGTCGGTCAAGAGCTCGTACACGCAATGGTGGTAGGGCAACTGCAGCACGCGCGGCGCGACGTCCTCCAGCCAGATCCAGCGCGTCAGTACAAGGTTGGCGAGACCGCCCAGAGCCAGCAGCGACGGCACGATGACGCGCAACGGGAAGCCGCTGCGCAGGCTCGTTACCCCGCGCGCGCGGGGCCGCGCGAGGAGCATGCAGGTCGCGATAAGCAGCAGGTTCCAACCGGCGTAGAGCCTCCAATCCGCGCTCCAATTCACGCCGGACAGGCCGGGGAGTGCGGCAACCGGCTGGGACGCACCTTGCGCCGCGTCGGTGTCCAGGAACTGCGTGCAACAGGTGACCGGGCTGCCGATCTTCTCGCGTGTGAGGTACGTCACCTCGACGCCGCTGTCGAGGAGCGCAAGGAGGGCCAGCAACAGCGCCAGCGCGTACCGCGCAAAATACGGCTGCGTCGTTTGGCGTTGAACGGCGACCCCGTGCACCAGCCAGAACCCGAGACACGTCAGGAGTACCGGCTTGATCCATTGCGCCGCGAGCACGAGCTCGGGTTCGATGCGCGTCACACCGAACGCGCACATCACGCCGTAGCTCGAGAGCTCCGGCACGTAGCTCTTCAAGAGCAAGTAGAAGTGCGGCCAGGCCAGGAGCCGCACGCCGGCCAGGACACCGAGCACGAGTGCCAATAGGTGCAGGCGATCCTCGTTCGTGCCGGCCCCGGACCGCTCCGGGTGCGCACGCGCTGAGCTCGCAAGGCCCTGGATCGCGATCCACGCGGCGGCCGCGGCGAGCAGCGCGCCGACGCCTGCGAGGAAGAACGCGGTCACGGTCCAGACGTTGAGGATCATGGTTCCAGGCGCCCGCCGGACAGCACGTGCTGCCGATCGGCAGCCTCCACCATGGCCCGGTCGTGGGAGCTGATGACGAGCGCCGTCCCCCGCTCCTGCCAGCTCTTCATGTAGCTCAGAATCACCTCGCCCGTCTCGGAATCCACGTTCGACGTCGGCTCGTCGGCGATCAACACCTCCGGCGCACCGATCACCGCGCGTGCCAGGGCCACGCGCTGGCGCTCGCCACCGGACAGGGCGCGTGGCAGCCGGTCGAGGGTCCCCTGGATCAAGAGTTCGCTCAGGACGTCGGCCGCCCGCTCGCGGCGCGACCTGCTCGAGACGCCCGCGGGCACGAGGCGGCAGCTGACGTTCTGCCATACGGGGAGGTGGTCGATGAAATGGAACTCCTGGTGCACGACCCCGAGGCGCGCGCGGCGGATCATCGCCAAGGCGCCTTCCGATGCGTGCGTGATGTCGTTCCCGAACATGAAGACGCTGCCTGAATCGGGCCGATCGAGACCCGCGAGGAGGTACAAGAGCGTCGTCTTCCCCGCACCCGAGCGGCCCGTGACGACCGTCCACGTGCCGGGCCGGATCTCGAGCGAGACCGGTCCCAGGGCGAAGCTCCCCGCTGCAGCCGGCGTGTAGCGTCGCGTCACCTCCACCAGGCGCAGCACGGGCGGGGCCGAGCTCAACTCAGCACCTCGACCGGCCGGGTGATCGCCGTGCGCCAGGTCGTGTAGATGCTGCCCGACATCGTGACGGTCAGGCTGAACACGAGCGCCAGGAGCGGCGGCAGGGGCGTGAAGCGCGCGGGCACGTCCATGGCCGGAAACAGCGGCAGATCCGGCAGGAAGAACGCGGTGATCCCTGGTGCGCGCAGCCAATGGACCCAGATCATCGCCAGGAAGAGCGACCCACCGGCCGCCAGCAGGCTGACGATCACGTTCTCCAGCGCGACCATTTCCAGCACGTCACTCGTGCGCCAGCCCTCCGCCTTGAGGAGGCCGATCTCGCGCCGGCGCGGTGTGTGCCCGAGCCAGGTCATGACGGCGAAGGACGGGATCGCGAGTGCCAGGGCCAGCGCGAACAAGACGGTGAAGATACCCTCGCGCAGGGTCATGCCGCGCATGACGTATTCGCTCACCAACTGCTTGGTCTGGACCCGGAAGCGCGGGTTCAAGCGCTCGACGGCCTCAGCCACGATGTTCTCGTAGCCCGCGCGCGTGTAGATGCAGACGTCGCTCACCGTGCCGTCCGCGCCGAAGACCGCCGCCGCCTCGTCCAGGTCGCAGACCACGGCTTTCGCGCTCCACAGGGACGAGGTCGAGCGCACGATGCCGGCGATTTCGAACAGACGGATCGTTTCGCCCTCGAGCCCCACACGCTGGCCCGGAACGAGGCCGAGTGTGCGCGCCAACTCATGGCCGACCAGAACCTCCGCGTTCGATTGCGGGAGCCGGCCGTCGACCTCGAGCGCCTGGCCACGAAGCTCGGAGAAGGGCACGCCGATCACGACCACCAGCGCATCGCCGAGGCGGATGCGACCGATGATGCGCGGCACGACGCGTTCGACGCCGCTGAGCTCGGCCAGCGGCGCGATCGCGTCCACCGGCACCGGTGCGTCGCGCCCGAAGGCGTCCCAGGTACAGTAGACGTCGGCTCCCGACTGCACGGAAGCCAGGGCTTCGGCCTTCAGCCCTTCACTGATCGCGACGCCGCTCAATAGCAGGGTCAGCCCGAGCACGAGGCCGAGTGCGGCCACCAGGTACCCGCGCGCGTTGCGCGCAACGTTCTCGGCCGCCGCCAGCGCCAGGTTCCGGTGGCGAGCGAACATGCCCTCGGCCTTCATTTGCGGAGGCCGAGCGGCGGGAAGTCGGCGAGGGCTGCGCCGTGACTCGGGTTCGGGCAGGCGAGGCCCGGAATCGGGAAGAGCTCGTTCTCACACGTGGCCGAGAGGCGCGGGTCGAGCGCAAAGAAGCTCCAGGCCGGCGAGACGGAGGAGCCCAGACCGAGACCCCCGACCGCGACCTGGAACGGCTGGTTTGCGGTCTCCGTATCCACGTGGGCTCCCTGCACCCACAGCAGCAAAGTGACATCCGTAGCGAGCAGACTCGCGATCGCGAGCAGGAGCAGTCCGCCCCTACTCCTGGACAATTTCGATCCGCTGGTTCGCGGCCGGCGCATGGACGACCTGTGGCTCGTCGGTCCCGAGCCAGTAGACCTCGACGGTATCGATGCTCGTCACGGAGCCCAGACCCACGTGCACCACCGTGCTGCTTTGCGTCAGGTAGCCCTCCGCCCCGGTCACCCTGCGGTGCCAGGTCTTCCCGCCCGCCTTCACGACCACGCGCGCGCCGAACGCCGGGCGTCGCGAACCGGCCAGGCGCAGGTCGAGCTGCAGCCAGTTGCCCCCGGATGTCCGGGGGGAGTCGTTGCGCAGGAGATACGGCTCGTGATTGAAGTTGTTCACCACGATGTCGAGGTCGCCGTCCCGATCGAAGTCGGCCGTCGCTGCCGTACGCGAGCTGCGCGTGAACTCCCGACCGTTGATCGCCGCACCCGCGAGGATCTCGCCGAGCCGCGGAGGCTCGACCCCCGCCGCCGCGGCGACCTCGTAGAACCGGCCCTTGCCGTTTCCCAGGTACAGGTGGTTTGGCCAATAGACGAACGGGAAGCCCATGCCCCCGGTGACGAACACGTCCTGTGCGCCGTCGTTGTTGTAGTCGCCAACGGTGATGCCCCACGGCCACCAGTTCTCGAGCCCGGCCTCCGCGGAGCGCTCGGTGAACGTCCCGTCGCCTTCGTTGACGAAGAACGTGTTGCCGAAGAGCACCGACTTGGCTTGCGTGTCTTCGGGCTTCTCGATGATCTTGCCGCCGCCGACGATGGCGCCGAGCGGCGTGTTGAACTTCTGGTCGGGTTCCCAGCCCTTCGCGCCCTCCTTGGGATCGATCCACATGTCGGAGTGCATGTCGACGACGTACAAGTCGGGGTAGGCATCCCCGTTGGCGTCGAAGAACCGGGCGCCCATCCCCCCCCAGCTGGTGCGACCCAGCGCGGAGCGCGTGACGTCCTCGAACGTCCCGTCGCCATTGTTGAGATACAGGTGGTTGGCCCCGAACATGTTGGACGTATAGAAGTCCAGGTCGCCATCCAGATCGATGTCCGCGACGGCGATGTCCCCGTTCCACTCCGCGGAAGCGATGCCCGCCGCGGCAGTCACGTCTGTGAACTTGCCGCCGCCATCGTTTCGGAAGAGAACGTCCGCCTCTCCGGGAACGCGCCGGTCGGGGGTCTTGGCGACTTCGGTGAAGGGCAGCGCCTCGCCTTTGTAGAAGTAGTTCGCCTCGCGACTGATCGTCCCAGTCGTGAAGATCCCGATGTTGCAGAGGTACAGATCGAGGTCCCCGTCGCCGTCGTAGTCGAACCAGGTGGCCGAGTTGGAGTGCCCGGTATAACCCGTGTTGCTGGTCTCGGTGACGTCTTCGAAGGTGCCGTCACCATTGCTTCGGAACAGGTGATTGCCGCCGCGGTAGGTCGTGACGTAGAGGTCGGCGTCTCCATCGTCGTCGTAGTCTCCGAAAGCCGCTCCCACGCTGAGAGCCCGCGGGACGTCCACGCCGGAACCGGCGGTCGCGTCCTCGAACCGCATGCCCCCCTTGTTGATGTACAGCGCGTTCGGCCCGAGAAAGTCGAGGAAGTAGATGTCGTCGAGCCCGTCTCCGTTCACGTCGACGGCGTAGACTCCGCTGCCGTGGTCGTAGGGATTGATCTTGTAGGTCGAGCCCGTCTCCGTATCGAGGAAGTGGTGCGTGAAGGTGATGCCCGATTCGTGCAGCACATCTTTGAACACCGGTAGCTCCGGCGCATCGGCCGGAGGCGGGCCGCTGCGGAGCCCCGCCGTACCCGCAGCATCGTCCTTGGAATCACCGCAGGCGCAGAGA
>SMVQ01000131.1 GCA_004357655.1 Planctomycetota bacterium
ACCCGGCGACATGGTGTATCTCCCCGCCTCGCTCCGGCCGAAGTGGCGCTACCTCGCGGCGGCGCTGGGCGTCCAGACCTTCGGCTTCCCGCTCCTCGCACCGCTCGAGCTCGTCGGGGTCATCGGGCAGGGGAGCACCTTGAAGCTCCAAGTGCCCTCTCAGACTCTCGCTCCCGGCGTGGAAAGCCGGATGACCTTCCACCAGATCTTCGTCCTCGACTCGAGCGGGCAGCGCATCCTCGGCGGCGGCCATGCCGTCGTGACCATCGACGACACGTTTTGACGCTCGCCCGGTCAGGGAACGGGAAGGAACTGCACGGCGTCCGCGACGACGTACCCCGTGGTGCCCAGCGTTCCGACCACGACGGCCGCCGTGGTTCCGAACTGGTGGACTCCGAGCGAGCGAAAGGGTCCGGTCCCGCCCGGCGCTTCGCGCTGGTCGAGGACGACGGTCGACGTGCCCGTCGCGTGTTCGATCGCGACGGGTACGGTGCCCGCGCGGTTGGAGTGGGGCGTCCACGCGAGGCGCACTTCGTAGCGACCGGGCCGCGGGAGCGGCGTCTCGAACCGCACGGACTTCGTGCCCTTCCCCTCGTCGCCGTCGTGCAAGTAGCCCGGGCCGACCCAGGTCCCGGCCGACGTGCTCATCGTCCAATCGCCGATGAGCGTCGCCTGGGTGTCGTCGACCACGATCCCGGGCAGCGTCTCCGCGCGGATCCCCACGGCCGCTCCGGCAGCGGGCTCCGTCGTGAAGTCGAGCACCTGCTCCGCCGCGACGAGCCGTTCCCGTAGCGCGTCGTACGGCACGTCCTGAACGGCGACGCCCAGCTCCAGCGCCAGGCAGGCGGCGATCGCGCTCGACTGGCCGAGCACCATGAATACGGGTTCCATCCGGATCGACCCGAACGCGATGTGCGAGGCCGACAGGCACACGGGCGTGAAGAGGTTTGTGCACTCGCCCCTGCGCGGGACGATCGAGCGGTAGCTGATGGGGTAGGGGAGCGAGCGCACCTGGACGTCGCCCTCGTTGCGCACGGCGCCCGCGGCCGTCACGTAGCGCTGCACGTGGTGCGAGTCCATGTTGTACGCCCCCATGCCGACCGAGTCCGCCGCGACGATGCGGCGCTGTGCGTTGTGCTCGGTCATCACGTAGTCCGACACCATCCGGCGCGCCTCGCGCACGTAGATCTGGCGCGGCCAGCCGTCCGTCTCGGGGAACTCGTCGCGCGCGAGGCCGAATGCGCTGAACGCCTCGCGGACCTGGTCCGGGACGCGCGGGTGGTTCGCGAGCGTCCAGAGGAGGCCCTTCTGCCAGCGCTCGTGGTCGGCGACGATCCGAGCGCGCGTCGCGTAGTCGGCCTCCGGGTAGTCGCGACTGGCCCCGATGAAGTCGGTCGAGACGGCGAAGTTGTTGTTCGAGTCCGTCTTCCCGTTCGGCATTCGCACGGGGTTCCACGGAAGGCGGTGGTCGCCCGCTTCGAAGTTGCGCAGGAGCAGCTCGTAGTGCGCGGGGTCGTAGTCCGCAGGCTTCGGCCACGGCAGCCGGTTCTCCGGGACGTCCGTGGCGCAGATTCGGAAGCAGTAGGCCTGGACCCGGTCGTCGCCCGCCCCTTTCTCGCCCGGGCCGCCCATCTGGATGCCGAACAGCAGTCCGCTGGCCGGGTCGCCGGGGACGACGTAGGGATCGACCGGCTCCGTGAACTGGTGGTGGATCGCGCGCTCCGCCTGGACCCCGTTCAGGGTCTCGCCGTACGTCGCGTTGGGCTCGCGACCCACTGTGTACGAGACGCCGGCCGCGGCCATGAGGTCGCCCTCGTAGGTCGCATCGATGAACATCGCGCCCGGGAAGACGCGCCCGCGTTCGGTGCGGATCGAGAGGATGCGTCCGCCGTCCAGGCGCACGCCGCTCTCTCGAGCGAGGCGGCCGCGGACCGCCCGGACGCCGGTCTCGGCGAGCATCTCATCGAAGATGCGCTCGGCCACGTGCGGCTCGAACGTCCACGCCGTGTCCTCGCCCGGGCGGTGACCGCGGCCGCGGAAGGCGTCACGCGCTTCGAACTTCCACGCCGACTCGTCGTCGTAGTACGCCCGGATCCGGCGGTAGAACTCGCGGCTCATGCCGCCGATGGCGCGCTTGTCACCGATGTCCGTCGCGCCCAGGCCGCCGCTCGACAGACCGCCGAGATGGGCGCTCGGGGCGAGGAGGACGACCGATCGTCCGGCGCGAGCTGTCTGGACCGCGGCGATCACGGCGGCGGACGTGTCGCCGTACACGACGACGTCGGCGCGTGGCTCGCTCTCGGGGGCGGGAGATGCGCATCCGCCACCGATGAGAGCGAAGAGGGGGGCGAGGCCGAGCGCGCGCGCGATCACTGGCCGCCGTACGCTTCGATGAGCCGATCGATCATCGCAAGCGTCACGATTCCGCCGGCGGGATTGCCCATCAGGTCCTCGAGCAGCCCCGTCCACTCGACGAGCTTGACGCCGAAGTCTCCGGCCGGGTCGCCTTCGAAGCCGCGCAGGTAGGCGTCCGTGAAGCCGAGCAGGTGACCGAACTCGTGGGCGAGGGTGCGGCGCGTGATGGGCGAGGGTCCGAGCAACAGGCTTCGCCCCGCCCATGCGTGGGTGCTCTTCGCGCCCGTCGTGAGGACCAGCCGGCCCTCCGGAAAGCACGCGACCTGGGCCTCGACGTCGACCGCCGCGCCGTGCTCGGGGACGCCCTCGGGATAGAGCTGCGCCAGGGGGATGCGCTCGATCACGAGCTCGATGCGCAGGCGCCGCTCGCGGGCGGCTTCGCTGTCGTTGTAGACCGCATCGACGGACTCGGACAGCGTCTTCAGGAACTCTTCGTCCAGGATGTCCGTCGCGACCGTCACACGGAGCACGCGCCAGCCGTCCTCGCGGTCCTCCAGCACGAGGCCCGCCGCCGGCTTGAACGGCGCGATCTCCTCGTGGATGGTGCGCGTGAGCTCGGCGATCCGCTCCGCGGGACCGTGGCGCTGCTCGAGCGCCTGACGCTCGCGCACGATCCAGACGATGCGCGAGCGGTCCTCGAAGTAGTCGCGCTGCTCGACCACGGCCGCCTGCCACCACTCGTGGTAGGCGAGGTGATCCTCGAGGTTGCGCAACCGCCCGCGCAGCCGCACGAACACCTTGACCTCGCGCTCGAGCTCGGCGACGTCGGTGTCGGTGCCCGGGTCGGGTCTCTGGGCGACGCGCCAAGCGAGCATTCGGGCATCGCGAAAGTCACGCACGTAGCCGGTGGAGAGGACTTCCAGCGAGTAGGTGCGCTCGGTCGGCGTGACCGCCTTCAGGGGGCCGCTCGCCTTCACTTCGGGCAGAATCCCGTAGCCCGTCGGACGCGGCGTGGGGGGCGCCTGTTCGAGCTGCTTCGCGAGCTTCGGGGCGCTCTCCTCCGCCGCTGGGAGCAACCTCGCGTGCGCCGTCTCGAGCTCCGCGGCCATCGTATCGCGCTGCTCGCGCAGCCAGAGGATGACGTCGCCCCACGGAGTGTCCGCCGTCGATTCCACGGGCGGCGGGTCCGGCTCGACGTCCTGGGACGGTGGGGGCGGGCTGGCGCGCGGCACGAGGAGGACGGCGAGGAGGGCAGCGTTCATACCTGGAGTCGATGGTACCCTGTGCCGCGCTCGCGGGAGCGAATGGACCCCATGAAGCAGAGACTCGCGCTCGTACACCTCGTGCTCGGCGGCTGCCCCCGCGAGCGCGCGTTGCTTCGGCCGTAGATCACACTCCGGATGGCCGAGCTGCGCCCCTACCCGTTCAGTGCCCTCGTCACCCGGATGCTCCGGGAGCTCGACGAGCGGCAGTCGATCTTCGACCTGCCCGAGCCGCGGTTCTTCCTCGGCGATCCCACGCTCGATCTCTCCGTCGACTTCCACGGCCACAGGGCTGCGACCCCGCTCGGGCCGGCGGCCGGGCCCCAGTCGCAGATGGCCCAGAACATCGTGCTGTCGTGGCTGGGCGGCTGCCGGATCATGGAGCTCAAGACCGTGCAGATCGACGACCGGCTCGCGATCCCGCGCCCGTGCATCGACATGCAGACGGTGGGCTACAACGTCGAGTGGTCGCAGGAGCTCCGACTCGAGGAATCGCTCGAGGAGTACGTGAAAGGGGCGATGCTCGTCGAGATCCTCGCGGCGAGCGGGCGGCTCGAGCTCGCGCCGGGTTTCGAACGGACGCTGTACGACATGAGCGTCGGTTACGACCTCGCGGGCATCCAGAGCGAGCCCGTGCAGGCGTTCGTGCGCGGCATGCTCGACTGCGGCGAGGTCGTCGAGCGCTTGCGGCGGGAGATCCCGCTCGAGTACAAGGAGTTTCGCGACCTGGACTTCGCGCGGCGCCTCTCGGACACGCTCACCCTGTCGACGTTCCACGGCTGTCCGCCGGAAGAGATCGAACGGATCATCACGTTCCTGCTCGAGCGGAACGGTCTCCACTGCATCGTGAAGCTGAACCCGATGTTGCTGGGAGCGGAGCGCACGCGCGAGCTACTCGGGGACGTACTCGGGTACGAGGACGTGCGCTGCCCCGACAGCGCCTTCGAGCGCGACACGACGTGGGAGGAGGCCCAGGGGTTCGTCGAGCGACTCGGGGAGCGGGCGGCGGCGCTGGGGCTCGGTTTCGGCGTCAAGTTCACGAACACCCTGATCGTCGAGAACCACAAGCACTACCTCCCCGCGAGCTCGAAGGAGATGTACCTCTCGGGGGCGCCGCTCCACGTGCTCGCGATGGACCTCGTGGGGCGCTTTCGCGCGCGGTTCGGGGACCGCTACCCGATCTCGTTCTCCGGCGGGATCGACCGCAAGAACTTCCCCGACGCCGTGGCGCTCGGGCTCGTGCCGGTCACCGTGTGCAGCGACCTCCTGAAGCCGGGCGGCTACGCGCGGGCCCGCGGCTACTTCGACGAGCTCCGGCTCCGGATGCAGGCCGTGGGCGCGACCTCGATCGACGAGTGGATCGCGCGCGCGTACGGGGGTGAGGTACAGCCGCGTGAACGCGCCGTGCTCGCGAACACCGCGCGCTACGTCACCGCCACGGCGGTGAACCCACGTTACGCCGCCGCCGCGAACTCGCGCCTCCCGCGCAAGATCGGCAGCTCACTCGAGCTCTTCGACTGTGTCTCCTGCGACAAGTGCGTGCCCGTCTGCCCGAACGACGCGAACTTCGTTTTCGAGCTGTCGCCCATTCGCATACCCATCGTCAAAGTGTCGCGCACCGGCGCCGGCTGGACGAGCCGCGAGGACGGGGAGCTCGTCATCGAGCGGCGCGAGCAGTACGCCAATTTTCAGGACTTCTGCAACGACTGCGGGAACTGCGACGTGTTCTGCCCCGAGGACGGAGGGCCGTACGTCATCAAGCCGCGTTTCTTCGGCCGCCTCGACGACTGGAAGTCGATGGCGCACCTCGACGGCTTTCACCTCGCGCGCGAGGGCGGCCCCGGGGGCGATTCGGTACGCGTGTACGGGCGCTTCGATGGGGTCGAGCTCGAGCTCTCGACGCACGCCGGATCGGCGCGCTATTCCGGCCCTGGATTCGAGCTCACGTTCGAGGAGCGCAATCCGCTCGGGACCCTGGCCGGCCGCGCCGAGGGCGAGGTGGACCTCGTCTACTACCACCTCATGCGCGCGATCGCGCGCTCGGTGCTCGGCGAGCACGCCGTCAACTTCGTTAGTTGCGGCTTGGCGCCGGCCGGTCCGGACACTTCATGAGTCGTCCGGACCAGACGGGTCCGAGTGGCGGGAGGCTCGCTTCTCGGCCAGCACGCGCACGAGCGCCTTCTTGCCGGCACGCAGTTCCATGATCTCGCGCCAGCGCTGCGCGGCGGTGCGCTTGCGCTCCTCGAGCTTCTCGCGCAGCTTGATCAGCCTGTCGTTCGCGCGGGCGATAGCGGACGCCTTCGCCTCGATCATCCGCTCCTGTTTCTCGGCCTCGCTCCGGAGTCGCGCGTTCTCGACACGGACCTGATAGAAGGCCTTCTGCGCGCAGTCCCGCTCGACTTCGAGCTCGCCGATCCGGGCGACGGCCGCGAGCCGGTACCGCTCGGTCTCGGCCAGCCTGTCGCCCACCGGCCGCAGCTGCGCGAGCATCTTCTGGAGCTCCGTGATCGTCGCGTCCTTCAGGGCGAGGATGCTCGTATCGTCCACGGCCGGCAGCACGGCGTCGAGGCTCTCGAGCAGGTCACCGAACTCGGCGGCCGACTCGGGGGCCGGTTGCGGTGCCGGCTCGGGAGCGACGGCGATGGTCGCATCGGGCTCGTCCGTGGTCAGAACTCCGCGCAGGAAGGCGAAGGTGCCGCTGAAGATACTCATCGTGGCCGGGGGGGCCGCCCTCCTCATCGGAACGCCCGGCGCCTGAAGTCGAGCGAATCCGCCGTTTGGGGGGAGTCCCGGCGCTCAGCGCGTGTAGGTGTCCGGTCGCGCGTCGCGGGCGAGGTCCCAGCCCGACGGGTCGTGGGCCGTGAGCTCGGCCAGGTCGAGGTCGGAGACGACGAGCTCCGGCCGGGAGGGGCGGCGTGGGATGCGCCCGTTCGGACCGACGAAGTGACTCGCGCCGAAGTATTCGACGCCCCAGGGCGGCTCGGTGCCCGCGCGGTTCGAGCCGCCGATGAAGAGCCCGTGGCGCGCCGCGTCGACCTCGAACTCGAGCTCCCACAGGCGGCGGGACTTCGCGCCGAAAGTGACGGCGGGGGAGAAGACGAGCTCGGCGCCTCCGGTCGCGAGAGTGCGCATGACGCCCTCGAAGTGCCGGTCGTAGCAGGTCGCGACGGCCAGGCGACCGATCGAGGTCTCGAACACGGGAAAGAAGGGATTGTGCGCGACGTTCGCCGCAAACTGCCCCAGCTCGCCGTCGCTGCGCTCGTAGTAGAACGTCTCGCAGAACGAGGCCGCCTCGTTCGTACCTTCCGGTACATGCGTCTTGCGGTACTTGCCCAGGACCGCGCCGTGCTCGTCGATGACGACCGCCGTGTTGAAGCGCCGACCGCTCGCGCCGTCCAGCTCGTAGATCGGCGCGACGAGGATCACGCGCTGCTCGCGCGCGCACGCTCGCAGCGCCGTGATGGTCGGGCCGTGTTCGGCGTCCTCCGCCATCGCGCGCCACATCGGCTCGCGCCCGAGCGCGAAGTAGGGGGCGGGAAACAGCTCACCCAGGCCGACGACGGCGGCGCCCTCCGCCGCCGCCGCCGCGATGAGCTCGACGTGGTGGCGGACGTTCGCTTCGCGCACTTCGTCGAGCCGATCGGCGAGGACGCCGAGGTCCTCGACGCGCTCGGGCATGGGCGCGAACGCATTGCGGGTCTCCGTCATGGCCGCGCGGACGATCCGGGTCACCGGCGGACCCCCGTGAAGAGCAGGGCGATGCGCTCGTCGGGCGCGAGCTTGCCCTCCGATTGCAGGACGAAGAGCCCCGCGAGCCCCGCGGCACCCGTCGCGTCGACGTCGATGCCCGTGAGCGCGCGCGCGCGTTCCTCCGCGCGCGCGAGCGTCGCCTCGGGCGCGACGACGGGCGAGCCGCCGACGTTGAACATCGCCTGGCAGACCGCGCGCCAGTCGTAGGTCTCGTCGTCGAGGATGCCCGTGGCGATGCTGCGCGGCGTCTCCTCCCACGGCCACATGAAGTCGGACCGGTGCGTGCGCGCGTGGGCGAGCTCGTCCGCGGCGGCCCTCATCCGCGCTCGCGGCGTGAGGCCTGCCTGGCTTGCGGCGTGCGACCCGAGTCGGCGCGCGACGCCTTCCTCGAGCTTGCGCCACGCGCGCTCGAGTGGATGGACGCTCGCCGTCTGCACGGCATGGACCAGGATCAAGGGCTGGAGGAGCCCGGAGACGCACGCCTCGAGCAGCGCCCGCGTACACGCGCTCGCGAGGGCCCCGCCGCCCACCTGGATCGCGATGCGGTCGAGACGCGGCCCGGAACCCGCGGCGTGCTGGCTTGCGAGCTCCCAGCCGAGCGTCTTGCCGCCCTCGATCGCGAGCCCGTTCTCGCTGCCTTGCACGGTGAAGGGCACCGCGCCGTCCGCGGCGGCGGCGCGGAGCCGGCGCAGGCACGGATCGCCGGGCGGCGCGTCGGGCTCGCGCGCGCAGGTGACGACGCGCGCTCCGAGCGACGCGAGCTCCGCGAGCACGCGCGCGTCCGCGCTCTCCGGGACGTACACGTCGAGGGGTCGGTCGAGGGCGCGCGCGACGACGGCCGCGGCGAGCGCCGCGTTCCCGCAGCTCGCGATCGCGAGCGGGCCCGGGCGGGTGGGCAGCCCGATGCGCTCGGCCACGACGAGGTGGAGCGCGATCCCGAAGAGGTGGCGGAGCTTGTGCGAGCCCGCCGGGTTCCCCGTCTCGTCCTTCACCCAGACCTCGCCGCGCTCGAGCCCGAGCTCGGCGGCGAGCGGCGCGCTCTTCACGTACGGCGTGATGCGCAGCCCCACCCCGGCGACACCGGCGACGGCGTTATCCAGCTCGCGGACGAGCTCCACGAAGCCCTCGTCGCTCATGCCCCGCGCGAGCGCGAACTGGTGACTCTGGAGCAACGCGCGGTAGCGCACGAAGGGCTGCTCGTCGCCGTCCGTCGGGACGCTGGTCATCGCCGGCGGAAACTCGAGCACGTGGTCGATGTCGTCGCCCGCGATCGCGCGCGGGCACCGGAACGGCGCCGGCGCATCGAGTGTCACTCGGGCGCCGCACCCACCGCAGAAGAGCGTGCCGGCGGGCGGGCTAGAGCCCTCGAAGGCTGGCGACATGGGCAGACTCTCCTTCGATGGGTGTAGCACTCCCCGTGTGGGCGAGTGCGGCGGCGAAGTTGCCTTGGCGCCCCAGGCATTCTCGCACAGAGCGCGAACTCACCGGCCGGATGGCCATCCGGCCCTCCGCGGCATTGGCGAGACGCGGAGCGCTCGACCATGCCCCGCCGGTCCGAGGCGTAGCCTCGCCAGTCACGGGTCCGTCGCCCCCGTCTCGCGGTTGAAGGCCTCGATGCGCGCGTCCCAGGCCGGGATGAGCGCGCGCAAGTCGCGCCAGAAGCCCTGGTCGCGGCGCCGCTCGAAGTCATCGAGCGACACGCCCTGCTGTTCGACCCAGGTGAAGTAGCCGAGGTTGAAGATCCGGTCCCGGTCGCGCGCATCGAGCTCCAGCACATGGTCCGTGTCGGCGCCCGCGAGGTGCTCGATGAAAACGCGTTGCGCGGCCACGCCGTCGAAGCCGGCGGGGAAGAGCTTGCGCTCGGCCGGCTCGAGCTCGCTGGTGTACATCGCCGCGCCATCGGTGGCGACGGTCACGATGGCGTCATCGGGCCCGAGCGCGAAGGCTTTCGCGACCTTGATCGCGGCGACGATGTTGGCGAGGCTCGAGAGTCCGAAGTTCGCCAACTCGGCGATCTGGTCCTCGCTGAGAGCGAGCTCCGCCGCCAACCACTCGCGTCCGACGGCCGTGTTGAAGAGCAGGTTCAGAGAGTCCGTGGCGCGGTCGGAGACCGCAAGGGCGACGTCGGTGTTCGTCACGTTGTGGATGAACGGGATGTGCTTGTCGCCGATGCCCTGGATGTTGTGTTCGCCGAAGCCGTTGTAGAGCATCGTCGGACACTCGAGCGCCTCGACCGCGACGGTGCGCGAGCCGAACCTCTCCTTGAGGTGATCGCCGGCGGCCAGCGTGCCCGCGGAACCCGTGGCCGACACGAACGCCGCGAGCCGCAGGCCGGGTCGCGACTCACGCTGGGCGAGGAACACGCGCTCGAGCGCCAGGCCAGTACACAAGAAGTGCGCGAGATGGTTGCCGAACTCGCAGAACTGGTTGAGCACGACGTTGGCGGGGTCCGCCGCGAGCCGCGCGCACTCGTCGTAGATCTCCTTGACGTTGCTCTCGGAACCGGGCGTGCGCACGACGTCGCGCTCGTCCGCGACCCAGGCCGCGAGCCAGCGGAAGCGCTCGGCGCTCATGCCCTCGGGCAGGACGGCCACGCCGTGACAACCGAGGGCCTTGGAGATGGCGATCCCGCCGCGGCAGTAGTTCCCGGTCGACGGCCAGATCGCGCGCTGGGTCCCCGGGTCGAACTGCCCCGTGACGAGCCGCGGCGCGAGGCACGCGTACGCGGCGAGTACCTTGTGCGCACGGATCATCGGGAAGCGGTCGCCGAGCGCGACGATGATGGGCGCCGGGACGCCCGTGAGCTGCTCGCCGAGCACCACGTGCCCGGGCACGGAGACGAGCGTCTTGCGGTCCTCGCCGTTGTACCAGTGCACGCGGAACAGGTTGAGCGCGTGCGGTTGGTCGGGGTCCACCCCGGCGAGCTCGGCCGCCACCTGGGCGGGGATCCGCGCCGGATCGGCGAGCTGCGCGAACGTGGGCAACCGCGCGCCGGTGGCGCGGAAGCGCTCCACCGCGCGCGAATACACGCCCTCGTCGACGACGTCGTGCTCGAGCCCGAGACTCGTCATCCCTATTCCGGCAAGGCGCCCATGGTCTCCCAGAGGAGCGCGGCCTGCTCGCTCGCGTCCGCGCGGACGGCGTCCAGGTCGGCCGTCAGCAGGCGGCCATCCTCGACGACGGTGCGCCCGCCAACCTCCACGCGCCCCAGCGAGACCGCAGCCTCGACGGCGTTCGCGCCGAAGCGCTCCGCGAGCAGCTCGTGCCCCGCGTCGAGGCGCGCCACGGCGCGGTTCACGTCCTCGCCGTGCGTCGCGGCCTGCATGATGAGCATCTCGGCTTCGTCGATCATGTCGGCCGGGAAGCCGTCCGTACCGAGCGCGACGCGCCGCGAGTGCGCGAGTGCGCGCGGATAACCGACGCCGTTCGCATGGTTGGAGCGCGGGTTCTGAACGAGCCAGAAACGCCGCTCGGCGCAGAGCCGGACCTCCGCCGAGGAGAGCAGCACACCGTGCGCGAGGATCGAGCCCGTAGGCAGCGCGTCACACTCGAGCAGACGCTCCAGCGGACCCTCGTAGCCGCGCTCCCGCGCGTCGCGCACGTCGGTGACGTCCTCGGCGAGGTGGACGTGGACGACCGTGTCCAGCTCGCGTGCGAGCTCACCCGCCTCGCGCAGGGTGTCGTCGGAGACGGTGAAGCCCGCGTGAATGCCGACGACGCCCGTGACGAGCGGCCGCCGGTTGGCGCCGATGAAGCGCCGGCACTCGGCGAGTCCGCGCCGCGCCTCCTCGCGCCCGTCGTTGCGCTCGGTGGCGCCGTAGCAGAGGACCGCGCGCATGCCGAGCTCCTGGCACGCGTCGGCCAGCACGTCGAGCGAGCCCTCGATGAAGGTGGGTGACTCGTGGTGGTCGATGAGCGCCGTCGTGCCCTGCAGCAGGGCCTCCGCTGTGTAGGCGCGCGCGGCGGCGCGCAGGGTGGACTCGCCGTGCGCCCGGTCGAGCCGCCACCACACGCGCTCGAGGATCTCGATGAAATCGGTCGGCTCCTGTTCCGGAGCGGGCATGCAGAAGGGCACGAGACCGCCGTAGAGATGCGTGTGTGCGTTGACTCGACCTCGGGCGACGGCGGTCATCGTGCTCCGGCGGGACGCCCTGTCGCCGTGAACCCGAACGCGAGCCCGAGGGCGTCGCGCCGCTCGATCGTGCCGGCCGCTCGGCCGGGAGCGCTGGGGTCATCGACGATCACGCCCGGAGCGTTCACAGTTCTTCCTCCGTGTTCTTCTCCCAGTCTCACGACCGGCCAGCCGGGCACGATCCTGCGACGCAACGCGATCCACGACATCCGCCGCAACGCCGGCCGGGCGCCGTCCAACGGCATCTTCTTCGATCAGGGCACGAGCGAGATTCTGACCGAGTCCAACGTCTTCTGGGACATCGACACGACTCCGCTGCGCTGGCACTGGACGTGCGAGAACCGAGTCGCCGCGAACACCTTCGTTCCGCGCGAAGGGCAGGACATCGCCACCTACAACCGGGCTGAGGCCGGGGACATCGACTACGAGGACAACAGGACGGTCTCGGAGGGAGGCCGGTTGGACGAGCTGGCGCGGGAGATCATCGACGGGGCGGGCCCCGCGGCGCGCTAGCGCCCCGCGATCGGGAGCCAGGCCTCGTCTCCTTGGGTCACCGTTGCGGCTCGGGCAACTGTCCAGTGCCTGGATTGCGCGCTCTCTGCCTGGCCGTCTTCAGGAACTCGATGAAGGGGCCGTCGTCGACGAGCGTCGCGCCGTCGTAGCGCGCGAGGACCCGCTCGTCGCGTGGATCGAGCGCGAGGTAGATCGGGTTGGCGACCGAGCCCGTCATCTCCACCTGGAGCTCCCTCAGCTCGGGCTTGTGCGGGAGGTCCGTGTGCAGGCGGGCCTCGGTGAAGTACTGCAGCTGCCCGGCGACCGCCGGGCGAGGGAACACTTTGAGCTCCATCTTGCGGCAGTTCACTCACGTGACGCCGGTGAAGTTGACGAGCAGGAGCTGGTCCGCGCTCAGGGCGCTCTCGAGCGCGCCGGCGTAGTCGTCGACGACGATCGTGTGCGTGACGCGCGATCCGCGCTCACCCCCGCTGACGCTCCCGAGCCCTCCGTCGATGCGCTCGCTCGAGTAGGGGGGGATGATCGCGGTCATGATGTCGTCCATCACGAACCCGAAGAAGCCGAAGCCGCAATAGAGCGCGAACAGCAGGGTCGCGATGCCGCTCACCATGCGCGTCGGACCGATCTGCCGCTCCTCCTCGCCCTGCAGTCGGATCCAGCCGAACAGGAACATCGCTGCGCAGACGAAGATCCCGAACCAGAGCAGCAGGAAGATCTCGCGCGAGAGGATCTGCCAATCCCAGACGAGGTCCGTGTTCGAGAGAAACTTGAGCGCGGCCGCGAGCTCGACGAAGCCGAGGAAGACCTTGAGCACGTGCATCCATTCGCCGGCCTTCGGCATTTTCTGCAGCTTGCCCGGGACGAGCGAGAGGATGACGAACGGGATCGCCATCGTCAGGCCGAAGACACCCATGCCGAGCACGACGCGGAGCATGCTGCCCCCTTGCGCGCCGAAGCTGAGGAGCGAGCCGACGAACGGCGCCGTGCAGGTGAACGAGGTGACGACGAGCGTCACGCCCATCAGGAACACGCCGACAGCGCCGCCCTTCATCGATGCTTTGCCCGCCACGTTGAGCAGGAAGCGCGGCGGCTGGAGGTCGATCACGCCGAACAGGGCGAACGCGAAGAGCACGAACAGGAGCCCGATGACGAGGTTCGTCACGGGGTGCGTCGCGAAGACGAGGATCGGCGGCCCGAGCACGACGCCGATCAGGATGAACATCAGCACGATCCCAAGGCCGTACAGGAGCGACAGACCGATCACCTTGCCGTCCCGCGCGATCGCCTGCTTCGTGAAGAACGAGATCGTGATCGGGATCATCGGGTAGGTGCAGGGCATCAGGAGCGTGATCAGGCCCCATAGCACGGCGACGAGCAGGAACGTCCCCATCGGCGCGTTCGCGTCTCCGCCGGTCCGCGGGAAGGCGTCGGGGGCGACGGCCTCGTAGCTCGGGAACGCGGCGAAGACGGCGTCGGGTCCGCGGCCTGCGCTCGAGAGCGACGCGGAGTAGGGGACACAGCCCTCGTCGTCGCAGGTGAGCCCCTCGATCGTCGCGGTGACGTCCGCGCCTGCGGTCGATCCGGATGCGGAGCCGCGCGCGTAGAAGACGACGGTGCCTTCGTGCGTATTGACGAGCACTTCGTGCCCGTCGTCGTCGATACCCGGAAACTGCTCCGGCGCGGGGTAGACGACACGCTCCCACACGATCCCCGGGCCCGCGAGCTCGATCTCCGTCGGAGCGCCGACCGTGCCTTCCGGGCCGATGTCCGCCGGATCGGGGCCGTGGTACAGGTGCCAGCCCGGCTCGATCGTGACCTCGATCGCCGCGCGCGCCACGCCGTCCTCGACGCGTACGAACAGCTTCGCGGAGGCCTTGTCGGCGCCGCCTCCGCCGATGCCGCCCAGGAAGCCGAGACCGAGTCCGGTCGAGTCTCGCGAGGCCTGGGGTTCGTCGACCGGCTCCACCGCGGCGGCGGGGAAACCAGCGAAAAGCTCCGCGCTCCCGCGCCCCTCGCTCGTGAGCGTCTCGTCGTAAGGGACGCAGCCCACGTCGTCGCAGACGAGCCCCACGACCTTCGCGGTGACCGCATCGGCACGCGCGGCCTGCGTCGCCGCGCCGCGCGCCCAGAACGTGACCGTGCCCTCGTGGCTGTTCACGAGGATCGTGTCGCCGGCCCCGTCCATCCCGTCGACGACGTGCGGCTCGGGATACTCGACGGGTCCCCACTCGATGCCCTCGCCGGCGAGCGTGATGATGGTCGGCGCGCCGACGACGTCCCCCTGCCCGAGGTCCTCGCGCTCGGGACCGTGGTAGATGTGGTAGCCGGGCTCGATCGTGATCTGGACCGCCGCGCGCGCGACCCCGTCGTCGATCCTTACGAAGAGTTTGCCGTGCGCCCGCTGTTGCGCCGAGCCGAGGGGTGTGAGCAGGGCGAAGACGGCGAGGAGCGCTATCACGCTCCCTGCTCGGAACCCGGCGTGATGCGGGTGGCACTCGGGCCGGGTGGCTGCGGAAGGCTTCATCACGGGTCGTTCTCGGCGGTGGCTGCCGTGCGACTGGTTGGGGTCGCGACGGGTGGATCGTGCGCCAATCCTGACAGGCGCGTCGCCGTGGTCGCCGCGAGCTCCCATCCGGCAGGTGCCCGGAGTTCTGGCGGTGGTAGGCTGTTCGGGTACGCTGGACGCGGCCCCGGAGCGTGACACCCGGTTCGCCGAGTCCGGGCCGCAGTCACGAACGGAATCGCCCGGCCCCCGTTGATGCCACCACGAGAACTCGCTCATGAAACGAAACTGGATCCCCCTGCTGTTCCTCGCCGGTGCGCTGGCGACCCCCGCGGCCGTCTCCGGACCCGCGGCCGATGGACCCGCGCCCGCCGACATCGTGAAGCTGAAGGTCGGGTCGACGGTGCCGAAGAGCGTGACCCTCAAGGACTTCGAAGGCGAGTCCCTGAGCTTCGGGGACCTGCGCGGCAAGGTCGTCATCCTCCACTTCTGGTCGGATCGCTGTCCCGCGGAGCGCCACGCCAACCCCGTCTTCATGGAGATGGAAGAGCGCTACGCGGAGAGCAAGGACGTGGTGATGGTCGGCATCGCCGCGAACCAGAACGAGCTCGGCGCGGAGCCGGAAGAGGGCGCCGACCTCTCCGAGCACTACACGAGCCTCCGCAAGAAGCGGGACAAGGTCGGCTACAAGCACACCATCCTCGCCGATCACGGCAACGTCGTGAGCAAGCTCTTCCAGGCGCGCTCGACGCCGCACTGCTTCGTGATCGACAAGCAGGGCGTGATCCAATACGCGGGCGCCCTCGACGACGACCCGCGCGGCCGGAAGGGCGCCGAGGCGACGAACTACCTCGTCGACGCCGCCGCGGCCATCCTCGCGGGCGAGAAGCTCGCTGTCACCGAGACGAAGCCCTACGGCTGAGGCATCAAGAAGCGCTGACCTTCCCGTGCGGACGGTTCTGACCACTGGATTTTACCGGCGCGCTCTCGCGCTCGCGCTCCTTGCGGCCCTCGCCTGCGATACAGGCGAGGGAGTTCCGCGGGAGGGGAACGCGGGGGGCGCCGTCGCGGAGTCGTCCATCGCGATCGTCGGGTTCGAAGGGCTCGAAGCCGCCCTCGCGGCGCGGCGCGGCGGCGGCCTGTTGCTCAACTTCTGGGCCATGTGGTGCCCGCCCTGCGTCGCCGAGCTGCCCGAGCTCGTCGAAGTCGCCCGCGCCTACCGCGAGCGCGGCGGCGCGGTCGTCGGCGTCAGCTACGACCTGATGATCCCCGACACCGATCCTGACACGATCGAGGCGACCGTGCGCGAGTTCCTCGACACGCGCAGCCTCGCCTTCTCCGTCCTCGTCTACGACGAGGATGACTACGAGGCGATCAACGCGCGCTTCGCCCTCCCCGGCGACATTCCCGTGACCCTGGCGATCGACGCGCAGGGACGGATCGTCGACCGGCAGGAGGGGCGAGCCGGCAAGGAGCGCTTCGAGGAGATGATGCGGAAGGCGCTGGGGCTGTAGGCGTCACGACTCCCGGCCGATGTCGCGCACGCGTCGGCGCTCAGTCCCGTACCGGGGAGGGCGCCCGCAGTTGGCCCAGGAAGTTCTGCGGGTAGTCCCGCCGCGCGAGCCCCAGCTCGCCGACCTTGCGGCCCGCGGGGAAGAAGCGCGTGCCGAAGACGAGATCCCAGACGATCAGGTTGTTGCCGTAGTTGGTATTCGACTCCGCCGGCAGGCGCGAGTGGTGCCAGCGGTGGAGCTCCGCGCT
>SMVQ01000132.1 GCA_004357655.1 Planctomycetota bacterium
CGCCCCACAGCGCCGCGTCGCCGATGTTCTCGCGCATGAACGTCTCGTCGCCGTCCCCGGGCAGGCCCGGGTCGACGAGCTCGCGCCCGATGAGGTCGTCGATCTCGGTGTAGAAGAGCGCGACGCCCGCGCTCCACGCCGCCCCCCGGGTGTCGAGGGCGAGCTCCACAGAAAGGCTCCGCTCGGGGTCGAGGTCGGGGTTCGCCAGCTCCGTGCCGCCCGCGAACGAGCCGTCCTTGCCGAGGTCGTCCAGGTTCGGTGCACGGAAGCCCTGCGCCACCGTGAGCGTCGCGCGCGACGACTCGAACACGTCGCGCGCGACCTGCACGCTCGCCGTCACGGCGTCGAAGTTCCCGTCCTCGCGCCCCGCGGACGGCTGCATGGAGAAGTCGTAGTACGAATACCGCGCGCCCGCCGTCACGTCGAACGGTTCGAAGCTGAAGATCTCGTCCTGCACGAACAGGCCGAAGCTCGCGTAGCGCGCGTCCGGCTGGAAGTTGCCCGTCTTCGGCGTCCCGATGAGGGTGATCAGGTCGACGTCGGTGCGCGTCGAGTCGACCTCGTCGTAGTCGACGTCGAGACCCCACGTGAGGAGGTGGTCCTCCCCCATGAGCTTCTTCCAGTCGACCCCGAGCGCGCCGCCCTCGACGACGTCGCGCTGCTTGCGGAGCGTGGTCGAGCCCGTCACCTGGCGCCGGAGCTGCTCCTCGTAGCGCTTGAAGGCCAGCCGCATCTGCATCCGGTCGGCGAACGTGCCATCCATCTCGTGCGACCAGGTGAGCTGGTAGACCTCGCGCTGCTGCACGATGAATTCGTGTCGCACGTCGCTCGGTTGGGTCTGGCCGAACCCCGTGACGAGCTTGTCCGTGCGCGGCACGTCGTCGTCACGGTGCACGCGCGCCGTCAATCGCAGGTTGTCGCCGTCGCCGAGCTCCCGCTCCCAGGACCCGAACAGCCCCCACGAGTCGTAGCCCGTGAAGTCCTGCCTGCCGTCCGCCGACTCGAGGTCGTCCCAGCGCTGCAGGTTGCCGATCCCGACCCAGCCCTGACGCTCGTCCGCGTGGCCGACGTCCACGGACGTCCGCGCGCCGTCCACGTCGCTGCGGTAGACCGACTCGACGCCGCCGCGCCAGCCCCCCTCCGCGCGCGGCCGGTTGCGCTTCGTCCAGATGGAGATGACACCGCCGATCGCGTCGGAGCCGTAGAGCACCGACGCGGGGCCACGGATGACCTCGACGCGGTCGACGATTGCGGTCGAGATCGTATTGAGCGCCTGGTTCGGCCCGAGGCGCGTCGTCGAGTCGTTCAGGCGCACGCCGTCGACGAGGATCAGCACCTGGTTGCCGGTCAGGCCGCGGATGAATGGCGAGCCGCCCCCGAGGTTCGTCTCCTGGATCCAGACCCCCGCCGCGAGGCCGATCGCCTGGGGCAGGGAGCGCGCCCCCGTCCGCGCGAGGTCCTCGGCATCGAGGAGGGTCACGCGCGCGGTCGACGTGGTGGCGGTGCCCTCCGCGCGCGGGGCGGTGACGATCGTCTCGGGCACCTCGACGTCCTGGGCCGAGAGGGCGAGGAGAGTGAGGAGGGCGAGCATGCCTGGGATCGATTCGGCGTCCCGATGCGGGCCCGGAACGCTCCCAACGTACGACGGCGTATGGGGTTCAACGGCGCCCCCCGGCGCTCCGAGCCTACGTCACGGCTCCCCGAGCCTACGTCACGGCGCCCCAGCCCGTTGAATCGCGACCGAGCACCAGCGGGCCGATTGGGCCTCGACCGCAACCCGTCGAACGCCCTCCCCGACGAACAGCGCCGCGCGACCCCACTCGCCTGGCTCCCGAACGCGATCACGCTGCTCCGGATCGCCCTCATCCCCGCGTTCCTCTACCACGCGTCGAGGTGCGCGGCGTCCGTGGCGGCTGGGGCGACGATCAGCCGCACCGCGCGCTGGCGGTCGCGGCGCTCATCGGCATCGGCGCCTCCGACGTCCTCGACGGGTAGCTCGCCCGGCGCCTGGGCCTCGCGACGCCGCTGGGCGCGGTGCTCGACGCCGTGGCCGGCAAGCTCGCCCAGGTCAGCCTGCCCACCTTCTTCCTCGTGACCGACAGCGTCGCGTTCGCTCACGTCCCGCTGTGGTTCTTCGCAGTGATCGTCGGCCGGGACGTGCTGCGCGGGATCGGGACGTTGCTCGTGCGCAAGCGGCGCGGCGACGTCGCCGTCGTGAGCGAGGTCCACGGCAAGCTGGCGAGCGCGATGCTCTCGTGCTCCTGCTCGGCATCACCCTCGATGTCGGCCGGCACTCGTGGATCGAGCCGTTGATGGTGCTTTGGCGCTCGTCGTAGCGCTCAGCACGTGGGTCTACGTGCGGGCGGGTTGGCGCCAGTACGGTGCCGGCCCGGAACCGGGCTCATCTCCGCCACAGCGGCGGAGCTGAGCCCGGTTCCGGGCCGGCACTGGGAAGTCCTTTCCCTCAAGGTGTCGCCCGGGGGCGTCGATCTTCCCGACAGGTGATAGGCGGCTCTCGAGGGCCTGCTTGCACGTCCATGAGGACCCCGATGGAGCAGGGACCTCACGAGCCGAGCCGACTCGTGAAGGAGGGCGACAGGTCATGAGCTGGACTCTGCTCGTCGGCCTGGTGCTCATATCGGGCATCGCGCTCTTCACCTCGATCTCCCGGCGGGCGGACCTCGTTCGTATGGAGGATCGCCTGCGCAAGCACGAGCGCGCGGTGCGGCAAGGCAGCGCCAACGCGCAGCTCCAACACCCCGTCATCGACCTCTCGCGGTGTCTCGGCTGTGGGACGTGCGTGGCCGTCTGTCCCGAGGACAATGTGCTCGAGCTCGTGCACGGACAGGCGATGGTCGTGAACGGCGCGCGCTGTGAGGGCATCTCCGCCTGCGAGCGCGAGTGTCCCGTCGGTGCGATCACCGTCACGCTCGCGAACCTCGCGAAGCGCACGGACATCCCCGCCCTCTCCGAGGAGCTCGAGGCCGTCGGAACGCCCGGGCTGTTTCTCGCCGGCGAGGTGACCGCGCACGCCCTGATCAAGACCGCCATCGACCACGGGGTCACGGTGGGCGCGGAGGTGGCGCGGCGCGTCGCAGCCGCCAACGGCGACGGCAACGGCAACGGGCACAGTGACGGCGTGCTCGATCTGGTCGTCGTCGGCGCCGGGCCCGCCGGGCTCGCCTGCTCGCTCGAAGCGAAGCGTCACGGACTCCGGTTCGTGACCCTCGACAGGGAGTTCGGTCCCGGCGGCACGGTCGCGCGCTACCCGCGGCGCAAGCTCGTCCTGACGCGGCCCGTCGAGCTGCCGCTCCATGGGCGGCTCGACCGCGACTCGTACTCGAAGGAGGAGCTGATCGAAATCTGGCGCGGAGTGGTCGAGAAGGAGCAGCTCCCGATCCGCTACGGAGAGGTCTTCTCGGGCCTCGAGCGCGATGCCGCCGGGCACTTCGTCGTGCACACCGAGACCGGCAGCCACACCGCGCGCAACGTCTGTCTCGCCATCGGTCGGCGCGGCATCCCGCGTGAGCTCGGCGTGCCGGGTGAAGGGCTCGCGAAGGTGACGCACAGCCTCGTCGACGCCCACTCCTATCAGCACCGCCGCATCCTCGTCGTCGGCGGCGGCGACAGCGCCGTCGAGGCCGCCATGGCCCTCGCCGAACAGCCGGGCAACCGCGTGACACTCTCCTACCGCAAGGCGGCGTTCTTCCGCATCCGGGGGCGGACCGAGAAGCGCCTCGCGAAGAGCCTCGAGCTCGGAAAGATCGAGCTGGTCTTCCGCAGCCGCGTGCTCGCCATCGGCGAGGAGACGGTCGAGCTCGAAGTCGACCGTACGCGCGACGACCGCGAGTGGACGGAGCGGATGACGCTCCAGAACGACGACGTCTTCGTCATGGCCGGCGGCGTCTTGCCCTTCGAGCTGCTCGAACGCTCGGGCGTCTCGTTCGATCCGGCCCTACGCAGGTCCACCGAGTCGCTGGTCGAGGAGGGCACGGGGCTGACGCGCGCCCTCGCCGCGGGCTTCGTGCTCTCCCTCGTCGCGCTGATCTGGGCCGGCTGGCACTGGGACTACTACTGGCTCGAGGACGTGGAGCGGCCGGCCCACCTCAAACACGATCTCCTGCGCCCGTCCAAAGGCGCCGGCCTGTGGCTCGGCGGCGTCTCCCTCGCGATGATCGGGCTCAACCTCGCCTACCTCCTGCGGCGCTCGCCGCGGTTCGAGTTCAGCTTCGGCTCGCTCAGGCTCTGGATGACGAGCCACGTCGCGACGGGCATCCTCGCGTTCCTCTGCGCGACGCTGCACGCGGCCATGTCCCCGCGCAATACGGTCGGCGGTCACGCCTACTGGGCGCTCGCCGCGCTGCTCGTCACGGGCGCGATCGGCCGCTACTTCTACGCGTACGTGCCGCGCGCCGCCAACGGCCGCGAGCTCGAGCTCTCCGAGGTCCGGGCGCGCCTCGCGCGGATGGCCGAGTCGCGCGATGCGAGTGAGCGCCGGTTCCACGAACGGGCGCAGACTGACGTGCTCGCCCTCATCGAGTCGCGGCAGTGGCGGGGCCGCTTCGTGGGACGCATCGTGGCGCTCTTCGGCGCGCGGCGTGATCTCACGCGAGTCCTCACGCGCCTCGCCGCCAGGGGCGCGAGGCAGGGAATCTCGGACGACCAGGTCCAGGCGACGCTGAGCCTCGCGCGCCGCGCGCACCGCACGGCCTTGATGGCGGCGCACTACGAGGACTTGCGCGGCGTGCTGGGCAGTTGGCGCTACCTGCACCGTTGGATCGCGGCGCTGATGGTCCTCCTCGTCGCCGTCCACGTCTTCTACGCACTCGTGTACGGCGAGTCGTCTTCCGCCGGAGGCTACCGGTGAAGCTTCGGAACCCGAGCATCTGGATCGCCGTGCTCTCAACCGTGAGCGTCGTCTGTCTCGTCGCCGTCGACCTGCGGAGCACCTCCCCCGGCGCGATCATCGCCGTCCACGGGCGCGAATCGGACCTCTCGGGGAGGAGCGGCTGCGCGCAGTGTCACGGCGGCGACGGCGTGACCATGGGCACGGCCTGCCTCGAGTGCCACGGCGAGGTGCGGGAGGACATCGAGCTCGGGGATGGCATGCACGGCTTGCTCGCGCCGAACGTCGGCATGGAATGCGCGATGTGCCACAGCGAGCACCACGGCGAGGACTTCATCGCCGTGAACCTGCGCAGCTTCGTCATCGCGGGAGTGCCGGATCCCGCCGGGTTCGAGCACGAGCTCGTCGGCTACGAGATGGGTGGGGCACACCTCGCGCTCGAGTGCAAGGAGTGCCACGTCTTCGCCGAGGAGCCGCTCCTGCCCGAGGGAGGGCGCCGCTACATGGGCCTCGACCAGGACTGCACTCTCTGTCACCTGGACCCGCACGAGAGCAGCATCCCGGGCGACTGCTCCGCCTGCCACGTCCAGGATGCGTTCGACGATCTCACGCCCTTCGAGCACGACGAGCGCTTCCCCCTCGTCGGCGGCCACGCGGATCCGGGCTGCCTCGACTGCCACCCGCGCGGCACCGACCACTCCGTCGAAGTCCTCGCCGGCATCGGTCCCAAGCCGAGCCCGCGCGACTGCCAGGACTGCCACTCCTCGCCCCACGCCGATGCGTTCATCGCGGGCGTGGCGCCGCTCTTCGCGCTGACGGCGCGCGAGAGCTGCAGCGTCTGCCACGAAGCCGAGCACGAAGGCTTCCGCGACGTCGGCCTCCGGCTCACACTCGCCGAGCACGCCGCCTCCGGGTTCCCGCTCGAGGCCCCCCATGGCGACTCGGCGTGCGCCGACTGCCACCTCCCGGAGGCGGAGGATTTCGACGGACGCTATCCCGGCCGCGTCTTCCGGGGCGAGCCCGCCGGCTGCGAGAGCTGTCACGAGGACGCCCACCGCGGGTTCTTCGACAGCGCTTCGGCGCGTTTCGGAGCGAGCGAGGCCGGCGAGTGCGCGCGTTGCCACGTCGCCACCACCTTCGCCGACATCCCCGCGGGACGGTTCGATCACGGTCTTTGGACCGGCTTCCCCGTGGTCGGCGCGCATGCGCAGAGCCGGTGCGAGGTCTGCCACCCTCCGACCGTGGGGCCGAACGCGCAGGGCCGGACCTTCGGCTGGGCGACGGATCACTTCGGCCTGATCGAAGGCTGCGCCACCTGCCACATGGACCCGCACGGCGGCTCGTTCGAGGCGCCGAGCCTCGCGCGGGAGATCGAGGGACGGACGGGCTGCGCGCGCTGTCACGTCGAGACCTCGTTCCGCACGTTCCCCGATGGGTTCGACCACCTCGCATGGACCGGCTTCGGCCTCGCGGGGGCGCACGGCGAGACCAGTTGCGCCAGTTGCCACCCCCCCGTCCTGAAGCAGCCGACCGGCCGCACCTTCGCGCGCGCCGTGAGCCGGGACTGCGCCGATTGTCACGGCAATCCGCACGCGGGCCAATTCACTGAGAACGGGGTCAGCGATTGCCTAGGTTGTCACGCGAGCACGGTGAGCTTCGCCGAGCTCGATTTCGATCACGACCGGGATTCGAGCTATCCGCTCGACGAAGCCCACAGAGCGCTCGCCTGCTCGGAGTGTCACAAGCCGTGGAAGCTGCAGGGCGACGTCGAAATCGTGCGCTACAAACCCTTGGGAATGGCATGCACGGATTGTCACGGAGTCGAGCAGGGGAAGCTCCGGACCAAGAATCGCTACGGGGTGCGCAGGTGAGGTTCATCGTCATGCTCCTCCTACTGGCGCTGGCCCTGGCGGCTCCCGCCCGCGCGCAGGACGGCCAGGACACCGTGCGCATCGAGCTCCGCGTGAGCGCGACGAGAGCGGGCCCGGCGGTCGTCATCGACCGCGGCGAGGGGGCGGGGCTCGCGCTCGGGGATCGCGTCCGATTCTTCCCCGTCCGAGGCGGCACCTTCGAGGGCGTCGTCGTCGAGTTGGAAGACCGCTCCGCCGTCGTCGAGCTCTCCAACCCGAACGTCCGGATCGAGACGGGCGTCAAGGGCGAGGTGCTCATCCCGCGGGAGCGCCTCGAACGAGAGGTCGAAGCGCCCGTAGCGGTCCCGGAGCACTCGCCCTGGGAGCGCTCGGACGAGGACTGGTCGCCGGGCATGCCACTCCTCGCCCTGGAGGGCGTGCGCCCCGAGGCGCGCCCGCTGAAGATCGGTGGGCGCATCTACCTCTATGGCAACGGGACTCTCACCACCGACGCCGGCCGGAAGGACGGCTACCTGCGAGCGGGGGGCGAGATGTTCCTCGAGAACCCGCTCGGCGAGGGTGGCGGCGCACACATCGACGGCGAGTTCAACTACCGCCGGGCCGACGTGCCGGACGGCGATGACGACGATCAGACGGACCTGCGCATCGATCGCTTCTCGTACCATCGGGGCGGCACCCGATTCTCCGACCAGCGTTGGGAAATAGGGCGGTTCCTCCAGTACGGCATGCCCGAGTTCGGCGTGCTCGACGGCTTCGAGTACGACCGCCGGCTGCCCAACGGAGACCGCTGGGGCGCCAGCATCGGGTCGGCGCCCGATCCCTACGACGACCTCGAGGAGGACTTCGATTTCCAGATGGCCGGGTACTACCGCTGGGTGCTCGACGAGCTGGAGCAGCTCTCGTTCTCCGGCGGCTACCAGATGATTCGCGGGGACTCCAGTCGCGACCTCTTCGTGGCGAAGGGGCACTACCTGCCGCCGACGGGCTGGAACTTCCACGGCACGGTCTGGATCGACGCCTATACCTCCGGGGACGACGAGAAGGACTCCGGCCTCGAGCTGACGCAGGCGATCGCGACGACTGGACACCTCTGGAAGAGCGGCAACGGGCTCAACTTCACCTATTCCCGCGTCCGGATCCCCGAGACGGACGACGACCTCTACGACCCCCTGATCGAGGACGACATCTACGACGCCCGCGTGGACCGCCTGAGCATGAACGGCTGGCGGTGGCTGGAGAAGAAGAAGCGCTTGCACGGCCGCGTCGGTGTCTGGGACGCCGACCGTGGCTCCGGCGCGGACGCCGAGGTGGGCATGGATGTACAGGACTTCCTGCTCGATCGGGGCCGCGGGGACCTCTCCGTGTTCGCCGGGGACGGGCTGTACAGTGACTACGTCGGCGCACGGCTCACGTTCGGACGCAACGTCGCGACCGGACACTGGGACATCATGTACGAGATCTCCTCCCACAGCCAGACCGGCTTCGAGGACGAGAACGACGACATGGTCATGCACCGGATCCGCACGAGTCGTGAATTCCACGACATCTCGGGCTGGAACCTGTCGCTCTACGGAGAGAGCAACATCTGGGACGAGGACTCCTCGTACTCGCTCGGCATTTTCCTTCAGAAGAGCTTCTGACGGTAGCTCCCATGCGCTTTCACATCAGCAAGCCCACGATCCTCACCCTCGCCGCGCTCTCGTACGTCGTCGTCGCCTGCGTCACGCAGGAGCGCCGCGCTGTGCCCCGCAACGGCTGGTGGGCCGGTCAGGGACCCGTCCTCCCCCACGACTCCTTCCCGGCGGAGTGCAAGCTCTGCCACCTCGGGGATGACTGGCAGACGCTCGTCGAAGGCTTCGAGTTCGACCACGAGGCCGAGACCGGCGTGGCGCTCGAGGGCTCGCACGCCCAGGCGCAGTGCCTCCGCTGCCACAACGATCGGGGTCCCGCGAGTGTCTTCGAAACGCTGGGCTGCGTCGGCTGTCACGAGGACGTCCACCTGAGCCAGCTGGGGCCGCGCTGCGACTCCTGTCACGACCAGTGGACCTGGATGCCGCGCGGCCAGTTCGAGCTCCACTTCGCATCGCGCTTCCCGCTCATCGGCGTTCACGCGGCGACGGCCTGCCGCCGGTGCCACCCGGGCGCCGAGATCGGACGCTTCCTCCCCACCGACACCGAGTGCGTGAGCTGCCACGTCAGCGACCTCAAGAACGCTGACAACCCGAACCACATCGGGCTCGGCTGGGTGGACCGCTGCGACCGCTGCCACCAGCCGACGACCTGGAATGCGGTCGAGCTCGACACGTCAGCGTCCCCCGGCCCCCCCGGGCGACAGGGCCCGCTGCCGCCGCCCGGTGCGCGTGGGTCGCTCCTGAGGCGTCGCTAGCAGCCCGGGCAGGAAAACGCTTCCACCCCCACCGTTCAAGATCCTCCCCTCGGACCTCCGATCAAGGACAAGGTCTAGGGTCCGCGGTGGCGGTTCCGCGGGGTTGGAGTTCGGGCGGCGGCGCCCGACACCTGCCGCGGTGTGAGCAGAGACCCTGGGGGTATCCGTTGATCATGAACAAGCTACATCTGGCGTCCGTCGCGCTCTTCGCGGCAATCATGGCGAGCTGCAGTGGCGACTCGGGCAATCTGCAGTCGAGCAACGCGGAGTCGTGCATGACGTGCCACAACGCGTCCGTGGAGAACGACTACGCGGGCATCGGGATCGAGAACCCCCACCCATTTCCCGGAGCGGACAACCTCCTCTGCACGACCTGCCACGGGGGCAACGGCGGTGGCGACGACCGGGTGTCGAGCCACGTGCCGCCACCGCCCGAGATCGGCGACGAGGCGTTCCAGACGGTCAACCGCAAGGCCTACTTCAACC
>SMVQ01000133.1 GCA_004357655.1 Planctomycetota bacterium
CGCGACGCCCTCCGGGACCAGGGGGCCGCCCTCCGCGATCCCGCGACGGTTCGGGCGGGAAAGTGGCGCGAAGTGCGCTTCACGTACACGAGCGTGCGCCTGCGCAAGCGGCCCCTCGCCCGCCTCAACGGGATGCTGGAGGAGCTGGCCGAGTTCCTGAGGTCCGAGCACGAGCGCGGCGAGGGGCGTTTCTACTCCGTGACGACCCTGGTGGCGCCCAAGCGGGCCGCGCTGGAAGAAGGAGAACGGATCCTCGAGTCGCGCCGGCCGTGAGGTCGACAGGTAGGGCGCCGCTTCGACATGGGGGCGCCAGCAGGGTAGATATAGGGGGAATGCCGAGACGATTCCGTACTGCGAGCGGCCGGGGGTTCACGATCCTCGAGTTGCTCATCGTGATGCTCGGGATCGCGATCGTCGCGAGCCTCGCGATCCCCGCCTGGTTCAACCGGAGCGACGTGACGCTCGACAATGCGGCGAAGTTGCTCGCCCGGGATCTGCGCGACGCCCAGAACCGGGCCTCCGTCCTCGATGAGGATCTGTGGTTCGTCTTCCGGGAGGATGGGGACGGGTACGCCGTCGTCGACGCGGATGGGGAACGGGTGGAAGATCCGGTCGGGAACGGCCCGTTCGAGCGCATCTACTCCGCCAACGCGATCTTCGAGGGCGTGGAGATCCCGCGCGTCGAGCTCGGCGGGGGCCGTGCGATCCGGTTCGACGCCGAGGGGCGCGCCCATGGGACGGGCGCGGTGTACCTGCGGTTCAACGACGATTCGCGCGTCTTGACCGTCTCGCCCGAGACCGGCCACATCGAGATCAATGGGCTGGCCGACATCTGGTTCGACTCGGACCGGTAGGCGCGCGGCCCCGGAGCATCGCCCTCGTCCAGCCGGCCCTCGACCGCCCCCGGGTGCGGCGGGAATCGGGGGCGAAGTACGGAACCTGCGCGGTGTCCGGCGCGTTAAACGAACGGGAGTCGTCTCCGAGATGGAGACGACTCCGCGCGGTCGCACTGATGTCAGACATCAGCGAGGCTAGAGCAGGTGGCAGATTCCTCCTCTAGCGGTCGTGAAGAGGGGCAGGCCTCTTGCACGACGCCCCGATGGGGATCGGGGCGGCCGGGTATTGGGGTTCACCCGGGCACCGGACGAGGTGGCAGGACCCCGTCCGTTGCGCGTCGTATGGTCCAGGCGTTCCAGAAGTGCGTTCACGAGTACGTCGGGACCGAGGGATCGATCTCTGCGCTCCACGCGGCGATGCCGCCGCGCATGGAAAAGACCTGGCTGAATCCGTGTCCGATGAAGTAGCTGGCCACGTCCAGGCTGCGGACACCGGTGTGGCAGGAGAAGACGATCTTCCGATCCTTGGGAAGACTCATGTACTTGTCCGAGGCCTCGTAGTCGAGCGCCTCCGCCGCGTCGATCCTGGCCTTCGCCAGCTCATCGGGCTGGCGCACATCGATGAACGAGAAGTCCTCGCCGGCGTCCAGCCACGCCTTGACGGTCGTCGGCTCGACCTCGACCCGTGAGTCGAGCTCCTGGGCGCGAGTGATCGTCTGGATCATCTCCTTCACGTCGAGGATGTTGTGGTCCTTCGCGACCTGCTTCAACGTGTCGCTGGGCTGGAAGCCGCAGGAGGAGCAGCCGCCGACGTGATAGCGCTGGAAGAGGGCGCGCTGAGCCGCGGGCGCGGCGCGCATGACCTCTTCCATGGTCATCTCCGGGGTGATCTCGGTGGTCGTCACGACAAGGGCTCTGGAGTGGCGCTGGCGCGGTGCGGGCTCCCTAAAGAACCCGCGGATTCGAACCGGCCTTCAGTCTACTGTTCCCGCGCCTGCCGGCTGCCCCTTTCTCGGCCGTACCCCAAAATCCCTTGAGGGGCCTCTTCCGGTTCGATCTCGATGCGCCGCCAGCGGTCGGGCGACGCGGCCGGATTCTCGCGTGGGGACGCCCGTTCCGACCGCCGGGCCTGCGGACCGGTCTTGGGACGGAGTAGCCTACCGCGCTCCCCTCCCCTACGCTCTCGCCCCGGTCGACGCCCCGCACCGCACCGCGGCGGGTTCGCGCGGACGGCCACGCCCCGCAATCGACTCCGAGAGGAAGCCATGTCATCGCGCATCACGCCGCGCTCCAAGGACTACGCCCAGTGGTACCAGGACGTCATCGCCGAGGCCGAGCTCGCCGAGGTGGCCGGCGTCGTCAAGGGTTGCATGGTCATCCGGCCGCACGGCTTCGCGATATGGGAGGCCATCCAGCAGGACCTCGACCGGCGCTTCAAGGCGACGGGCCACCAAAATGCGTACTTCCCGCTCCTCATCCCGATGAGCTTCATCGAGAAGGAGGCGGAACACGTGGAAGGCTTCGCGCCCGAGCTCGCCGTCGTGACGCACGCCGGAGGCAAGGAGCTGGAGGAGTCGTACGTGATCCGCCCGACGTCGGAGACGATCATCGGGCACTTCTTCGCGAAGTGGATCGACTCGTGGCGCGACCTGCCGCTGCTCATCAATCAATGGTGCAACGTGGTGCGCTGGGAGCTGCGCACGCGCCTCTTCCTGCGCACGTCGGAGTTCCTGTGGCAAGAAGGCCACACGGCGCACGCGACGCACGCGGAGGCGCTCGAGGAGCAACGCCGCATGCTCGACATCTATCGCGACTCCTGCCACGAGCTCATGGCGATGCCCGTGATCCGCGGCACGAAGTCCGCGAACGAGCGCTTCGCCGGGGCGGTCGACACGCAGACGATCGAGGCGATGATGCAGGACGGCAAGGCGCTGCAGTCCGGCACGAGCCACGACCTGGGCCAGAACTTCGGCAAGGCGTTCAACGTCATGTTCCAGAACAAGGACGGCGAGCGCGAGTACGTGTGGCAGACCTCGTGGGGCGCGTCGACGCGCCTCGTGGGCGCCGTCATCATGTCGCACTCCGACGACGACGGTCTCGTGTTGCCGCCGCGGCTCGCGCCGATCCACGTGGCGATCGTGCCCATCTACAGGAAGGACGACGAGCGCAGCGCTGTGCTCGAAGCGGCCGGCAAGGTCGCGGAGGAGCTGCGTGCGGACGGGCTCAGCGTGCGCGTCGACGATCGCGAGGGCATGAATCCGGGCGCGAAGTACTACGACTGGGAGCGCAAGGGCGTGCCGCTCCGGCTCGAGCTCGGTCCGCGCGACCTCGAGTCGCAGTCGGTCATGTCGAAGCTGCGCATCGCCGAAGTGAACGAGAAGGGCCGGCCCGTCAAGGAGGCACTCCCGCTCGAGGGCATCGGGGCGCGCGTCGGCCAGATCCTCGACGGCTTCCAGCAGTTCCTGTTCGATCGCGCCCTCGCGCGACAGGTCGAGAACACGCGCACCCTCGACACCTGGGACGACTTCACGGCCTGCTTCGAGGACGGCGACTCAGGCTTCGTGTGGGCCCATTGGGACGGCACGACGGAGACCGAGCTCGCGATCAAGGAGGCGACGAAGGCGACGCTGCGGTGCGTCGCCCTGCCCGGCGATGGGCCGGACCCCGAGCCCGGCGCGTGCATCAAGACCGGCAAGCCGAGCGCGCAGCGCGTGCTGTTCGCTAAGGCCTACTGATACGGAGCCAGAGCAAATTCCGCCGGCTATTCCGACGGATGGTCCGGTGCAATGCACCGGACCATCCGTCGGAATAGCCGGCGGAATTTGCTCTGGCTCCGTACTACATCCGGTAGGCCTCCGGCACTGGATGCATCGGGCGCCCGAGCCACAGGGGGCGGCGGAGACCGCCGGGGCCCGGCGCCGGTCTCGTCAGGGCGCGCCATTCCTCGTAGACCTCGACCGATTTCTTCGTGTCGACGAAGACGTCGCCGTAGCGGTCGCCGTCGTGCGCGCGCTCGACGCGCACCTTCTGGTGCCAGCAGTGCATGCCGCTCGCGGGATCGGGTTGGACGGGGAAGGTCAGGTTCTGGTTGACGCCCGTCTCCTTCCACCACACGTGTTTCGAGTCCGGGTCGTCGCTGTCGAAGGCGTGCACGGTCTCTTTGTTGCGGAAGAAGAACGTCCCATCCTTGCGCGTGATGTCGATGAGCGACGAAGCCGCCTTCTGCCCGCCGATCTCGCGGAACATGCGCCATCGCCCGACGTGGTGCGAGCACGCGACGACGCCCGGGTGGATGCCCTCCGTCACCCAGACGCGAACGACGAAATAGCCGATGCGCGTGCTCACCCGCGCGAGGTCGCCCGTCGCGAGCCCGAGCGCTTCGCCGTCCGGCGGGCTGACCCACAACGGGTTCGTGTGCGAGATCTCCTGCAGCCACTTCGCGTTCGCCGAGCGCGTGTGAATGAGCGTCGGGAGCCGGAACGTCGGCAGGAGCGCGCGCTCGCCGGCCTCCATGTCGAGCTCGCTCCAGTGGACCTGTGACCGGATGTAACCCGGGATCGCGCCGTCGTCGAAACCCCACTCGGTCATCGTCGGCGAGTAGAACTCGAGCTTGCCGCTGGGCGTCGGAAAGCCCGCCTTGCGCTCGCCATCGACGTCGAGGCCCTTCTCATCCGGTCCGCGGTCCTGCTCGTAGCGCCGCTGGCCCCCGTATGGCACGTCGAACGCCCCGAAGCGGCGCATGAACTCGAGCGGGGTGAGGCCCTTCGCGGCGGCGGCCTCGGGCAGGCCCGGGACGCTGTTGTCGAAGATGTCCCCGAAGTACTCGTCCATCGTCATCGGCTCGCCCGGGCGCGTCTTGGACTCGTAGTACTTCCGGATGCCGAGCGAGCCGTCCGGGTCGATCGCGAACGTGAGCGCGATCCAGAACTCGGCTTCCTCCCACACCTCGCCGGGGTTCGTGCCCAGGGTCGAGCCGGCCTCACCCGTCTCGAGGCGCTTGAACTCGCGCATCACCGGCTGGCGGAAACCGATCCACGTGCCGGCGTGCGTCTCCTGGCTCATGATGTCGTGCCGCTCGGGGCCGAGCCCCATCGGCAGGACGTAGTCCGCCCACTGCGTCGTCTCGCTCCATATTGGAGAGAGCGCGACGTGGCAGCCGATCTTGTCCTCGTCCTCGAGCATCTCGATCCAGGAGCAACCGTCCGGATTCGTCCACACGGGGTTGTAGACGCGCGTGAAGTACACGTCGATACGGTTGCCCTGGTCGCGCAGGAGGTGCGGCAGGAGGAAGCTCATCTCGTAGTGCGCGAGCGGGTACTCCTTCGGCCAGATGCGCTCGTTCCAGCGCCGGATCGGCGGCGGATTCAGGCTGGGCTTCGGCGTGAACTTGTCCCACGAGTTGGGGTTCACGCCGCCCTTCGTGCCGATGCTGCCGGTGAGCGTGTGCAGGAGCAAGAGCGAGCGCGCGACCTGCCAACCGCCCAGGTTGCCCGCCGCGGTGTTGCGCCAGAGGTGGCTCGAGAACTGGCTGCCCGCCGCCGCGATCTCGTCCGCGAGCCACGCGACGGTGTTCGCGGGGATCTTGCACTCCTGCGCCACGAACTCGGGCGTGAACTCGGCGTAGATTTCGATGAGCTGCTCGAGGAAGCGCTCGAACGTCCCCGGGCCGTCCGCATCGCGCGCCGCCAGGTACTCGCGCCAGTTCGTCCAGCGCTCGACGAACGCGCGGTCGATCCGGTCCGAGCGGAGCAGCTCGAGCGCGACACCGAGCAGCATCGCCGACTCGGTGCCAGGCCATGGCGAGATCCACAGGTCCGCGTGCGTCGCCGTGTTCGAGAGCCGCGTGTCGACGACGGCGATGTGCGCACCGCCGCTCTTGGCCTCCATGATGCGCTGGGCGTGTGGGTTGAAGTAGTGCCCGGTCTCGAGGTGCGCCGAGAGGAGGAGGATGAACTTCGTGTCCGAGTAGTCGGGCGAGGGCCGGTCCGAGCCGAGGGTCAGGGCGAATCCGAGGCGCGCCGACGCGCTGCACACGTTCGTGTGGCTGTTGAAGCCGTCGATGCCCCAGGCCGAGAGCATGCGCGGCACGAAGTGGTCCTCGCCCGGCCGGCCGACGTGGTAGATGACCTCGTCGTGGCGGTCCTCATCGAAGGCCTTGCGGATGCGGCCGCCGATGTCGGCGATCACCTCCTCCCAGGTGACCTCGACGAACCGACCCGACCCGCGCGGGCCCGAGCGCTTCAGCGGCTTCAGGATCCGCTCCGTATCGCGCACCTGGTTGATCGTGGCCGGACCCTTGGCGCAGGTGCGTCCGCGGCTGCCGGGGTGCACGGGGTTGCCCTCGAACTTGCGGATCTCGCCCGTCTCTTTGTCGACGAAGGCGAGCAGGCCGCAGGCCGACTCGCAGTTGAAGCAGATCGTCGGGATGCAGCGGTAGTGGCGCTCGATCCGTTCCGGCCAGGCGCCCGCGTCGAGCTCGACCCAGTCGTCCCATCGATCTGCCGGGGGGCCGACGGCGAGCTCCCAGGGCGACGTGCGCTCGTGGAGTCCGGTCGGGGGCGTGGTGTCGGTCATGGTGGAACTCAGGAGATCGGCAGGGTCTGACCGGCGCGGACGAACACGTCCTCCTCGACCCAGAGCCCGACGAGGGCCAGGACGCCGGCGACGGCCGCGAGGGCGACGCCCGCCTGCAGTGCGAGCAAGGCGATCGGCGCTGTGCAACCCACGATGAAGCCGAGGATCCAGTGGCGCGTCGCGAAGGGCCCGTGCGTGACGAGGTGCACGGTGCGTGCGTACTCCTTCTCGCGCCCCTTCGGTGCCATCCGATGCTCGGCGAGCATGAAGAGGATCTGGCTGACGAGGGCGAACAGCAGCACGTCCCGCAGGCGATGGAACGCGGGATCGCTCCACTCGAGGAGGGGTTGGAGCGCGAGCAGCACGGCGCTGCCGGCGAGCGCCGCCTGCACGATGAGGTGCAGCCAGTAGCCGCGCTTCATCCAGAGGACGCGGCCCTTCGCCTGCGCGAAGAGCCAACCCGTGTACGCCGCCGTGAGCGCCCCCAGCGCGATCGTGACCACTCCGAGAGCCGTCCCGGCGGCGCCCGTCGCCTCGTAGCCCAGCAGGCCGAGCGCGAGCCACACGGTGAGCAGGAGACTGTAGGCGGCGATCGCGAACGTGCCGCGCGCGAGCCACGAGTCCCAATTCGGACGGAGGAGGATCTTGAGGAAGCGGTCGGGGCGCTTGAGGTCGGCGACGAGCAGCCCACCCGTGAGCGCGAGGAAGAACAGGCTGAGGAGCGGGGCGATGAGGCCGGGACGCACGGCCCCGGCCACGCCAGTGCCGAGCGCCAGCCACGCGGCGGGGAAGAGCCCCGCGGCGATCGACTTCGTGAACAGGTAACCCGTGATCTTGCCGCCCCACAACATCTTGCGGGGCACGTCGTACACGGTGCGGGCATCCGCCTTCTCCTCGAGCGCCGCCCAGGTGGCGGCGTCGACGCCGCCGTTCTCGACGCGATTCGACCAGATGTAGCCGCTCGTGGGATCGGGGATCGTCGGATCGATACCGGCCTCGGCGACCTCGCGGTAGAAGACGTTGGGGCCCGTACCGGCCTCGGTCTTGCGCGCGGTGAGGTCGTAGTCCCGGACCAGCCGCGAGACCAGGCTCCCCTCGTCCTCGAAATCGCCGGGAATGATCGCTTCGGTGGGACAGACGACGGCGCACGCGGGCGCGAGGCCCAGCTCCGTGCGGTGCGCGCAGAAGTGGCACTTCTCCGCCGTGCCCGTGTCGGGGTTGATGTAGATCGCGTCGTAGGGACAGCCGTGCATGCAGGCCTTGCAGCCGATGCACGCCTCCGGGTCGATGTCGACGATCCCGTCGGCGCGCTTGTGGATCGCCGTCACTGGACAGATCGACACGCAGGGCGCATCCGTGCACTGGTTGCAGCGCAGGACCGCGAACGAGCGCTTCACCTCGGGAAACGTGCCCTCCTCCGTGTACTTGACCCACGTGCGGAAGGAACCGACGGGGACCTCGTTCTCGGACTTGCAGGCGACCGTGCAGGCGTGGCAGCCGATGCACCGCGAGTGGTCGATGACGAAGCCGAGCTGCACTGGGGGGGGGTCCTCTGGGGCGGCGCGGAGGCGGGATTGGGTCGGGGCGATGCGCGCGGCGCGAAGGCGGCGCATGATACGGGATGGCGGCGCCGGCCGTCCGCGCCTGACACCTGATTCCGGCCGCCCGAGGCCCGAGGCCACCGATGCTCCACTACGCTCGCCCGCTACTCCTCGCTCTCCCCCTCGCTCTCCCCCTCGCTCTCGCGCTCGCGTCCGTCCCACGCGCCGCGTATTCCCTTCAGGAGCCTGTGGATCCGCCGCCCGTCTCGGTATTCGCCGAGCTCGAAGGGACCTGGTCGGGCATCTTCGTCGGGTACGACGCGAAGGGGGTGGAGCTCTACCGGATCCAGGTCCGCCAGACGTACACGACGATCGACGGAACGCGGCAGAAGGTCACCGTCGAGGACGTCATGCCCGATGGCGAGCGCATCACGGGCGAAGGCTGGAATACGTGCGAACTCGGCGCGGAGGGTGCCCTCGTCCTGCGCTGTGTCGTCGAGAAATCGAACGGGGATCGTGTGGAGCACACCGGGCGGGTCGTCCGCGGACCGTCCGGCGCGCAGGAGCTCATCTGGCACACGGACGAGCCGGAGCGCGTCGAGACCTTTCGGGAGCGAGTGCGCCGCGAGGGGGACGAGGTCGTGTACTCGATCGACGGGATGGGACGCTACGGGGATCAGACGGTGCTGATGGCGGGGCGGTACGTGCGGGAGTAGCGGGGAAGATCCACGTCCGTTCCCCAGGTCCTACCCCCCCACGGATGCCGCCCCGCGGTCCATGCGACGGCCGCTCACTCCGGTGACACGGTGATCGTCCGCTGCGTCGGCTTGACCTTGGGCAGCCTGAGGCGCAGGACGCCGTGCTTGACGGACGCCTCGATGGCCTCGCGATCGATCCGGTCGCTCAGGTGATAAGAGCTCTCCCAGTCGCAGAACTCGAGCTCGGAGTGCGCGCGCTCGAAGCCCTCGGGGATCGGCTCGACGAGCGACCTGGCGTGGAACGTCAGGACATCGCCCTCGATCTTCACCTCGGTCGAGCTCTCGTCCGCACCGGGGATCTCGGCGAGAATCGTGTAGGCGTCCTCGTCGACGGTGAGGCGGGCGTACGGCTTTGCGACACGGCGCTCGCGGGTCTCGATGACGCGGTCTTCCGTTTTCGTAGTCATATCTGGCTCTCCTTGATCAGTCGGTGGTGACGGTGATTTGCAGGGGCTTGTCCGATTGCAGCCGTTCGAGCCGAAGCTCGAAGACGCCCCGGCGCAAGCTCGCCTCCGCCCGCTCCGGATCCGCCCGGAACGGCAGGCGCAGCTTGCGCGTGTCGCGCGTGCGCTCATCGCCCGCGCCACCTTCGGCGGCTCGGGCGCAGGTCAGCGTGACGAGGTTGCCCGCGACCTCGACCGAGACGTCCTCGGACGACAAGCCGGGAACCGTCGCTCGCACGACGGCACGATCGTCCTTGACGAACAGGTCGACGCGCGGCCAGGCGCGGTTCTGCGTCGGGTGCAGCAGGTCGATCCGTCTCCCCCCACCGGAGAGGTTGTCGAGCGCCCGCCAGAAGTTCTCGAAGTCGTGATGGAACCAGTACATGTCGGTCTCCTTGTGGCCTTGGTCCGTCGTCTGCCGGTGACTCCGGCGCTATCCAGGCATGGACAGAGCAAAGCCGGTGCCACCCGGAAAAGGCCGTTCTCGGCACCGTCAGAGGCTACCACCCCCCATTCGACTGCCGTTTTGGCTGCCATGAGTGCCAATTTGGCGCGTTCCACGCCCTGCCACCACCGCCCCCACCCGCCCTGGGACTTACCCGCGAGGGTGACGGTTGCGGGCGCGCTCAGGGCTCGTCGTCGCCCTCGAGGAAGTAGTTGAAGTCCTCCGACTCCTCAGCGTGGAGGATCTCGTAGGCGTGCGCCGGGGTCTTGGCCGTGAAGAGCTGGCGCTGGACGTTGGGGTCCGTGCCGATCGCCCGAGCCAGAGCGGCCAGGACCTCCAGGTGACGGTCGCGCTGGGTCGGGGGCGTCGCGAGCACGACCATGCAGTGGATCGGCATCCCATCGGGCGACTCGAAGTGGAGGCCCTCGCGGCTGATCCCCATCGCGCCGACGATTCCATCGCCCTCCTCCAGCACGCCGTGGGGCACGGCCAGCCCACCGCCCACGCAGGTCGAGACCTCCTTCTCACGGGCAAGGATCGACTCCAGGAGGCGGTCGCGATCCGCCGTGAGGTGGTTGGATCGAATGAGCACCTCGGCCAGTTGCTGGATGGCCTCTTCCTTCGTGTCGGCGCGGAGGTCGACGACGATGTTCTCCTCGTGCAGGAAGTCGATCAGGCGCGCGCGGTCCTGGCCCAGGTCGCCCGACCGGGAGAGGCCGAAGCGAACGAGGACCGGACCGACGATCTCATTGAGGAGCACCACCGTGAGGCCCACCGCGAGAATGAGTTGCCGGAACTCGTCGCTGAAAGTGTGATCCTCCTGGATCACGAGAATCAGGCCCACGGCCACGCCCGCTTGGGGAATGAGGCCGTAGCCCAGGTTGCGCTTGACGCGCTCCGTGGCGCCCGCGAGCGACATGGCGATGCGCGCCGAACCGATCTTGCCCACGAACCGCGCGACGACGATGAGGATCGCGACGAGCCCTCCGGGCAGGGCGTATTCGAAGTCGAGCTCCATGCCCGCGAGCGTGAAGAAGATCGCGAAGATCGCGCCCTGGAAGTCGGCGAAGACCGCGTGCCCCGTCTCGTCCTTGTTCGGCGTGATGTTCGCGAGGCCCATGCCGAGGAACATGCACGAGAGGAGCGAGGAGACGCCGATGTAGTCAGCGAGTCCGGACGCGAGGAGGATCGCGATGATGGACGCCGTCGCTAGACGCTCGCGGCTGAGCACACGCTTCGTGGCGATGACGAGCAGGATCGCCACGCCGACTCCCAGCACGGCGGAGGAGAGCAACTGGGTGAACGGGGCGACCAGGACTTCGAACAGGCCCTGATCCCCTGACGCTCCCTGAGCAGCCCGCGCCGCGGTGTGGGCGATCTCGAAGAGGCAGATGCAGGCCATGTTGTTCAGGGCGACCGCGGCGATGAGCGTCTTCACGTACACGCCCTTCGACCGGGTCTCCTTGACGACCGCGAGGATCGTGGCGGGGGCCGTCGACACGGCCATCGCCGCGAGCAGGATCGACATCTCCCAGGTACCGCCCGAGGCCGACCGCGCGGCGACGAACACGAGGGCGGGAGTCAGCGTCGCCTCCAGGAGGAGGAGGAGCGCGAGCCGCTTCCTCGCATTCCGGAGCCGGTGGAAGTTGAGGTGGCTGCCCACCATCACTGCGATCAGGCCCAGCGCGAAGTGGGTGACGGGGTGCAGACCCTCGAGGGTCCCGCGGTCGAAGACCTCGAGCACCGAGGGCCCCATCACGATGCCGGCGAGGATCTGGCCCGTCACCGAAGGGAAGTGGATCCGCCTGGCCAGGCCACCGAAGGCCGCGCCAGCGACCAGCACCACCGCGAGCGTCAGGAGGGGGTTCGCCTCGGTCAACGTCATGACGGCGGGTGAGGGCGGAGCGGGCGAACCGGAGGGGGTCCCCCCGAATCTGCCCGGGCGAGGAGTCTATCAGCACCGCGACCGCAACCGAGGCGGTGCGCGGCCGGTCATCCCCGGGTGGGTGGGGGCGGCGGTGGATAGGCGCGGGACTCGACACCCGCCCGACCAGCCGCGACCATGCCCCGATGCCCGACCCGTGCCCCGACACCCAGGCACAGCGCTTCGCAGCCGCGCTGCTCGAGGTGGAAGCCGCCCTCGACTGGCCCGCGCTCGGTCGCCTCTACTGCCACGCGGGCGGGGCCGACTTCTTCGATGGCGAAGCCCGCGAGGCGCTCCGGGACACCGGGCTGCTGTTCGCCTCGGACATCGCACGCGAGCTCGAACGACTTCCAGCCGGCGGCCCCGGGCGCAGTCTGTACGTGGGGGCCGCCCTGGCCGAGCTCGCGCCGATCCTCTGCGAGACCCTCGTCCTCGGCCGCGAGGTCGTGGCCCTCGCCCTGCCCGGGCCCGAGACCGAGGGCCTCAACGGGGCGCTCGAGCAGGCCCTCGGGCGGCTCGGGCTGCCGACGATCCGGATCCTCCCGCCCGGCGCGCCGCAAGCGCGCGGGATGTTCGATCACGTCTGGCTCGTCAGCGTACTCACCGATCCGGACGCCTTCCCCGCGCTCCACGACGACCTGTACGAGCGCCAGGGCACGGACCTCGCCACGAACCGCGGCGATCTCGCAGCCGACCGCGAGCGCGCCAACGCCCTCGTCTCCGGGCTCCTCGAGCACCTGCGCCCGCCGTGCCTCCTCACGACGACCGACGAGGAGCTCGCGCTGGTCCGGCCGCTCTGCGTGCAGCGCGGCCTGCCCCTGGAGGTGTCGGGGACCGCCCGCCTCTCGGGCATCGTCGGCGACCCGGTCCGCCTCTGCAGGATCCCCTCAATAGGTTGAAGCGGCACTACCATGGGCAGTACCGCTTCGGCGGGTCGATCCCGGGGAGGAGGACGGGATCATTGACCCGCGGCGTCCTTGCCACATGTGACGACCCCGAAGGGGCGCCCATGGACTAATGCAGGGAACGAGTACTGTTGTAAGGGCAAGCACCCGCGGTGGGAAGCCCGGACGGCATTAAGTTCCGTTCAGATTGGCCCTGTGCTCCCATGGAGCACCCCGCCGGCTCACTCAGCGGCGGGCCGCCAGGCGAGGGCGAGCACACGGTACTCCAGCCGCACCCGACCGCTCTGCGCGTGCTGTTCGAACAGCTCGCCCAGCTCGCGCTCCAGCGCAGGCAGGTCGGCGACCCCGTGCGCCACGTAGGACGAAGAGCGCGCGCGGCCGAGGAAGGCCTCACGGCCGAGGACCTGCCTGTTGTTGAACTCGGCCTCGTGGCGCTCCGGCCCCATCGCGCGCCGGTAGTCGTCGAGCTTCGGTGCGGTCCGGAGCAGTGCCTCGTACTCGCTGCTGTGGCGGCCGATCACCTCGTCGTAGGCCGCGCCCAGCCCCTCGGGCCGCCGCTCGTTCCAGAAGGCGACGCCGGACCCGCCGGGGCTCAGCACCCGCGCCAGCTCGCGGCACGCGCGAACCGGATCGAACCAGTGGAACGCCTGGCCCGCGACGGCGAGAGCGACTGAGCTCCGCGCGAGCCCGGTGCGCTCGGCCCGTGCACGCACGAAGCGCGCGCTCCCGACCCCGGCCTTCGCCGCGCTCAGCATGTCCGGATTCGGGTCGACCCCGACGACGCGGTACCCGCGCTCAGCGAGCTGCCGCGCGACGATTCCCGTGCCGCACCCGATGTCCAGAACGCGCGCGGGAGGCGCGACGCCCGTCGTCTCCGCGATCCAATCGAACAGCGCGGCCGGATACTCCGGACGGAACCGGCGGTAGTCCTCGACCGTCGCGCTGAAACGCGTGAGTGGGTTGCGTCCGCGCGCACTCATGGTTGGAACCGGACGCCCACGCTCTTGGGGAACACCTTGTCGCCGAGCCGGAGGGTACCGGCGGCGAGCACGCGACACCGCAAGCGCCGCCCCCCCGCGCCTTTGCGGTTGTGGCGGCGCACGCGGCGCGCGGCCCGTCGGCCGAGGGCACGCTCGAACGCCTCGTCCGGCGCCTCGGTGTCCGGCGTCGGCGCCAGGATCACGCTCCCGATCGTCAGGAGCGCCCCGGGCGGAAGCGTGCGCTCGTCGAGCGCGAAGTGGAGGTGGACCTGATCGCCCGAGCGCCCCGCCGCGACACGATCACCGCCGGCGAGCGCGAGGATCGAAGCGTCGTTGACGACGTAGACGAACGGCGCGCGCGCGTCCCCTTCGACTCCGCCCTCGACGGTCACCCGAATCTCCTCCCTGTCCTCGCAATGGCCGTCGGGCACTCGGACGACGAGTCGCGCGATCGAACCGACGGCCCCCGGACTCTCCGGTAGCCCCGTGAACCACCCGTCGAGGAGCCGACCGAGCACGCTAGAGGGGTGAAGCGATGATTCGCATCATGTGGTGTGCGGCATTGCGTTCGTGGCAAGGCGCGCCGACGACGCGCACTCGTGGATACTCGTAGAGGTGAGCCCCGGTCTGCCACGGGCGGAAGGGCGCCGAACACAGGCTGCGCAGCATGGGTTCCCCCACTAGGGGAGCAGACTGCGCAACTTCTCGAGCGTGTCGCGCGCGGCTCCGCTATCCAACGACTCTATCGCCGCGTCCACTCCCTCGGCGAGGGTCAAGCAGCGACCGGATACCTTGAGGATCAGGGCTGCGCCGAGGAGAGCGGCATTCCGCGCCGGGCCGGATTCCCCCGCGAGCACCGCCCGCGTCATGTCCCCCGAGGCCTGCACGAGAGCGGGGTTGTCCGCGGTTCCATAGCCGTCTTCGGGCGGACCGAAGAGCGGCAGCTCGGGCTCCTCGTGGCAATTGAGTCCGAAGTCCTCGGGCTCGACCGTCAAGGGCACCAGGTGCCGATCGGCAATCTCGATGCCCCGCGTCCGTTTGCGAAGGGAGGGGATGACGCCGCCGTCGAGGCCCTGGATCGCGATTCCGGTGGGATGTCCGAGGCCCTGGATGACCTCGACCGCGGTCCCGAGCACCGGGCCCGCCTGTGCGCCCATCACGACGGACGCACTCGAAGGCGCGAGCAGCTTCTCGACCGTGGACAGGGGCGTTCGGACCACGATGTCACCCCTCACGCGCCGGAGAGCGATGATCGCAGGCAGCATCCCGGAGATCGAGATGGCGGCGAAGCGCCCGCGCGCTACCCAATCCTCCGCCTCCGTGGGGTCCCACGTCATGGAGAGCCCGAGCGACTCGAGCACACTGGCCGACGTGAGCCCGCGTCGCGGCGGAACGCAACGGTCCGAGATGATGAGAACGCGCGTACCCGCGCCCGCCGCGATCAGACCGGCGGCGACCTCGAGCGGCGGATAGCGGTCGTGGCCGTCGTGCGGGGGACAGACACAGACGAGGCCGGACATGCCCTGGCAGGGTATCCGCGCCTGGGCGCGGACCGCCTGGGCGAAACCCATGAGCTCCTCGACGGTCACGCCCTTCCACCGGAGGGTGACGAGGAAAGCGCCGACGAGCACATCGCTCTCGTCTCCAGAGATCACCGCGGTGAAAGCCTGGAACGCTTCTTCGCGCGTGAGGCTTCGCATCTCCCTGGGATCCGAACCCATAACGCGCATCAGACTTCGGAGTTCCATGAATCGCGCGCCTCGGCCTCGAGACCTCCTCTGGCGCTCGCCAGAGTCTAAGGGCCCGTCCGAGAACAAGTGTCACGTTTCGGCGAGCCCTCGTCGTTCCTGGCAAGACGCTTTGTTTCGTATGCGCTGGATACTCGGAGGGTAAGCCCCGGTCTGCCGAAGGCGGATCGAGACGACCCCTTTGGGTCGTCTCGAAGGGGACCCCGCAACGCAGCCAGGGGCGACGAGGGCCGGCGAAACGTGACACTTGTTCTCGGACGGGCCCTTAGCCAGCGGGGAGGTGTGGGTCATCCGAACGGTACTATCGCGGAGGCACGTCGCCAGATCCGGCTCTCAATCCTCGGAATCGTCGGGATCACCCGCGGCCTCCGCGGGCTCCTCGACCGCCGTCTCCCCCGCGTCGACCTTGGTCTCCGGTGCGAGCGCGCTCTCGGGCCGCGGTCGGATGTGCGCGAAGAACAGCTCGTCAGCCTTGTCGTAGACGATCTTTCCGTCCACCACGGCCCACTGTACGAACGTCTGATAATGGAGGACGTCGCCGTCCGCGACGATCAGATCGCAGTCCTTACCGACCTCGAGCGTCCCGATGCGGTGGGACAGCCCCATCATCCGCGCCGGGACGATCGTGATGGCCGCGAACGCCGCGGACTCCGGCAGTCCGCCGCGCACGGCGAACCCCGCCTCGATCGGCAGGTGGATGATGTCGCGACCCACGATGCCGCCGAGGTCGATGCGCGTGGTCCCGGGCACGATCGCCACCTGGACGCCCGCCCGATGGAGGATCGCGGCGTTCTCGATGCTCGAGCCCGCATCGTGCGTCAGCTTCTCGTCCTTCGTCCGGCGGCTGCGCGGCGTCACGATCGCGTAGGCCCCGGCGCGGCCAAGCTCGTCGGCCACGGTCCAGCCCTCCGCGCAGCCCTCGATGACGGGCCGGAAACCGTAGCGCGTGGCGAGCCTCGCGATCTCGAGCAGATCCGTGCGCTCGTTCGCCCGGAACTTCGCCCTGACTTCGCCCCGCAGGACCTTCAGGGTCGCGGAGTCCGACGGCTTCTTGGGTGCCTTCAGCTCCTTGTCCTTCTTGACGTCCTTCTCCCACTGCCGGTAGGCCCGGATGTACTCCGCCGCCGCGTCGAACTTCTCCCGCAGCGTGCGCTTGCCGCGCGGGTCGCCCTTCGAGTACGTCAAGGACACGAAGACCTCGGAGCTCGCGACGACGTCCGTGACCTCGCCGCGCTTGAGCTTGCCGGCCTGGTTGCCTTGGACAGCCGTGGTGATGCCGCTCGCGAGCGCGAGCACCATCGATCGCCCGTAGGGGTCGACGGTGTTCTCCAGGTCGGACGTCCCTCCGAAGAGCCCGCTCGACGAGATGGCGACGAGGCCGGGGTACGCGCGCATCCCGCCGGCGTCGAGCACCTCCGCGTCGTCCGGCACGTGCAGGTCGTACCCGATCTCTTCGATGCGGCCGTTCTTGGCGAGGATGCTCGCCCCACGCAGGATCGACCCGGTCCCCGTGTGGACCTCGGCGTTGAGCAGAGCGAACCACTCGTCCGCGTCTTCGTCCTCCTCGCCTTCCTTGCCGCCCTCGGCCTGCTTGTCCTTGTCGTCTTCATCGTCCGCGAACCGGATGGCGCCGAAGCTCGGAGCCATCACGAGCATGGCGAAGACCGCCGCAAGTCCCGTCTTGTTCACTCGGAGATCTCTCACAGGTTCACCTCTCCATACTCGAACTTGCCGCCGATCATCACGGCCTCGACTTTCGTACCGGGCTCGAAAGGATCGCCGTTCAGGAAGATCAGGTTCGCGTCCTTGCCGGCCTCCAGGCTGCCGAACCGCTCGCCCAACCCGAGCAGGTCCGCGGGCTCCTGGGTCAGCGCACGCAGCGCGACGTCGCGATCCAGACCCGCCGCCACGATCTCCCCGACGTTGCGCAGCCACGACCCGTAGGCGGTCGAGGAGTCGGAGCGCGGGATGAGCACGATCTTGGCGCCGGCGCGGGCAAACTCGGCGGGCAGGTTGCGCTGCCGCATGGTGCCCGGGTGCAGGGTCAGCGTCGGTTCGACGACGACCCGTCGGCCGCTCGCCCCGATCTTGTCCTTCACGTGGAAGATGTCCGAGTTCCGGGTGAGACCGACCCGCAGGTCCCAATCGAACTCCTCGTCACCGATCGCGTCCAGGAGGTGCTCGTATTGCGCCGCGCTCGAGATGCTGACGAGCGCGCGCAGCGTCTTGGCCCGGAGGTCGAGGAAGGCCTGCGCCTCCGCGTCGGGAACGAGGGGGACGTACTCGTCGTCGTCCTCGGCCTTTTTCTCGTCGTCGCCCTTCTTCTTCTCGTCGTCTTTCTTCTCGTCGTCGTCGCCCTTCTCCTCGTCGCCCTTCTCCTCGTCGTCCTTCTTCTCGTCGTCCTTGTCCTTGTCTTTCTTGGAGGAGCTCTTCTTTTTCTTCTTCTTCTTCTTCTCCTGCGCCTTCTCCCACTTCTCGCGGTTCTTCCGCTCCTTCTCGAGGAACTTGTCCGCCTCCTTGAAGCCGTCCTTGATCATCTTCTTGGACGACCCGGTCGCGCGCAGGATGATCTTCAGATAGACATTGTCCGCGAGGGTCATCTCAGCCTTCGTCGCGCCGATCGGCTGCACGGCGACCGCCTGGCCGGGGATCCCGTTGCCGGCCGGATACTGGCCGAGCGTCGTGACGCCGTTCTCGAGCGCAGCCTCGTAAGACGTTCCGGGCCATAGCTCGGTCGACGCGAGGACGCCCGGCTTGGAGTCGTTGTAGCCCTGGCTGGTCATCCCGAGCCGCGTGTACGCGTTCACGAGCCCGGGCATCACGACCCAGGTGTCCGGCAGGTCGAGGATCGGGATCCCGCGTTCGATTGGCAGATCTTCTCCAATCGTGACGATCTTGCCGTCTTCCACGAGGATGACGGCGTGCTCGTAGGTCCCGTTCGCGATCGTCTCCGCGCGCCGGACCCGGATGGCCAGGAGGTCGCCTTTCGGCGTCGGTACGGCCGTCGCCGCGGGTGCAGCCGCGGCCAGGATCAAGGTGGTCAGCATCATGACTCTTCGCTCTCGCCCATCGCCTCTAGAACCATTGTCCGTCACGCCTGTCGTATTGGATCACGCCGTCGATCAGGACGAGCTCGACGGCACCTCGGGGGTCCATCGGGTCGCCCCTGCGGATGACGATGTCGGCGTCTTTTCCCGGCTCCAGGCTGCCGACGCGGTCGTCGATTCCGAACGTCTTCGCCGGGTTGATCGTGAGGGCGCGCAGCATCTCGTAGGGATCGCCACCGTAACGGGCGGCCATGGCGCCCTGCAGAAAGAACTGCTCCTCGGCCACGACGCCCGAGTCGGTGTTGAGCGAGAAGTCACGCCCGACGGCCTTCGCGTACTCGGCGGCGGAGCCGTTGATCCGGCCGTTGCGGCTCGAGAACCAGTCCATCGTGCGCGGACCGTGGTTGACGGGGATCCCGTAGCGCGCGACCGCCTCGGCCACCTTCCAGCCGTCGAAGCTGCCGTGCGAGAGGACGCTCCGCGTGTCATAGGTCTCGCGCCACATGCGCGCCGTGTTGACGGCGCCGTCACTGCCCGCCGTGTGGATGAGGACGGGCAATTCCTTCGTGTGGACGCGCTTCAGGTCCTCGAGTGCGAGGTCGAATCGACCCTGCTCCAGGGCTGCCACGGCGCGGTCGTTCACGTCCGTGAGGTTCCACGCCTGTCCCGCGCGCGACACACCGAAATCGGTCGCGTTGCGTCGATGGGGGTTCGAGTCCTGGGCGACCTTGAGCCCGCCCGGATCGGCGATGACGACCCCGTCGTACGTGCTATCCGTCTTCGTCTTGTACAGGACGCCGAAGCCGCCCATGTTCGTTCCGCTCCCCGGGATACCGAAGAGCGTCGTGATCCCGCTCGCGCACGCGAGGTCGATCCGGGGATTGCCCGGCTGCAGGCACGCGGACACACGGAGCTCGGGGTTGACGGCGCGCACCATGTCGTTGATGTCGCGCCCGCCGCCCATGATGTGCGTGTGCAGGTCGACCATGCCCGGTATCGCCCATGCGTCCGGGTACTCGAGCACGCGGTACCCGCGGGGAGCCCCCGCGGGCCCGCCGACGTACACGATCTTCCCGTCCTCGATGACGATCACGCCCGGCTGGTGGATGCTGTCCTCGTCGTCCATCGTGACGAGCTTGCCCACGTGGATCGCCAGACCCTCCGGTAGCATCGCATCGCGCGGCTCATCGTCCGCGAAACCCCGGGCGGGGAGCGACGCGAGCAGCGCGGTGAGAACGAGCGGGCGGAGCGCGATCACCAGCGCCTCCTCTCCGAGCGCGTGTCGTACACCGAACGCCCGCCGATGTAGACGCGCTCCACGCGACTGCGGGGGTCGCACGGATCGCCCGTGATCACGACGATGTCCGCGTCCTTCCCCTGCTCGAGGCTGCCGACGCGGTCGGCGATTCCGGCCGTGACGGCGGGAATGATCGTCACGCCGCGCACGGCCGCCATGCTCGCGTTGTCCATGCCATAGCGCACACCCATCGCGGCCTGGAGCGGGAGCGCCTGCTGCAGCATGACAGGGGCGTCGGTGTTGAAGCCGATGCGCGAGTGCCCGCGCTGTTGGAAGCCCCACGCCGTCCCATGGACCTGGCCGTCGGTATCGAAGCGCGGCGGCCGCGGCCACATCACTGCGCGCGGTCCGAGGATCGCCGCGACGCCGACGTCCTCCGCGCGCTCCGCCGTCAGGTAGCTGTCGAACGACCCGTGATCGATGTACACGTCCAGCCCGAAGTCGATGCGCAGCATCTGGATGGTCATGTACACGAGCTGGTAGTACTGCGTGTGCGTGGAGACCTGCGTCCGCTTCGCGTAGAGCTCGCGGAAGATGTCGAGCTGGATGTCACGCTCCGGCTGCGGTCCTTCGCCCTGCTCGAACGCCGCCCAGCGCGCGCCGTAGGTGAGCCCCCGGCGGAGGATGCTGCGCAACGTGTAGTTCATGAGCAGCCGGCCCATCCCGTACCCCCAGCGCGTGGGGTTGTCGCCCTGGGCGATCTTGAGCGATCCGGGATCGCGGACGAGCGCCTCCTCGAACGTGTCCACGCCCGTCTTCATGAGGATCCCCTGCCCGCCCATGTTCGTCCCCGAGCCGGGGATGAAGAGGATCGTCGTCACGCCGGCCGCGACCGCGGTCTTCAGCAGGGAGTTGTGGGGCACCACCGCGGTCGAGACGCGCAGGCCCGGGTTGGCCTGGAAGACCATGTCGTTGATGTCGCCGCGCGTGCCGCCGACGTGGCTGTGCAGATCGATCAGCCCCGGCACGAGCCAGGCCTCTCCGACGTCCTCCACGGCGTAGCCCGGCGGGATCGCGAGCTCGCTCTCCGGCCCGATCCCCTCGATGAGGCCGTCGCGGATGAGCAGCACCGGATGATCGATGAACTGCCGCCCGTCGAGCTCGGCGGTGAGCGCCTTGCCAGCGATGAGCGCGAGCCCGGAGCCTCCGGGCGCGCCCGGCGCCTGCGCGCCGGCGGCCCCCGCAAGGGATGCCGCCGCGCCGATCGCGGCCGCGAGCCGGACGGTGTGGAGGAACCGGGTCATGTCAGCGCTCAGAAGCGACGCGTGTCCTCGCTCGTGTCGTACACCTTCCGGCCTTTGAGGAAGACCAGCTCGACGGAGGTGCGCGGATCACAGGGATCGCCCGTGACCACGATGAGGTCGGCGTCCTTGCCGACCTCGATGCTGCCGAGCCGGTCGTCGAGCCCCGAGGCTTTCGCGGGCACGATCGTGATCCCACGCACGGCGTCCATCTCCGAATTGTCGAAGCCGTAGCGCACACCCATCGCGGACTGGAGCGAGAGCTCCTCCTGGCCGATGCCGCCGAAGCCGACACAGTCTGTGTTGAAGCCGACCATCGTGTGGCCGCCCTCCTGATACATCGCGGCCACGCCGTTGATGCGGCCGTCCGTGTCGATGAACGGCGGCCGGGGGGCCTGCATCTGGCGCGGACCGAGGATCGCCGGGACGCCGATGCGCTCCGCGTGGGCCGCGGCCCGATAGCCGTCGAACGTGCCGTGGTCGATGTAGACGTCGAGGCCGAACTCCTCGCGCACCATCGTGAGCGTCATGAGCACGACCTGATAGATCTGCGTGTGGGTCGAGACCTGTGTCTTCTTGGCCAGCAGATCGCGGAAGACGTCGAACTGGATGTCGCGCTCCGGCAGAGGTCCATCGCCGTCTTCGGCCGCCTTCATCCGCGCCGCGTACGTGAGCCCGCGCCGGAAGGTGTTGCGCGTGTTCCAGTTCATGAAGGAGCGCTGGGGCCGCATGACCCACCGCTCCGGGTTGCCCGCTTGGGCGAGCTTGAGCGAGCCCGGGTTGCGCAGGAGGTTCTCTTCGTACGTGTCGAAGCCCGTGCGCAGCAGGATCCCCTGGCCGCCCATGTTCGTACCCGAACCCGGGATCAGGAGCACGCTGGTCACGCCCCCCGCGATCCCGCGATCGAGGGCCCGGTTGCGCGGCGTAACCGTCGGCGACGCGCGCAGGCCCGGGTTCGTCAGGAAGACCATGTCGTTCAGGTCCCTGATCGAGCCCGCGACGTGGCAGTGCAGATCGATCATGCCCGGCATCAGCCACTGGCGGCCGAGGTCGAGCTCTTCGTAGCCCTCGGGCACGGTGATGTCCCGACGCGGACCCACGGCTTCGATCTTGCCGTCCTTGACGAGGACGACACCGGTGTCCACGACGGACTGCCCGCCGTACACCGCGGTCAGGATCTTGCTCGAGTAGATCGCGAGCCCCGGACCGCCTTCCTCCCCAGCGTCCGCGCCGTCGACGGCGGCGAGCGCGGGGCAGGTCCAGAGCCATGAGAACGCGATGGTTGCGAGTAGCGAACGCACCTCGAGCGGGGCCTGGCCGCCGCACTCGCCCGCGCGGCGCGCGCCAGGGACCGCGGGGGAGAAAACTTGACTCAGCATGACAGCGCCACGGGCCCTCCAGGCCGCTAGCGAATCTCCTTCCCATCGACCCACACGCGGAGAATGCTCGTCGCGGGATCGAGCGGGCTGCCGTCGAGCAGGAGCACGTCGGCGTCGAGGCCTCTCGCCAGCCGCCCGACGCGGTCGTCGATCGAGAGCATCCGCGCGGCGTCGGATGTGAGCGCGCGCAGGGCGTCGTCGGCGCCGAGACCGCGCGAGACCGCGTAGAGCGCCATGATCGGGATGTCCGCGGCGCCCTCCTCGGCGGCGCTGTGGAAGGCGATCGGGATGCCGGCGTTCGCGATCTCGGCGTAACGGTTCCGGATCTGCGTGCCCGTGCGCGAGCTGGTCGTCACGACGTTGTGCGTCAGGATCACGCCCGCGATCCGGTCCCGGATCTGGTCCACGACCTTGTACGCCTCGGTCGCATTGAAGAGCACCGGCTCGATGCCGTACTTCGCGAACTCGTCGACGCACTCGAGGATCTCGTCCTGGCGTGTCACCGTGACGATCACGGAACCGTGGCCCAGCATCGCCTGGCGCCACGGTTCGAGCTCGGGATTGATGCCGGGGGACTTGGGCTTGCCTTTCGGTTCCGAGACGGTCTCGGGCTTGCGGCGCTCGGGACGCGCGGCGACCACGTATTCGGTGGAGGTCTGCGTGAGCTCGACGTCCGTCGCCTCGCCCCCAACCGTCACCTGCCCGGTGAGTTTGTCCTCCGACAATTCGAGCTCCGCGCTGACGACTCCGCGCGACCCAAGCCCTTCGACGCGGATCGTCTGCTCTTCACGCGTGCCCTCGAGCTCGACGAGATGCTCGGAGAATGCGGCGCAGCGCATGTTCCCCTCGATCGCCCCGTCCTGGTCGTTCAGGCGGAATCGCAACCGGGCGCCATCGACCTCGCCTTCCCATACGCCGGTGACGGGTCGTGCGGCCTCTTCCTCGCCCTTCTTCTTCTTCTTCTTTTTCTTCTTCTTGCCGTCGTCGTCCTCGTCGTCGCCCTCTTTTTCGTCGTCCTTCTCGTCCTCGTCCTCCTCCTCGTCTGCGTCCTCCTCGGGCGGAGGCGGCGTCCACGCGGCGAGCTTCTGCTCGTACTCCGCCCACTTGTCCTTGTACTTCGCAGCCTTCTCGAGCGCCTCGCGCACCTTCTCGCCCGAAGCGGTGCGGATCTTTTGGCTCCACTCCACGCGCAGCGCACTCGGGTTCGCGACGATCATGCGTTCGTGGTCGCCCCCGGCGGGCTTGTACGCGATCGTGGGCGAGCCCTTGCCCGGAGAGGAACGCGAGCTCAGGAGGACCGTCGTCACGCCGGCTCTCGCCACGCGGCGGTCGACGGCGTCCCCGGGCTCCAGGATGCGCGAGAGGTCGAAGCGCGCCGAGAATTTCTTGCTCGAGCCCTCGAGGCCCAGGTGCCCGAGCGCGTCGATCATGCCGGGCATCGCCGCACGACCGCGTACGACCATCGCGCCGGCGGGTCGCGAGACGAAACGCCCGACCTCGATGATCCGGCCGTCCTGCATGAGGAGCGCTCCGGGGGAGAGCACCTCGCCGTCGCCGACGTGGAGCTCCTCGACCTCGATCACGACGGGAGGGGACGATGCGCCGGAAGCGCCGCCGGCGGACTCCGCATCGTGCGGACTCCATGCGAGCTCGCCATCGATCCACGTCGCGACCACGCTTGTCGCCCTACCGAGGGGGCCGCCGTTCAAAACGACAAGGTCCGCGTCCTTCCCGGCGGCGATGCTGCCGACACGGTCGGCGACGCCGAGAATGAGCGCCGGTTCCAGGGTGATCGCGCGGAGTGCGCGCGCCTCGCTGAGGCCGCCGCGCATGGAGATGGCCGCCGCGAACCGCAGGTCTCCGACCGAAGCTGTCGCGGGCGTCGTGATCGCGAACTCGACGCCCGCAGCGGCGAGCCGCGAGGCCGTGTCGTACTCGGGCCAGCGGTCGTCTTCGCCCTTGCCTGCGTTGCGCCCGGCGCGTCCGACACTGAGCGGCACGCTGAGAATCACCGGCACGCCGGCCTCCGCGATCGCGTCCGCCACTTCGCCCGCGCCCGCGGCGCCGTCGAGCACGAGGGGCAGACCCGCCCGTCCAAAGAACTCGAGCAGCGCCAGGATCTCGCTCGGTTCCACGGCGCCCATCCGCCAGCTCGCGCCGGCATCGATGAGCTCGGCGAGCACCGGTCCCGCGTACGGCCCGTACTCCTCCTCACCCACTCCGCCGCGCGCGAGCACGAGCAGCTCGTCGAGCGCGACCAGTGCGCCCATCGTCGTGCGCGGGAGCTGAGGTTGAACGACCCCGAGGCCGACATCGACCGTCGCGGGGATGGGCGGCTCCCAGTACCCGGGCGTTCGCCGCGCCTCGTCGCTGATGCTGCCGTGCAGTCCGGTGCTCTGCGCCAGGACGCGGGAGCCCTCGCCACCCGTCTTCACGACGGCGCCCTGACCGGCGATCAGGCGCCCCCGCGCGGGCGCGATGTAGATCGACGTGATGCCGGTCGTGAGCGCGGGGTAGTAGCTCGAGTAGCCGTCGAATTGATCGATCGCCATGAGGCCCGGCTCGGCGGCGCGCTCCGCCGCGTATGGACTGAAGCCATACCGGCTGTCCGCCGCGACGAACCCGGGGACGATGACCGCACCCGGTCCGTAGTCGACGATGCGCGCGTCGCCGGGGATCGCGACGTCCAGACCCACGGCGACCACCCGGCCGTCGCGGATGAGGATCGTCCCGCCCTCCAGCACCTCGTCACCGTCGACGAGGTGGATGGTGCCCGCCTTGAGCGCGACGGTGTCGGTCGCGAGGGCCGCGGGGGCCGCGAGGACCAAGGGCAGGCTGAAGAGGGCGGCGGAGATCATTCGTCCTGCCCCTCATCATCGTCGCCATCATCGTCGCCATCATCGTCGCCGTCATCGTCGTCGTCATCGCCGCCGTCGTCGCCGTCGCCGTCGCCGTCGCCGTCGTCACCGTGCTCGCCTATCTCCATGTCGGCGGCCGACGCCGTGTTCGGGGGCACCAAGCCCTCGAGAATGTGTTTCGCGCGCACGTCGGTCGAGCGGTCGTAGGCGAGCTCGCCCTCGATGATCACGTACTCGACGAAGGAGGTCACGCTCAGGGGATCGCCGGAGAAGAGCAGCACGTTGCCGTCCATCCCCACGGAGAGCCCGCCGACCCTGTTCCCCACACCGAGGATCTCGGCCGGCGTCGTCGTGACGGCCGCCAGCGCCGCGGCCTCGTCCATGCCGTAGGCCACGCACATCGCCGCCTGGAACCAGAGCGACTCCGTCGTCGAGTTCACCGAGCGCAGGGCGAAGGTCACACCCTGCTCGTGGAAGACGCCCGGCACGAAGGTCTCGATCTCCTCGCCGGTGACGGGATCCCGCTCGACGTGCATCAGTCGTGAGTCGAGCACCACGGGCACGCCCGCCTCGGCGATCACGTCCGCCGCCTTCCAGCAGGAGTTGTCGAGAACCAGCCGCGTCTCCTGCAGGAAGCCGTTCTCGCGCGCGATGTCGAGCGCGATCGGGACGTCCATCGGCGCGCCGCAGTAGATCCACACCGTGACGTTGCCCTCGACGACGTCGAGCAGGGGCTCCAGCTTCTCGTCGATCTCCCCGCGTGGAACCAGTTCGAGCCCATCGACCTTCCAGGCGATCCCGCCCATCGCGCGCCCCTTGCCGCGCTCGCCCTCGAGGTCGCGGCCCTGGTAGAGCGCCTCGCGGCGCGCCGTGTCGTCGCCGTCCTTCTGCGCCTGAACGAGCTGCTCGAGGTGCCGGCGCAGGTCGGCGAAGGCCCGGCGGAGGGCCTGGGCCTGAGTTGCGCGCGACTTGCCCGACTTGGGCGCGATCGACATCTTGAGGCCCGACCGCGGGCGGACGAGCATCTCCTCGACCGTCATGCCGCGCGGCTTCACGATCATCCCCTGGCCGCCGATCACGCAGGCGTTGCCCTGCCCGACGCCGATCGTGGTCACGCCGCTGCGCAGCATGTCCTCGAAATAGAAGTTCACCGGGTCGATCGAGTCCCGGATGTCGAGGAACGGGGCCACGTCGATCGACTCGTTCGCGCGGTCCATCCCCCTCCAGGTGTGGGCCTCCACGAAGCCCGGGAAGGCCGTGAGCTCGGGCACGTCGATCACCTCGGCGTCCCACGGGATGGCGACCTCCCCCGCGACGCCGACGGCGGTGATCCTCCCGCCCTCGATGACGATGACGCCATCGACGATGTCCTCACCGGTCACGGTGATCACGCGCCCGGCCTTGATGGCGAGCTTGTCCGAGGCCTCGGCGGTCGTCGCGAGGAGGGCGATGCCGAGCGCGGCAACGATTCGGGCGCAGGCCCGCGGCTTGTTGATCATCGAAGGCACTCCGAGCTGTCGGACGGTGTCCATGGGGTTCGATTGGCTGTGCGTGCTCATTGGCGTGGATCGATCACGACGGCTCCGTCCAGGAGCACGCCCGTGATGCGCGACGTGATCTCGAACGGCGTCCCGCTCCAGAGGACGAGGTCGGCGTCCTTGCCCACCTCGACGGTGCCCACGCGATCCTCGACCCCGAGCATCCGCGCGGGCTGAAGGGTCACCGCCGCGAGGGCTTCGTCGAACGTCAAGCCGCCGCGCATGGCGTAGCCGGCCTGGCGCGCGAGCCGTTGCGTGGGATCGGAGGCGCCGTGGCTCGAGAGGGCGATCGGGACCCCGAGGTCCTGGAGCATCTTGGCGACGTTCCAGGCGATGAACGCGCCGTCGGGTCCCGTGCGTCCATCGGCGTCGAACGGCGGCAGGATGATCTTGACGCCCGAGCGCGTGAGCAGCTGCGGCTCCTTCCACGCCTCCGCCGCCGCATCGATGATGAGGTCGATCTCGCCCAGGCCCTCGCGCTGCATCTCCTCCTTCAAGAAGACGGCCGTGCGGATGTCCTGGGTCGTCCACGCCTGGATCGACAGGGGCACCCGACCGGCGAGCACGGCTTGCAGCACGTCGCTGCCCGGGAACGCCCGCTCGGGGATGCGCGCCGCGGCGGAGGCGTCGTAGAACGCCTTGCGCCACTCCCACTCGACGCCCATGCGCGTCGTGGGGCGGCGCGAGTAGAAGTCGCTGGGGCGGCCGCGCGCGGGGTGGTTGCCCCGGCTCGGCTCGCCGCCGATCGCGCCCCGCACGACCGCGTCCGCCTTCACGGTCCGCGCGGCGATCGAAGGCTCGCCGCCCATCTTCAGCACGACGCCGAAACCACCGATCACGTTGCGATCCTCGGGGCAGACCAGCCCCGTCGTGACGCCGCTCCTGAGCATCCGCTTCCAACGGTAGTCGAAGGGGTCGAGCGCTTCCGCGACGCGTCGGTGGGGCTGGATCTCGTGCGCATCCTCGACCGAGAAGTTGCCCGTGTGGATCCGGACGCTCGCGTCGATCATGCCCGCCGTCACCGCCACGGCGCGCAGGACGTCGTCGCCGTCCGGGGCCTCGGTGCCGCCCGTGATCGCGGCGATCTTGCCGTCCTCGACGCGGATGGCCGCGTTCTCGACGACCTCGCCCGTCGAGGTGTAGAGGCGCTCGGCGTAGACCGTGACGCCTTCGTGCACGGAGGGCGAGCCTGCGAGCGAGAGGAGCGGGCCCGCGAAAAGGAGCAGCATCATTCGTCGCCTCCGAACACACGCTTGCCGTCGACGTAGACGGCGACCACGGAGCTGCCGAGGTCGAGCGGAGGGCCGCTCCACAGGACGAGATCGGCGTCCATCCCGGGCGCCAGACTGCCGATGTAGCCGTCGACGCCCGCGATCGCCGCGGCCCCGGAGGTCAGGGCGTCCCAGGCTGCGCTCGGCTCGAGCCCCGCGCGCATGCACGCCGCGGCGCCGAGCCGCAGACTGGCCGGGTGGCGCGCCGGCGCATCGAGGGCGAACCCGAACGGGACGCCCGCGGCAGCGAGCTGTACGGCCGACTTGGGTCCGCGGCTGTCGTCGCCGGGGTCGAACGGAGGCAGGATCACGGCGAGGTTCGCGGCCTTGATCGCATCCGCAAGCTCGCCCGCGCGCGGCGCGCCGTACAGCGCTCCCACGAGCTTCAGGCGCTTGGCGAACTCGACGGCGCGCTGGACCTCGTGCCGCGGTCCGACGCGCAGGAGGACGGGCAGCTTGCCCGCCGCGGCGTCGGCGAACGCGCCCTCGGCCTCCTCGAAGCGACGCGTCAGCTCGGCCACGGCGCCGGCGTAGCTCGTCGGGAACCGCGCTGCGCGCAGCGAGATGGACGATAGCGAAACGTCGAGCTGCGCGCGGCGCTTGACGGCGCGGCCCGTCGTCTTCACGACCGCCGTGATGCCGCCCACGAGGGCCTGGGGGCCGGGCGCGACGACGATCGAGGTCACGCCTTCACTCGCGAGCCGCGCGAGGTCGGAGTGCCCCACGTCGAGGGCGAAGACGAGCTGCGCCTCGGCGAGGATGGCGCGCGTGCTGTCGTAGTTCTCTCCGCGCGTGGCCGAGTGATCGTGCAAGGCGATCATGCCCGCGGAGAGGTCGCCCTCGTGCTCGATCACGGGCACGCCGTCCGGCACGGTCACGTTCGCGCCGGAGGCCGTGATGCGGCCGTCCTCCACGAGGACCATGCCGTTCTCGACGACCACGCCGCCGCCCAGGTGGACGCGCGCGGCGCGGATCGCGAACGAGTCCGGGGGCGTGACCGCGGCGAGATCGGGTACACCGCCGGGCGCGAGGAGGGCCGAGAGGAAGAGTGCCCTTGTGAGCATGCGATCAATTCTCCGGAGTGAGAACGACCTCGCCGCCGACGATCACGTAGCGGACGCGGGAGGTCGAGACGAGGGGCGGGCCGTCGAGGCCGATGAGGTCGGCGAGCTTTCCGCGCTCCACCGATCCGATCCGATCGGCGACGTCGAACGTGCGCGCCGCGCCTAGCGTGAGCGCCTCGAACGCCGCGGCGCGATCGAGGCCGTGTCCGATCGCGACACCGGCGAGCAAGGGCAGGTCGCGCGACGCCGAGCTGCCGCCGCTGCCGATCAGGACGCGCACACCGGCGTCCGCGAGCCGTCCCGCGAGCCCGAGGTCGTGGCCCGACAGCTCGTCGGCCCGCGTCGTACCGAGCGGTGCGGGCCAGACGATGACTGGAATGCGGCGCTCGGCCAGCTCCTCCGCGAAGGCGACGGCTTCCGTCCCTCCCGTGATCACGAGTCGCAGGCGGTCGAACGGCTCGGTGAGGTCGAGGAGCTCGCGGATCTCGCCCGCGCGGTGGGCCTGCACGACGAGCGGCAACTCGCCGCGCGCGACGCGCGCCATGATCTCCTTGTCGAGGTCGAACTTGGGCGGCTTGGGCTTCTTGATGTCCTTGTACTTCTTTTCCTTGAACTCCTTGCCCTTCTCCTCGGCCTCCTCGACCTTCTTCGTGCGGCTCTTCTTGGCCTTCTTGAAGTCCTTCTCGAGCTTCGCCTCCTTCTCGGCGACCTCCACCTTCCATTCGGTGAGCTCGTGCTCGTACTCCGTCAGGTCTTCCTCGTACTTCCGCCCGGACTCGATCTCGCTGATGAGCTTGTCGATCTCGGAGACGCGGTCGAACACGTCCATCTTGCGGCCGCCGCGCGACAGCCCGACGGAGGCCGCAACGTTGGCGTCCGCGAGCACGACGACGGCCTCGCGCGAGGTACCCGGAGCGACGTGTACGATCGCGCCGATACCGCCGAACTTGCTCTTGTCGCCGGCCTGCGTGCGGACGCTCGTCACGCCCGAGCGCAGGGTCTCGAGCCGCAGTCGGTCGTTCGAGAAGACGTCGATCGCATCGACCGTGCGGGTCGCGATGCCGGTGCGGTCGTCACGGACGGAGGCCGCGTCCACACCCAGCGTCGACCAGGGATCGATGAAGCCGGCGCAGACGACGGCGGCCTCGATCTCGCGCGCGCCCTCGGGCTTGGCGAGCCCTGTGCCGACCTCGATGATGAGACCGCCCCGCACGATGACCTGCGCGTTGTCGAGGACCTCGCCGGGCTTCACGATCAGGCGCCCCGCCTTGATGAAGAGCGTCTCGCCCTCCTGGGCCGTCCCGGGTCGGACGTCGGGCGCGAAAATCGGGCTCGCGGCGGCCCCGGCGGCGAGGGAGCAGGCCAACCAAGTCGCAAAGAGGCGCATCGCCCTCTCTCCTTAACTTCTGGGCTAGGGGACTGCCTCTCCCGCGTCGGAAGCGGGGTGGACGGCAAGGGGGCTTGCCCGTGCTGGAGAGGCCTGGACCGACAGGTCCCCCGGAGCCGTGGGAGCCCCGAAGGTGGGGGCATCATAGGTGATTCGCGGTGCCCCAGAGAAGGATTGCTCGGGCCTTAGCCCTTGCTGCGCGCCTGATTACGGCTGCTTTACACCGGTGTGGCGCGGGCTCCGGCGGACACCGGCCGGCCCGGACGAGAGCACCGTGCCGGCCCCGGTGCCCCCCCCCCGACGGTCGCGGAAAATCCCCCCTTTTCGCCGGAAAGAGCGTTCGGCCAGGTGCTCCCGTCGGGCTTGACTGTCGCAGATATGCAAGTGAAGAGGGCCGTGCATCCACTCCTACTCGAGCCCACATATTGGCGTAATCGACTGCAGGGCATGGGCTTAGTCCGTCAGTCGCTCCTGATCCTGCCGCGTCCGGACCTGTCCGGCAGAGGGCGGGACATCGTCGAATTCAGGCTGCGCGCGCACGACGGGGTCCGCCTCTGGGGCCTCCTCGCCCGCTCGGAGTGGCACGGGGGCGACCGGCCGGCCTTCATCCGCGTGGCGGGGCCGACGGAGCGCCCCGAGATCGACCCGGAGACGCTCCAGGAAGGGTCGGCCGACTTCGTCTTTCAATCACCCGCCGGCCGGCGCCTGGAGGACCGGGTGCTCGACGTCGTGCGGGTGCATCAAGTCGCCCTCGCCACCCAGGGTATCGACCCGGACCGGGTCACCTTCGCCGCCCCGCGCGGCGGCCGCGAGCCCGATGAGTTCATGATCGCCCGGCAGCTCATCGACGGGCAGTTCTGTTAGCGGCCCTGGCCCCTCGCGCACCGGCTCGCCTCAGCTCAGAATGCGCTACGGCGCGCGATGCTGCATCACCAGGAAGAACTCACGATCGAGACCGAGGGCCGCGGTCTCTACGAGCTCACGCGGGAGGTCGAGCGCGCCGTCGCCGCCTCGGGCGTCACGACCGGACTCTGCGTCGTCTTCTGCCGCCACACGTCCGCGAGCCTCGTCATCCAGGAGAACGCCGACCCCAGCGCCTCGGCCGACCTCCTCGCGTGGCTCGAGCGCATCGCGCCCGATGGCGACGCCGCCTACACGCACACCGCCGAGGGTCCCGACGACATGCCTTCGCACCTGCGTTCGGCCGTGACGAAGACCTCGGAAACGATCCCGATCGCCGGCGGCGCGCTCGCGCTCGGCACGTGGCAGGGGCTGTTCTTGGTCGAGCACCGGCGCCGGGGACATACGCGCGGGGTCATCGTCCACGTCACTGGCGCGTAACCGACAGTAAGGGCCCGTCCGGGAATAAAGGTCACATTTTGGCGAGGCATCGGCGTTCGTGGCAAGGCGCGCCGACGCAGGCAACCTAGCTGGTTTCCGAGGAGGCGCAACGCAGCCACGGGCGCCGAGGGCCGGCGCAATGTGACCTTTGCTTCCGGACGGGCCCTATGGGCCCGCGCAACAATAACTCCCGATTCTGGACGGCCCTCGCCGCCCCCGGCTGCGTTGCTCCTTCTCGGCGTATCGCAGCGGATACGCGGTCGGCGTCGTGCCTTGCCGGGAACGACGAGTGCTCGCCCAGAATGGGGAGTTATTGTTGCGCGGACCCTAAGGGGTCGCACTGTCGGTTACGCACCGACGATCGCGACGGACGCCGAAGCGCCGATACGCGTCGCGCCGGCGTCGATCATCGCTCTCGCGGTCTCGACGTCGCGCACGCCGCCCGAGGCCTTGACGCCCAGGCGGGGTCCGACGGTGCGGCGCATCAGGGCGACGTCCGCGATGGTCGCGCCGCCCTTCGAGAAGCCCGTCGACGTCTTCACGAAGTCCGCGCCGGCTGCTTTCGCGAGCTCGCACGCGCGCACTTTCTCGGCGTCGGTGAGCAGACAGGTCTCGAGGATCGTCTTGAGCTTCGCGCCGTGGCGGTGACAGACCTCGGCGACGCCGGCGATGTCGCGCTGGACGAAGGCGTCGTCACCCGACTTCAGGGCGCCGATGTGGATCACCATGTCGATCTCGCACGCGCCGTCCTCGATCGCGCGGCGCGCTTCGTAGACCTTGACTTCCGACGCCATCGCGCCGAGCGGGAAGCCGATCACGCAGCACACGAGCACGTCCGAGCCGTCGAGGATCTCGGCGCAGCGCCGGACCCACGCGCCATTGACGCAGACGGAGGCGAACCGGTGGCGCAACGCTTCGTCGCAGAGCTCGTCGATCTCCGTGACGGTCGCATCGGGCTTGAGGATCGTGTGGTCGAGGTACTTCGCGAGGCCGCCCAGGGTGCCGGTGTCGGGGTTGCACACACCGAGGCGGCAGGCGCCGGCGCGCACCATCTCGTCGACCCGCTCGGGGCACAGTTCCACGGAGATCGAGGTGCAGCCCCATTGACCGAACGTCCCGACTGCGCCGAGGCCGTGGTCGAGGATCTGGCGCCCGATCTCGGCCAGGACCGCCTCGAGCGTCTCCGCGTCGAACGCGCCGTCATTCGTGTCTATCCGCATCGCCGGCATGGAGCGTGGAGCGCTAGCCCAGGTTATTCGTGAAGGAGTGCCCAGAGTGCTTCAACTCAGCTCCTGCCCATATTTTCCGCGTACCGGCCCCGCCGGCGACCGGTGCCGGTCGTCGAGGGGTGAGCCCCGGTCCCGCGCAGCGGGCTCGGATCGATCCAGTGGATCGATCCGAAGGGGCACCCGGTGCGTGAAGAGTGCCGGCAGGGGCCGAGTAGGAGCGCTCGGGGTGCTCATCCATGAATCATCCCGGCTGGGCGCCCGCCGCTCCCACGTTCGTCGTCGAGGTCTCGATCGCGCGGATCTTGGCCACGCGCCGCGCGTGGCGCCCCCCGCCGGCCGCCGTCCCGAGAAACACGCGCAAGACGTCCTGCGCCGTTCCACGCGCGATCATCCCCGCGCCGAGCGTGAGGACGTTGGCGTGGTTGTGCTCGCGCGCGTTCGCGGCGGCCTGCGTACTCCAGCAGTTGGCGGCGAGGACCCCGGGCACCTTGTTCGCCGCCATCGCCGAGCCGATGCCAGCGCCGTCGATGCAGACCCCGAAGTCCGCCTGTCCGTTCGCGACTGCGAGCGCGACGGCGCGCGCAAAATCCGGATAGTCGCAGGCGTTCGTGTCACGCGTCCCGAGATCGAGGGCGCGGTGCCCGAGCTCGCGCAACCAATCGAGCACTTCGCACTTGAGCGCGTACCCGCCGTGGTCGGACCCGACCGCGACGCGCAAGGACACGGTGCCGCCGACCGCGGTCCCGCTCTGGAATCGGATCCCCCGGCGCCACGCCTCCTCCTCCGCGAGCGGCGTCACGAGCGCGTCGCGCCCCACCCGGAACGTGCCGCCGTCGGGCACGTCCGCGAGGCAGTCCCCGGTCACGAGCCCGCGGCGTGCGCGGCTGTCAGGTGCCCGGGCGGCCGACCCCGGACGCGAGGGGTTGCCCGCGGGGTGCACCGACACCTGGACGCCGGCGGGCACGTCGCGCGCGATGGACGCCCCGTGTACGTGCCGGTCGCGACCCTGCTCCGCGAGGGCCCGGCCCGCCGCGCGCTTCGCGATCGCCCTGACGTCCATTTGCCCTCGTCCCATGCGGGCGGAGAGTCTACCCGATCGCGGCGGTGAGCCTGGGGACGGCGCGCTCGAGCACTTCGCAGAAATCCGCGGCGATCACCGCCCCCGCGCGCACGACCTCGTCGTGGCAGAGCGGCGCCGCGGTGACCCCGGCGGCATGGTTCGAGATACAAGAGATCGCAGCGACTCGCATCCCGCTCGCCTGGCCAGCGAGCGCCTCCGCCACCGTGCTCATCCCGACCGCGTCCGCGCCGATCTTCGCGAGCAGACCGACCTCGGCCGGCGTCTCGTACGTCGGTCCCAAGAGGCCCGCGTACACGCCCTTGAAGAGGCGCACGCCGGCTTCCTCCGCGGCACCCTCGAGCGCGGCGCCCAGCTCCCCGTCGTAGGGCGACCCGCGCCCGACCTCGGTCCGGAGCAGGGGCGTCCTGCCCTGCAGGTTCAAGTGGTCGACCACGCGCATCAGCGACGGCACCGGCCAATCGGGGACGAGCCCCCCCGCGGCGTTCGTCAGCACGAGCGCCCGGCAGCCGAGGCGCGCGAAGGCGCGCACCGAGCGCGTCACCTCGTGCGCGCTCCAACCCTCGTACAGGTGGACGCGACCCTCCTGCACGATCACCCGCGTGCCCGCAACCTCGCCCACGACGAATCTCCCCGCGTGACCGGGGACGCGGCTCACGGGCATGTCCGCGAGCTCCTCGAAGGACACTTCGTGCGCGTCGGCGACGCGCTCGGTGAACGCGCCGAGCCCCGAGCCGAGCACGAACGCGAGCTGGAAGTCCGCGAGCCCGTGCTCTTCCAGCTCGGCCGCGAGCCGCTCGACGGAAGAGAGCGTCGCCGGGATCACTCGAGGAACATCCCCGCGACCGTGGCCGTCATCCACGAGGCGAACGCCCCGCCGAGCATCGCGCGCAAGGCGAGGCGCGAGAGGTCCTGGCGCCGATTGGGAGCGAGGGGGCTGATGCCGCCGATCTGGATGCCGATCGAGCTGAAGTTGGCGAAGCCGCAGAGGGCGTAGGCGGCCATCTTGAGGCTGCGGTCGGACATCACCGGCGTGGTCTGCGAAGCGATCTGCGCCAGGTCCGTGAAGGCGACGAACTCGTTGACGGCGATCTTGGTCCCGAGCAAGCCCCCGAACGTCTGGCAGTCCTCCCAGGCGACGCCCATCATCCAGGCCACGGGTGAGAACACCCAGCCGAAGATGCGCTGCAGCGTGAGGGGGTCATTGCCTTCGCCCATCGGGATCGCGCCGAGGCCCCAGTTGACGAGCGCGACCAGGGCGACGAAGGCGATCAGCATCGCGACCACATTGAGGTAGAGCTTGAGGCCCGCCGAGGTCCCGTCCGCGGCCGCGTCGAGCACGTTGACCGAGGTGCGGTCGAGCTCGATCTTCACGCCACCAGCGGTGGCCGACACCTCCGTCTCCGGGACCATGATCTTCGCGAGCACGAAGGCCGCGGGCGCCGACATGAAGCTCGCGGCGAGGAGGTGTCCCGCGTACTCCGCCCCGAGCACACCGATGTACACGGCGAGCACCGAGCCCGCGATCGTCGCGAAGCCGCCCGTCATGAGCGCCATCAGCTCCGACTTCGTCATCGTGGGGATGTAGGGCCGCACGACGAGCGGCGCCTCGGTCTGTCCCACGAACACGTTGGCGGCCATCGCCAGCGACTCGGCCCCCGAAACCTTCATCAAGAAGGACATGGCCTTGGCCAGGACCCAGATGACGCGCTGCATGATCCCGAGGTAGTACAGGATCGCCATCACGCAGGAGAAGTAGATGATCGTCGGCAGCGCCTTGAACGCGAAGACGATCTGGACGCCTTTCTGCTGTTCGTCGGAGAGGTGGAACGGATAGCTCGAGAACCAGGTGAGCTCCGAAGGCGCCGCGCCCGGCACGGACTCGTCGACGTAGAAGCCGGCGAGCGCGCCGTAGACCATCTTCGCGCCCTGTTCCCCGAAGGAGAGGAACGTCGTCACGAGCTCGGACAGCCCGTCCAGGGCGTTTCGACCGAGGTCCGTGCGCAGGATGATCACCGCGAGGGCGATCTGCATCAGGATCCCGGCCACGACCAAGCGCAGGTCCACGCGTCGCTTGTGGCTCGACATCAGCCACGCGAGGGCGCAGAAGAAGAGGAGTCCGAGAAGGGCGCGCAGGATGGTCACGGCGGGTACGTTACCCGCTCACGCCGTGAGCCGCGAGAGAACGAGCGGCGGGCGCTCCCACGCTTCGCCGATCTCGTCGATCCACAGGGCGCGCGCCAGGTGCCGCCGGCACTTCGGGAGCCCGGCGCCGTCGCGGTGGTGGATCTCGACGAGGGCGTCGCCCGCGCGGACGCGCTCGCCGGCCCGCTTGTGGAACACGACGCCGACGACGGGATCGATCTCGTCCTCGAGCCGCTGGCGCCCGCCCCCGAGGACGGCGACGGCCTCCCCCACGGCGCAGCAGTCGGCGAACAGGAGCACGCCCTCCTCCTCCGCCACGATCGTCTCCACATCGGGCGCGGACGGCAGCGCGCCCGGGTCCGCGATGCACGCCGTGTCTCCGCCCTGCTCGGCCACGACCCGCTCGAAGACGTCCATCGCGCGGCCGTCGTCGAGGCTCGCCGCGACGGCGCCTCGCCCTGCGTCGAGGTCTTCCGCCGCGCCGCAGGCGACGAGCAGCTCGCCGCCGAAGGTCGTGACGAGCTCGCGCAGGTCGGCCGGACCGTCGCCGGCGAGGCACGCGAGGCTCTCCGCGATCTCGAGCGTGTGGCCGACGGCGAGCCCGAGCGGCTGACCCATCGACGTCTGGAACACGGTCGCGGGCAACCCGAACCGTTCGGTGAGGCCGAGCATCGTGCGCGCGAGCTCGGCGCCGCGTTCCGGGTCGGCCAGGAACGCGCCCGAGCCGAACTTCACGTCGAGCACGAGCGCGTCGAGGCCCTCGGCCAGCTTCTTCGAGAGAATCGAGCTCGCCATGAGTGGGATCGATGCGACGAGACCCGTGACGTCGCGCAGCGCGTAGAGCTTCTTGTCCGCGGGCACGAGGCGCTCCGTCTGCCCCCCGAACGCGACGCCCGTGCGCTCGAGAACGCGGCGGAAGGTGGCCGGATCGAGGGCGGTCCGGAACCCAGGGATCGACTCCAGCTTGTCGAGCGTGCCCCCCGTGTGTCCGAGCCCGCGCCCCGACACCATCGGCACGCGCACGCCGCACGCGGCGACGGCGGGCGCCAGCGGGATCGACACCTTGTCGCCCACGCCGCCCGTCGAGTGCTTGTCCGCTTTCTGACCCGCGATGCCCTCCAGGTCCATCACGTCACCCGAGCGCAGCATCGCACCCGTCCAATGGAAGAGCTCATCCTCCTCCATCCCGACCATGAAGATCGCCATGAGCAGCGCCGACGCCTCGTAGTCGCGGACGTCGCCCGCGACGTAGCCGGTGATGAACGCGTCGATATCGGCCTTCGAGAGCGCCTGCCCGTCGCGCTTGGTCGCCAGAATGCGGCGGACGTCCATCAGGGGCGAATCTCTGCCAGGAATGACCGTCCGAATTCGCCCGGGACGAGTCCGAACGCCTCTTCCACCGTCGCCCCGACGTCGGCGAAGCTCGTGCGCGTACCGAGGTCGACGCCGCCCTTGACGCCCGGGCCCGCCGCCAGGATCGGCACGTACTCACGCGTGTGGTCCGTGCCCGCGGCGTGCGTGGGGTCGTTGCCGTGGTCCGCGGTGAGCAGAACGATGTCATCCGCGCGCAGCTCGGCCTCGAACGCGACGTAGTCCGCGTCGAACTCCTCGAGCGCGCGCCGGTAGCCCGGGGCGTCGCGGCGGTGGCCGTAGAGCATGTCGAAGTCGACGAGGTTCAGGAAGCAGAGCCCGCCCTCGAGCTCGCGCGCAATCCTGGTCGTCTTGCGCATGCCGTCGCGGTTGCCTTCGGTGTGGACCGAGCGCGTGACGCCGCGGCCGGCGAAGATGTCCTCGATCTTGCCCACGGCGACGACCGGCACGCCGCCGGCCTTCAGCCGATCGAGGGCCGTGTCATGCGGCGGCTCGAGTGAATAGTCCTTGCGGTTGTACGTGCGTTCGAACGCGCCGGGAGCGCCGACGAACGGCCGCGCGATCACGCGCGCGACGCCATGCGGCGTGAGGATTTCCCGGGCGATCAGGCAGACCTCGTACAGGCGCTCCAGCCCGAAGTGCGCCTCGTGCGCGGCGACCTGGAAGACGCTGTCGGCGCTCGTGTACACGATCGGCTTGCCCGTCGCGATGTGCTCGACGCCGAGGCGTTCGATGACCTCGGTGCCGGAAGCGGCCGCGTTGCAGAGGATGCCCGGCACCCCGGAGCGCTCGACGAAGGCGTCGATGATCTCGTCCGGAAAGCCCTCGGGAAAGACCGGGAACGCGTGCTCGAGGGGGCAGCCCATCATCTCCCAGTGTCCCGTCGACGTGTCCTTGCCGATGGAGCGCTCCGCCATGCGCCCGAACGCGCCCTCCGGACGGGCGACGCGCGGCACGCCGGTGACGCCGGGGACGTGACCCAGGCCGATCGCCGTGAGGCGCGGCACGTCGAGCCCACCCGCCGCCGACACGATGTGGTCGAGGGTGTGCGTGCCGGCGTCGCCGAACCGGTCCGCGTCCGGCAGCGCGCCGACGCCGAGCGAGTCCAGGACGAGGATGAAGACACGGCGCATGGGTGTGGCGCTTCGCGCCCCGGCTACTTCCGGCCGATGGCCTGCGCTATGAGGCCCTCGATCGCCTGCTCCATCTCATCGACCCACTCTTCGCCGAAGTCCCGCTCGAGGATGTCGCGTTCAGAGAACTCGTACCGCCCCGACCTGGAGTCGAAGTCGAACTGGTAGTCGTGCTCGCTGCCGTCGTCTTCGGTCACCATCACGAGGACGATGCTGCTGTCCTTGTCGAGCTCGGCGCGAAAGCTGGCCATGGATTCGTTGGTAGAGGAGGATCGAGGTGGGGCTGGAACGACCATACGGGGCGGCCCGGCGGCACATGCTAGGATACTCACATTCCCGTGCCCGTCGCGCCCGCAATCCGGACGCGACGCGCGCCGAAGCGGCACGGGCACGAGATGTTCCCAACGATGCGATCGCTCACTCTCCCCCTCCTCCTCCTCCTCGCCGGCTGTTCGAGCTGGGAGCCGGTGCGTCGCTACGATCGCTGGACGCTCTACGAAGAGCGGGCGAGCGAGGTGTCGCCGGAAGCCTTCGAGGCGGCGTTCAACCCCGCGTTCGAGGCCGTGGAGGCGGCTCTCGGCCCATTCGAGCGGCGCGTACACGTCCACGCCTGGAACGGCGCGGTCAGCCTGGACGGGGCGCAACGCGGGTCGATTCGCCGCGACAGGGAGGACGCGATCGAGGACATTCCCGGAATCGGGCCGGCGCTCATCCAGGCCTACCATTCGCGCGGCGGGTCGGGGCCGTTCGCGCCGACCGGCATCTTCATCGGAACGGCGGACGCAGGGACGGCCGTGCACGAGCTCGTGCACGCGCGGATCGCTGAGTCGGGCCGCTCGCTCCCACTGTGGTTCGAGGAAGGCTACGCCTCGATCCTCGGCGACGGGCTGCTCGTCGGAGGTCGCTGGGTCGTCGACGGGCTCGCCTGCTGGCCCTGGCGCGAGCTCTCCGAGGAGCGATTCTCGGACGCCGAGCTCACGCGGCTCCTGGAGCTCCGGGCTTCGGACGACGCCACGATCAAGGAGAACGTGCTCGTGCACTTCCTCGGCTGGGCGATCGCCTTCGATCTCTACCGCGAGACGGGGACTCTCGATTGGGAGGTGTGGCTCGACCGGTTCGACGAGCGCGATACGCTCGCGGAGGCCCGACGCCGGCTCGCGCGCACCCTCGCGCCCGAGACCCCCATCGACTGGTGCGAGCGACTCGCGGATCCCGATCCGGGCGTGCGGCTCGCATGCGCGAAAGGCATGTGGAAGCTCCGCTCGGAGGCCGTGTTCCACCGGCTCATGGAGGCCCTCGAGGACGAGCGCAATCCCGAGGTCCGCGTGGGCCTGGCGATCAACGCGCTCGCCGCCGCCGGCGAGCTGCGGCTCCACTGGCGGACGTGGCGCAGCGCCGAACGCCGGATCCTGCGCGCCCTGCGCGACTCGGAGCTGCCCGATTCCGCGGAGCGCGCGGCCGCGCTCGAGCTCTACCACGCCTACCGGCCCGATCGCCGCGGCATCCACGGCACCCACGGCGACCAGGCGCAGGCCGCCCTCGCCCGGCTCGCGCGGTTCTGGGAAGAGTGACGGTCAGGGCCCGTTCGAGAACAAGTGTCACGTTTCGGCGAGCCATCGTCGTTCCTCCTGAGGAACTTCCCGCCATGTTCACGCCAAGTGTCCGTCTGATGACGGCGCCCTGGCTCTGGGAAGTTCCTCATCGTTCTCTCCCGCCG